>JAISKK010000148.1 GCA_031260965.1 Desulfovibrio sp. | reverse complement strand
GCGGGCGGAGGCTATCAGGAATGTATTAAAGCGAAGGGTTGACATATGGATGTCGTATTATTGTCAAGATTGCAGTTCGCTGTAACTGTTTTTTTCCATTTTATCTTTGTGCCCCTTACCCTCGGGCTTACGGTGCTCCTGGCCATCATGGAGACCATGTATCTCCGTACCGGCAACGAGCAGTACAAGAGGATGACCAAATTTTGGGGCAAACTTTTTCTTATTAACTTTGCCCTTGGCATTGTTACCGGGATAACCCTTGAGTTCCAGTTCGGAACAAACTGGGCTAATTACTCCCATGGCGTTGGCGACATATTCGGCTCCATCCTTGCTATTGAAGCCACATTGGCTTTCTTTCTGGAGTCCACCTTCATAGCGGTCTGGCATTTTGGTTGGGATAAGGTTTCAAAAAAGGTCCATTGCTTTGCCATCTGGGCCGTGGCCTTTGCCAGCAACCTTTCCGCCCTGTGGATTATTATAGCCAATGGCTGGATGCAAAACCCAATCGGTTCAAGTTTTGCCAACGGCAAGGCCCAGTTGACCGATTTTTGGGTTGTGGTGACAAATCCCTTCGCCTGGAGCCAGTATTTCCATACCATTATCGCGTCCTGGATGCTGGCCGGATTCTTTGTGCTCGGCGTATCCGCCATACATCTGGTGCGAAACAAGGAGAAGGACTTTTTTGAGAGATCCTTCAAACTGGCCGCCGGCTGGACCCTGGTCTTCTCGATTCTGCTGCCTCTGCAAGGCCACAGCCACGGTGTAACCGTCGCAAAGTATCAGCCCGCCAAACTCGCGGCCATGGAATCGCACTGGGAAACCAAAAAATCCGCGCCCGTGTATATGCTGACGCTGCCGGACGAAAAAAATCGGCGCAATTATTTTGAAGCCCTGCCGCTTCCCGGTTTCCTGAGTTTTCTCGCCACCGGCGACAGCTCCTCCGAGGTCGTAGGACTCAACCAGATAGGGCCGAAGGACTTTGCGGAATTTGTCGCGAAAACCGGCTACAATCCGGCTACTCCAGTGACTGTGATGGCGGACGGGGAAAAGGTCATGCGCCCGATCAAGGCCGAAGACGCCATTCCCCCTGTTCTTTTGACCTTTCTGGCTTTCCGTTTCATGATTGGCTTGGCCATACTCTTCCCGATACTGGCGATTCTGGCCTTTATCTGGCGTGACAGCATAGCCTCCCGTCCCGGCTTCGCCAGGGTCCTTACCCTGATTATTCCCTTGCCCTATATCTGCATCATGGCCGGCTGGACAGTGGCTGAGGTCGGGCGTCAACCCTGGATTGTGAACAAACTTATGCTTACTGTTCAGGGAATATCGTCCGTGCCCGCCTCCTCCGTGGCTTTGTCGCTGGGCGTATTTATTGTCGTTTATAGTCTGCTTGGCGTTCTGGACATATATCTGCTGCGCAAATATGCCCTCAAGGGGCCTGAAAGCGCCGCTCCGTCCGTCTAGAGACTCAAACCTAACGTACCGAGGAAGAATTATGTCCGAAATACTCTCGCACGAAGTGTTACAAGTTATCTGGTTTCTTCTCTGGGGACTGCTTTGGGGAATTTATTTCGTCCTGGACGGTTTTGACCTGGGGATGGGAACACTTTTGCCTTTTATCGCTACTGACGACGACGAGCGTCGGGTCATTTTCAATGCCGCCGGCCCCTATTGGGACGGCAATGAAGTCTGGCTGATCACGGCCGGCGGCGTCACCTTCGCCGCCTTCCCCTTAGCCTATGCCGTTTTGTTCAGCGCTCTTTACGCGCCTCTGCTCATTCTGCTCTTTGCCCTGATCTTCCGCGCGGTTTCCTTTGAATTCCGCAACAAGATCGATAGTCCGCAATGGAGAAAGATCTGGGACATCGTTCAGTTCCTGGGCAGCTTTCTCCCCGCGCTGCTTCTTGGCGTGGCTTTTGCCGGGCTTTTCCAGGGCATACCGATTAACGATAGAGGCGTTTATATGGGCACGATCTTCAGCTTGCTGAATGTCTACGGCCTGTTGGGCGGACTCGTTTTTGTGGTTATGTTCGCCGTACACGGAGCGATTTGGCTGTCTTTGAAATCCGAAGGACATTTGCAGGCCAAAGCGCAGAAGTGCGCGGAAAAGCTCTGGCTCGTCCTGGTGGTTCTGGCTGTGGCTTTTTTGGTTGCCACCGCCGTATATACGCCGCTTTACGGCATCTTCCTGCGCATTTTACCCTTGTGCCTCATACCCCTCCTGGCCGTTGTGCTTCTTTTTGCCGTGCGCGGTTTTCTTAAAAGTGGAAAACTCGTATGCAGTTTCGCGTCCAGCGCAGGATTTATTCTGCTCGTAACCATGTTCGGGGTTATCGGGATGTTTCCGAATCTTGTGCCCTCGAATATCAACCCCGAATTCAGCATCAGCATGAGCAAATCAGCTTCTTCACAGCTTACCTTAACCATCATGCTCTGCGTGGCCTTGATTTGTGTGCCGATAGTAATAGCGTACCAGTCCTGGGTTTATAGCGTGTTCTCGAACAAGATCACCAAAAAGGAACTGGATTCCGACCATTCATATTAGAGATTAGCATTGAAAATATACATCTGCGCTGCAAGGGTTTGTGAGCAAACCCTTGCAGCGCAGATTGTTGCAAGGCGAATTCACTTCGCCATCCGCCGTTTTATTATAGTGCTGTGCCTTTTGCTGGGACGAAGAACTTCTTCATATCAAGTCCTTCAAGAGTCAACAGTTTAATTTTTGTGCCAATCCCCCCTGCATAGCCTGTAAGGTTCCCGTTTGCGCCAACAACACGGTGGCAGGGTACAATAATGGAAACAGGGTTGTGCCCTACAGCTCCGCCCACTGCCTGGGCTGACATTTTCTTGAGACCTTTTTGATCTGCTATCTGCTTTGCTATGTCGCCATAAGTAATCACTGCGCCAAAGGGTATTTGGCAAAGAATTTTCCATACAGCTATACGAAATTCGCTTCCATTCATATACAGTGATGGCATGAAACCAGGA
The DNA here is from genome assembly GCA_031260965.1 of Desulfovibrio sp. Classification (GTDB taxonomy): domain Bacteria; phylum Desulfobacterota; class Desulfovibrionia; order Desulfovibrionales; family Desulfovibrionaceae; genus Frigididesulfovibrio. The sequence goes on along the minus strand of JAISKK010000148.1, from coordinate 28,404 downwards.
TTTTTGCCTGTGAAATATATGTCCAGCCATTTTTTTGTTTCTTTAAAAATCGGCATTATCTTTGCCGTGTTTTCTTTTTCCAATGTGGCAGCAAAATATTTTTGACCATTGAACCAGAGGCCTGTAAGGCTTTCGCCATTACTTGCTGCCGTAATCATACCCATAGGTGAAGCATATTCATAAGTGTACTGCATATCTCTTACTCCTTAAATGTTAATCGTCCACTTTACTCCAACTAGAGCATTTTCGCTTGAGATTGCCGCTTGACGGCGAAGTGAATTCGCCTTGCAACAATATCGCGGCAAGGGTTTGCAGGCAAACCCTTGCAGAGCAGATGTACATTTTCAATGTAAATCTGTTCGAACTTGATTATAATCCACTTTTGATCATTTTGTAAATATGATAATTATTATAGTTATATTTACCGATGTGGTTTACCACATGGCTCACCATCTGTGCTGTGCCCGTATCAGTTGCCCGGCTGTAAAAAGGTCAGCCCCGGCGTGGCTGTTTATTGCCTTTAAACCTGTTAGATGGTGCAGTCTCAAGATTGACAAAAATCTAGATTTTTTCTATACTTCGAGTGTGACGGGCGACAACAGCATGGGAATCTGGAGGAGTTACGCCTTATGGACGCGCCTCGCCTTGCGCCGCCTCTGACAGGCGGCGATATTACCAAAATGGCCGAACGATTTATTGCGACCCATACGGGGAATTGCATTTCGGAGCACATTGCCATCTCCAGCCGATCTGTGGGGCTGAAAATATTTGACCAGCCTCTCTTTGCTTTCGGCGCTCCGGATGATGCTCTTTTTGTGCGGCTACGGGAGCCTGAGGTCATTGGTCCGCATGTCCTTGCCCCTGACGAATGGCTCACGGGCGCGCAAACCGTCATTGCCTTTTTTCTGCCCTTCACGGCGGCAGTGCGTGAGGCCAACAAAAAGGGCATGAGCTGGCCTGCGGAAGAATGGCTGCATGCCCGTATTGAGGGACAGGCGCTGCTAGCCGCACTTCTGGTCTATTTGCGGGAAGTGCTTACGGACCGTGGGTATAGCAGCGTGGCTCCGCAAATTGACGGGCGTTTTTGCTCCCGGACAGAAGCCGGGCGCGATGGAGAGAGCGGCATATTCACCAGTAACTGGTCGGAACGCCATGTGGCCTATATATGTGGTCTGGGCACCTTTGGTCTGTCCAGAGGGTTGATTACTGAAAAAGGTGTGGCCGGGAGGTTCGGGAGTCTTGTCACCCGGCTGTTTGTGGAACGGACGCAGCGCCCTTATACGGACCTGTACGCATACTGCTTACACTGTGGGGTCTGTGTGGGCAACTGTCCTGCGCGGGCTATCAGCATTGAGAAAGGCAAGGCGCACTCGCCTTGCGCGGCTTTTCTGGACAGAACGCTGCAAAAGCACAGCCCGCGTTATGGCTGTGGCAAGTGTCAGGTGAAGGTGCCGTGCGAGGCAAAACGGCCCCGGGTTTCCCCTTGACATCTGCTGGTGGCCGTTTATTCCCCTGACCCCTGACATCGGACTTCGGCAACTTGGCGCGGGGCGTGTAAGATTGGCGGTTGCATTGCGGGGGCAGTGTGGTAATTATGCGGCGGCGGCATTTTGCCGCGTGCGCCGGTTATGAGTGCGCCCGGCACTGAAATTGAATTATCAAGTCTTGCGCCCCGGCGCTTTGAGAGAATCCTAGTATGGTACAGAAGAATGAGAATATCCGTAACGTGGCGATCATCGCCCATGTCGATCACGGCAAGACCACCCTGGTTGACGCCATGTTCCGTTTGAGCGGAGTTTTTCGCGAGGGCAAGCTTGTTGATGAGCGGATCATGGACAGCATGGACCTGGAGCGCGAGCGTGGTATCACCATTTCCGCAAAAAACTGCGCGATTTTCTGGAAAAATGTGAAAATCAACATTCTGGATACTCCGGGCCACTCTGATTTCGGCGGGGAAGTGGAACGCGCCTTGTCCATGGTGAACGGGGCCATTCTGCTTGTGGACGCAGCCGAAGGCCCGCTGCCGCAGACGCGTTTTGTCCTGAAAAAGACCCTGGAGATGGGCCTGCGCGTCATGGTGGTGATCAACAAGGTGGACCGTAAGGACGCCCGTCCAGCGGAAGTGCTGAACGAAATATATGATCTGTTCATCGATTTGGACGCTACGGAAGAGCAGCTTGAGTTTCCCCTGCTTTATGCCGTTGGTCGCGATGGGGTGGCCATGCTTTCCCTTGAGGAAAAGGGCAAGGACCTTTCGCCTTTGCTGGATGCTGTTATCAGGGAGATACCAGCCCCGGAGCATGATCCGGATGAACCGTTCCAGATGCTTGTCTCCGACCTTGACTATTCCGACTACCTGGGTCGTCTGGCCGTTGGGCGGATACGTCATGGCCGGGTTGGGGCGCGTGACGCCTTGATTCGTATAGGCGAGGAAGGGGAACAGCAAGCCCTGAAAATCACCAAACTTCAGGTTTACGGAGGTATGCGGCTTGTGGAGGCGGAAGAGGCCGGGGCCGGTGAAATTGTGGTGCTTGCCGGTCTGGAGAATATTTTTATCGGCGACACCATCTGTATGAAGGATACGCCGCGCGCTCTGCCGCGTCTTAAAGTGGACGCTCCCACGGTTTCCATGTACTTCGGCATAAATTCCTCGCCTTTGGCCGGATTGGAAGGCAAGGTGGTGCAGTCGCGCAAGATCCGCGAACGCCTGATCAGGGAGAGCCAGCGCAATGTGGCGGTTCAGGTGCGGGAATCCGAAGACCGCGAGAGTTTTGTGGTCATGGGTCGGGGCGAGTTTCAGCTCGCCATCCTTATAGAACAGATGCGGCGGGAAGGTTTTGAATTAAGTGTTGGTCGCCCCCAGGTCATTCTGCGCGAAGAAGACGGGAAGACCCTGGAGCCGGTTGAGCATCTGCTGGTTGACTGTGACGAAACCTTTCTGGGCATAGTCACGGAGAAGCTTTCCCAGCGCAAGGCGCGTATGCTCGGGCTTGTGAACAACGGCAGCGGGCGTGTGCGTATTGAGTTTTCCGTGCCATCGCGCGGGCTTATCGGTTTTAGGGATGAGTTTTTGACGGACACCCGGGGCACGGGCATCATGAATTCATATCTGTCCGGCTATGAGGAATACCGGGGGGATTTCGCCGCCCGTTTCACCGGCTCTTTAGTTGCGGATCGTCCCGGACGGGGTGTGGCCTACGCCATATACAACCTGGAACCAAGGGGGATAATGTTCATTGAGCCCGGAGATCCGGTTTACGAAGGCATGATAGTCGGCGAACACAACCGGGATAATGATATAGACGTAAACGCCACCAAGGAAAAAAAACTCACCAACCTGCGCGCCTCAGGTAAGGACGAAAACATTATTCTCACCCCAATTCGCCCCATGACCCTGGAATGGGCGTTGCAATTCGTGGCTGACGATGAACTGGTGGAGGTCACGCCCAAATCCATTCGCCTGCGTAAATCCGAATTAAGCGCCATGGGCAGACACCGTCTGGCCGGGAAAAAGAAGGTCGCCGCGCCCGGAAAAGGGGAATAAAGTTGATTCGTTTCGGTTGATAAACCGACGAAAGGTGCCCGCCAGATTCCTTCTGGTGCCGCTTGGCAGGCTCAAAGAAACAATATGGGAGTTCGAATTGACTGGCAATTTACCACAGAGCGTGCAAGGATAAAAATCAAGCGGCTTTATCCACATTTGCATATTTACCATGACACTAGACAGAATCGGCTTTAGTGGGGACAGATTTAAACCAGCGTTCAAAGAGATCGCGTTCCTTGTCGCCGATGTTCAATTGCGCAAGCCTGCACAGTTCAACGGCATTGGCGGCGAAGGCTGTGCGCATCTGTTCAAGACTTCCGTCCGCGTTTCCTTCAGTCCCGGCAAGATTGACGCCGCCCCGGATCACCGCTTCCACAATGAAAGCTATTTGCGCGGCGTTAACGGGAAGACCTTCGTCTTCGCAACGATCCTCAAGGCTGCGCACCGTGCCGGTGCGGGAGAATTTGTTGTTGTGCACATCTTCGGCAAGCATGGCAAAGAGTGTCGCGTATTGTTCCGGGCTTAAAAGCGGTATATCAGCCAAGCGATGCGCCTTGAGGGCAAAATCATAAAGCAGGGGATGTCTCTGGCGGAATTCATCGCGCAGTTTGTCCATATCGGGGCGTTCATGACGTTCCGGGTCCAGGATAAATCCCGAACCCGCCGGGACAAAGAGCAGCGGCTGCAGATCAAGGGCCTTGAGCAGATCGCGCAGGGTTCCGGCCCCGAACCAGTCGGGAGGTATTTCCTGCTCCCTTTGCAGAATTTGTACAACAGAGGGTAGGGGGACTGGAACACCGGATTCTGCGATCATCTGTCGGATAGCCTCTACAAGTCGGGTGCGGTTATGAGGAGACAGACTCAAGTTTAGGGGCCTTGTCTGGCGTTCCACGCGTCCTGGTGTCTGGCTGTGCGTCTCGGAGTCCCTGGTCGTGTTTCTGTAAGGCTGACGTTCTTCGGCTTTCGGCGTGTCACGTTCTTCACGTTCCACTTCATCGCGTTGATCTTCAAGGGCCTGAGACAAAAACCAGTCCTCGCGGATGCGCCATGAACAGGCGGCGGCATAAGCGGGCGAGGTGTAGCCAACGCTCAACACCAGACTGCGCCGGGCATATTCCTGAATACGCAGCAGCAGAGGGGTAAAATCCGCGTCGCCGGAGAGGATAATGATTTCATCAAAGCGGGTGACATGGGCGAGGGCATCCATGCAATCCATAACCAGATGGATATCGGCGCTGGTTTTGCCGTAATTGGTCAGGGGAGGGCAGTCAACAACCTGAAAGGCCGAGCGAATGAAATAAGGGCGAAATTCGTGGTAGCGGATCGGATTAAGGTAACAGCAGCGTTTCAGAATGCGTCGGCGTACGCCGTCGCCATACATCATGCGTAGGGCGTGACCTTCCAGCCAGCGTACCCAGCGTTGCGGGTTGGTGGCAAAAGTGCGGGCCAGGGCGAGATCCTGCTCGGACAGGCGAGTGTAAATGTTATCAAAATCCACATAGAGGGCGCTGAAAACTTCTTCAAAATTTTGAAAACGAGGCATGAAAAACTCCTTGGTCGGGCTTGAACAGCCCCGAAAAAATTACTCTGTATAGTATACGCGAAATATTTGGGTGTTAAGAACGAAAACAAAAAATAAAAAAATATAAACTCGGACACAAACAAGATTAGTGCATTATGCGCCAGACAAAATACATCGCGACAAAGCAGGAAAGGCTTTTCTGCCGTGGAGCAGATTGGCATTGAAAATGTACGTCTGCTCTGCAAGGGTTTGTTCACAAACCCTTGCCGCGAGATTGTTGCAAGGCGAATTCACTTCGCCGTCGGGCAACAATCTCAAGCGTAAATTGCTCAGGTGAAGTTGTGCAAAAAAATAACGGCACTGTCGTCGGACTTCGCTTCAGCACCGGGGCAAAAAAAGCGCGGAGACTGCACTAAACCTGGGTAATGCTTTTTACGGCCTTGGCCAGACGGGAAATTTTTCTGGCGGCGGTGCGGTGGTGGATAGCCCCTTTGCCTGCGGTTTTGTCCAGAATTGAAGTTGCGTGGATAAAAGCGGCATTCGCAGTAGCGGCGTCTTTTTCCAGAACCGCAAGACGTACGGATTTTACTGCGTTTTTCACACGGGTACGGTTGGCGCGGTTGCGTTCCGCCCTTTTTAAGCTTTGTTTGTGACGTTTAAGCGCTGACTTATGGTTAGCCAAGGAAATCCCTCCGGTCTGGAATAAAGTTATCTTGCCCTCATGCTTTGCAGGGTAGTTAATTCGTGTTGCTTAAGCGGAAAAAAGCCGCTTTTGTTCCCAAGGGCTTTTACGATTTTCCAAAGAATTCGTCAACCTAAAAATAGGCTCATTGCGCAAGCCAGCAACGGCTGAAAGTGGCTTTAGCGGCAAAAAGCGGCGGCCTTTCCCGCCGGCATTTTTCATGGGCGGACGGACAACGCGGGTGAAATGCGCAGCCGTTTGGACTGTTCCAGAGATTTGGCACTGTGCCCGCTATGGCTTCGAGTCTCTGTTTGCGGGCCGCGTTCCGGGGGCGGGAGCGCAGAAGACCGAGGGTATAGGGGTGGGCCGGAGAGTCGAGCACGGCGGCAGCGCTTCCCTGCTCAACGATGCGTCCGGAGTACATGATGGCTACCTCATCAGCCATTTGTTCCACTATGCCCAGGTTATGCGTGATCAGCAAAAGGGCGCTTCCGGAATTGTCCAGCAGGTCGCGCATCAGTTCCAAAATTTGTTTTTGTACGGTCACGTCCAGGGCGGTGGTCGGCTCATCTGCTATCAGCAGGTCCGGGTTGGTAAGCATGGACATGCCGATCATCACGCGCTGGCGCATACCTCCGCTCATCTGGTGGGGAAAATCGCGCACTCTGGACATGCCGTTGGCTATACCCACCCTCTCAAGCATGTCTATGGCCGCCACAAGCGCCTCTTGCGCGGATATTCCGCAATGCAGGCGCAGAGCCTCGGTCATCTGTACACCCACGCGCATTACCGGATTTAGTGAAGTCATGGGGTCCTGAAAGATCATGCCAGTTTGTCGGCCCCGGATTCGGCGCAGTTCCGTTGCCGACATGGCGTCCAGGTCCTGACCGTCAAAAATGACAGACCCTCCAAATAATCTGGCAGGAGGCACAGGCAAGAGACGCAGCAGGCGCAGAGCGGTAACGCTTTTTCCGCAGCCGGATTCTCCGACCAGACATAGGGTTTTGCCCCTGCTCAGGGAAAAACTGACTCCATCCACCGCAACACCAATTTCGTCCGAGCCTCCGCCGCGCATGAAACCCACGCGCAAATCCTTGGCCTCAAGAAGCACATTTCCCGCAAAGCCGGTCTGTTTCGCAGTTTCTACCATGGCGCCGCCGTCTGTACTCCTTTCAGGGAATGTTTAGCCGCCGCTTCAATGCGGACAGGGAGCATGGCCCCCCGCATCATGCCTTCGGACGTGCTTTTCATCACACCTTCCTTTTTCGTCGCTTTGTTTCCGGGAAAGGGCGCGTCCAGGCCGGTATCAAGCATTACATTGACTATGAAGCCATGCGGTGTGCGACCGTGCCAGGATTCACAGCTACCGGTGGACGGGCTTTGGGCATTTTTTGCAGACTCGCTTTTAGGGGTGATCAGGGACTGCTTCGCTTTCGGATTTTTTTTTCGATCTGCATCTTCGCCGGGCAGCAAGGTTTCCATGTGGCTTTTGCCTTCAAGCAGAATAACGCTTTCTTTGCCGCGCATGGATTGCAGCAGGATCCCACTGTACTGATTCTGCATATTTTGCAGGATGGCAAGCCTTTCCAGGGCTTTTTCCCGGCTTATCTTGTCCGGCAGGCTTACCGCTGCTGCGCCTGGTCTGTCCGAGTAAGCAAAGGAAAAGGCGGCGGCATATTTTATTTCATCCATAACGTGCAGGGTAGCTTGAAAATCCGCCTCGCTTTCACCGGGGAAACCCACTATGAGGTCAGTGGTCAGGGCGATGTCCGGTCTTGCCGTGCGCAGATTTTTCACCAGATTCATATATTGGTTCATGTCATAGCGGCGGTTCATGGCTTGCAAAATTTTATCCGAGCCGGATTGCAGAGGCAGATGCAGTCGGGGACAGAGTTTGGGGTTGTCCGCAAACTGTTCTATAACCTCCACAGCCAGATCTTTGGGATGAGATGTCACAAAACGCAGGCGCAGAAGATCCGGCAGGGCGGAGATTTTACGCAACAGATCGGCAAAACTCAGGCCGTCTCCGTCCAGTCCGTAGGCGTTCACGTTTTGGCCGAGCAAGGTGATTTCACGCGTTCCGTTTGCGGTCAGGGTCCGGCATTCATGCAAAATTGCTTCCGGAGCGCGGGATTTTTGTCTGCCGCGCACAAAGGGAACAATGCAGTAGGCGCAGAAATTATCACAGCCTTGCATGATATTTACAAAAGCGCAAGGCTGGACGGCAGTTTTTTTGCTGTCCTCAAATTTCGCGAGCCTATGCGGTTCAAGGCGTTCTTGATATTTTTCCGTAAAGCCCAGAAGACTTATGCGTAAAGTGGGGTCGGCGGCCAGCCTGGCAATGGCTTGTGGTGCTTCGGCTATGCCATCGCTGCCAAATACCAGGCGCACCTGAGGAAAACGCGCGGCAAGTTTTACGCCTGCCTGCTGGGCTACACAGCCACCCACGCAAACGACAGCTTTTTTCTTGTTGGTTTTGCAGTAGTGGGCTATGCGTCCCAGTTCCGAGTATAGTTTTTGTTCCGGCTTGTCCCGCACCGAACAGGTATTGAGGATATAGATTCCGGCCTCGGCAAAGGAAGCCTCCAGAAGACCGCTGTCGGACAATGCGCGGGCGAGCCAGTCGGAATCCGCTGCGTTCATCTGGCAGCCGAAGGTCTGGATGTGAAAGGTTGGAGATATAAGGTCCATATTTTTTTCTACCTGATTAAATTTGCTGCCTAATACTGCGGAAGGCTGGGGTCAATGTCGGCTGCCCAGGCGTTTATGCCGCCGACAAGATTGAAAAGGCGGCCTTGATAGCCTTCCTGACGCAGGGCACACGCGGCGTCCGCGCTTTTTTCTCCTTTACGGCAGACCAGAACCAGATCCTGCGCCGGGTTCAGCTCTTCTATTTTTTGCAGCAGTTCCGGCAGGGAAATGCAGTCGGCTCCCGGCATACGGCTGATGTTGCGCTCGCCCGGAAGGCGGACATCAATAATGCGCAAGTTCGCGCCGCTATCCAGGCGGTTTTTTAATTCCCTGGCGCTAAGAGTTTCAAAAGCCTCTTCATAGGAAAAATATTTTTCGGGACGGCAAAATTGTTCGTAGTCCACGAGTTCTTTTATGGAAGGATTTTGTCCGCACAAGGGGCAGTCCAAGCGCTTATGCAGGGAAAATTCATGAAAGCGCATGCGCAGGGCGTCAAAGGCCAGAAAGCTGTCCCTCAAAACTCTACCCGCACCCACAATAAGTTTTATTGTCTCCGCTGCCTGAATACAGCCGATAATGCCCGGCACAACGCCCAGGACCCCGGATTCACCGCATGAGGGGACCTGAGCCGGAGGCGGAGGTGTTGGAAAAAGGCAACGCAGGCAAGCGCCTCCGGCGGCGTCAAAAACCGCCGCCTGTCCCTCGAAACGGTAAACTGAGCCGAAAACGCAGGGTTTACCCAAAAGGGCGCAGGCATCGTTGACCAGATAGCGGGTGGGGAAATTGTCCGAGCCGTCAACAATGACGTCATAAGAGCTGAAAAGTTCCAGAGCGTTGGCGCTGGATAAACGGACATCATAGGTGGACGCGTTAATCAGGGGATTGAGCGCAAGGATGCGTTCTTTGGCGGAAGTTGTTTTTGCCCGTCCTATATCCGCCTCCCGGTACAGAATTTGTCTTTGCAGATTGCTGGCCTCGACCTGGTCATGGTCAATAATCCCCAGAATGCCAACGCCGGCCGCCGCAAGATAAAGGGCCAGCGGAGAACCAAGTGCCCCTGCTCCGACCAGCAACACCCTGCTGTTTTTAAGTTTTTTTTGGCCTTCCGGCCCTATTTCCGGCAGAAGCAGGTGGCGGCTATATAAAATTTTTTCTTTGTCGCTCAGGTCGGGCAGGCGGGAAATGCGATTCCCCGCCTGCGTTTTTTTTGTTCTGGGCATGGTTGCGCCCTTATTTTTTCTTCTCCAGCTCAATGGCCTTGAAGAAGATTCTTCCCTGGCGAGTTATCTGCAACAAAAGGGCGCCCCGTTGTTTGCCGGCCGCGCCGATCTGGGCGTCCAGCTCTTCTACGGAATTTACACTCTGTTTGTTCGCAGCCAGGATAACATCACCCTGCTGGAGTCCGGCTTTACCCGCAAGACCTTGTTCGTCCACGGCCACTATCAGTAATCCGGAGTTTCCTTTCAGATTGAAACGTCGTACATCTTCCGGGCTTACGGGACGGACGTTGAGGCCAAGAATTTTATCCGCGCCTTTAGCGCCGCCGCCATCGTCTTTGCCGGAAGCCGTCTGCCCCTGTCCGCGCTCGGCCACGGTCAGATTCAATTTTTCTTCTTTGCCGTCCCTCCATACCGTGATTACGGCTTTGCTGCCGGGCGAGAGCAGGGCGACAGTGCGCAGAAGCTGTTCGGTGTCGGCGATTTTTTGTTCATTGATGGCAATGATTACATCGCCGTCCTTGATTCCGGCTTGGGCGGCGGGCTGTCCGGGCAGGACGCTATTTACCAGCGCTCCTTTACCATCTTTCATGCCCAAGGCTTTGGACATGGACGGGTCCAGGTTCTGGATGGTGACCCCAAGCCAGCCCCGGCTGACCTTTCTATGTTCCTTGAGGTCTCCTATGATCCGCTGGGCCATACTGGAAGGAATGGCGAAGCCTATGCCCTGCGCGCGTTGGGCAATGGCGGTGTTAATGCCGACAACCTCGCCCTTCATGTTCAGGAGCGGACCACCGCTGTTGCCCCTGTTGATTGAGGCATCGGTCTGGAGAAAATCGTCATAGGAGCCGGATTGGATATTACGTCCTTTGGCGGAAACAATGCCTGCGGTTACCGTATGATCCAGACCAAGGGGACTGCCGATGGCCAGAACCCATTCGCCAACTTCCAGACTTTGGGAATCGCCAAACTGGAGGAAAGGCAGATTGTCGGCCTGGATTTTCAGAAGGGCCAGATCCGTTTCCGGATCTGCACCTACCACTTCCGCCTTGTATTGCGCCTCGGTATGATTTTTGGCGTCCAGGTTCACGGTTATGGAGGTTGCCCCTTCAACAACATGGTTGTTGGTGACTATATAGCCGTCAGCGGAGATGATAAAGCCCGATCCCAAGGAATGGGTGGTGCGGGGGCGTTGGCTCCGGTTGTTGTAAAAATCTTCAAAAGGACCGAAAAAGCGGTCCATGTCAGGATGCCCACGGAAAAAATCAAAGGGGGTGGAAAAAGGGCGGCCTTCCTCGGCGCGCTCCGTGCTCACGTTGACCACCGTAGGTATGGCGGATTTGGCCAGATCGCGAAAATCGGCGATCGGCGAGGCCGAAGCAAAAGACGATATAAAAATGAGCAGCAGGCTAAGTCCTGTAATTGCCGGAAGATAAATTTTTTTTCCCATGTTCGCCCTCACTGGTGAAAGTTAGTATTCCGCATAGATAAAGATTTTTTGCCGCTTGTAAAGGGCAGCAGATATTCTATTTTTGCGGATTTTAGTATAAGGGATTACTTTCATGAAAGCAAATTGTGGAAATATAATTGTGGAAATATATGCTGACCCTGCCCCTGCTTTCTCTGGATGAGTCCGTGCGAGCTTTGACTTCAGGGATGTTGCTTGTTTTTCCCACCGAGACCTTGTACGGATTGGGTTGCAATGCCATGAATGTAAAGGCTGTGGAGGCGGTTTTCCGCCTCAAGCGGCGTCCTTTGGACAAAGCTTTGCCCCTGATCATCGGAGCACGTGAACAGTTTGATCTTGTGGCGCAGCCGGCTTCCGCGCGAAAGCGACGGATCATGGACGCATTTTGGCCGGGTCCCCTGTCGCTGCTGTGTCAAGCGCGGTCGCATTTGCCCGGTGTAATTACTGCCGGGAGTGGGCGGGTCGCGTTGCGTCTTTCCTCCCATCCCGCGGCGCGTCTTCTTTGCCGGGAAAGCGGTCTGGCTCTGGTCGCTACCAGCGCCAATATTAGCGAACAGCCAGCGCCGGTCCGCCTTGAGGAACTGGATGCGCGCCTCGTCAAGGGCGTGGCCGGAGTATTTTATATGCCGCCGGAGCCATCTGGAGATATGCCTTCCACTGTAGTGGACATATTGGAAGAAGAGGAAGATGACGCTTTGCGTATTCTTCGCCCCGGAGCTGTTTCCGAAGACGCCTTACACGCAGCCGGATTTGCAGTGCGAGGGCCGACCTTGTCCGAATCGGGAGTCGGGTCTGGATATATTTGATATAAAATCTTGAAAAAGTATATAAAATTTAAATAAAATTTGGACATGAACTTTAATAAAAAAATACCAGGTTACGGTTCTCTGACCGTTGTCATGACCGTTTACAACGGCATGCCCTATCTTGAGGAGTCTGTGCAGAGTATTCTGGATCAAAGTCTGCCCATTTTTACCTTCCTGATCGTGAACAATGCCTCCGAAGACGGCACACGGGCTTTTCTGGACGATCTGAACGGGCGCCGCGCAGGTCTTTCCCCGTATCTTCGTATAGAACACCTGTCCGTTAATCTCGGGCGCACTGGCGCTTTGAATTTGGCGTTGGAACGCGTGGATACGGAATTTACGGCCATCATGGACGCCGACGATGTAAGCGTCAGGTCGCGTCTGGAGCGGCAGATCGAATTTATGCGAGAGCATCCGGAGGTGGTTCTGCTGGGTGCGGATGTGGATTATATTGACGAAAAAGGGCAGGTTACCGGCAGTGAACGATTTCCGATCGCCCACGCGGATTTGCGCGACCATCTGCCCCTGTATAATCCGTTCGCCAATTCCGCATGCATGTTTCGGACAGAGTCCGCGCTGGTTGCCGGCGGTTATGATTCTTCTTTCGCCTATGCCCAGGACCTGGCCCTGTGGGTCGTCATGCTGCGGAGCGGTGGACGGGCGGCCAGCCTGAACGAAAAGCTGGTTTCGATCCGACGTCATGGGGCTCAATCCACCCGGGATGCGGCTATGTCCGGAGCGCGCGCTCTGGATAATCGCCGCATCAGCGAGGCCATACTGGAAATACCGGATCTTGGGATAAATGCGCGCCAGGCCGCGTTGCTGCGTCTGGCCTTGGCCCTTTACGGCCTGGGCGAAAAAAATCCGGCTCTGGCCCGAATCTGGGAGGCTGTCAGGGAAAAACCGCTTGCTTTTTGCTTTAATCCCCTGCTTTGGCGCAGACTGCTTATGCAGGGGCGCAAGCTTCTGCAAAAGATCTGACTCCGGCCGTCTTCAACCAGAATCTCGCTGATTAAAGGTTATTTGTCGCAGCGCCGGTTTCGGCGGCTTTTATCTTGATTTCAAGGGTCACGCCGAGTTCTCTTTCCATTTCCGCAAGACGCTGGCGTTTGTTATTCAAAAGATGCAGAGCCAGATCCTTTTCCATTGCAAATTCCGTCCCTGCCTCATTTCTACTTTGCGCGGCACGCATCAGGCGCTGTATCTCGCGCAGGGCATGCTGGCTTTGCCATTCCATATTCCGGCGCAGACCGCTGCCTTTACAATGGGGGCAGGTTTCCGTGCTTATGGAAATGGCCGATGAACCCAGACGCTGGCGCACTATTTCCAGAAGACCGAAGGAACTTATTTTGCCGACATCGTAGCGCGCCCTGTCCACCTTCATGGCGTTGCGCAGGGTCTTTTCCACTTCCCGCCAATGGTTTTTATCGCGCATTTCAATAAAGTCGGCCACAATCTGTCCGCCTATGTCCCTGAGGCGCAGTTGCAGGGGGATCATCAGCGCGGCTTCCATATTGGTGCGATAGGCCAGATCTTCAAAATTGCCCTTGCCGCCGCTGCGCCCGGAATTGATATCAATGGCGGTCAGGGCCTCGGTCGGATCAATAACCAGACGCCCGCCCGAGGGAAGGGTGACCTCGCGCGAGTGGATCTGATCCAGTTGGCGCTGGATATTATAGCGGTCAAAGAGGCTTGTGCTCGTGTCTTTGTATACGCGAACGAGGTTTTTACGCCTGGGGAAGAGGGCTTCTCCAACCTCGGTGACGGAGGCGGCCGTTTCTTCGTCGTCTATGCGGATTTCCCCTATGCTTTCATTCAGGTAATCGCGTACGGCACGCGCCGTCAAATCCATTTCCTGATAAACCATGCAGGGAGATTTTTCTGTGGTGCCGCGTGTGCGCACATCCTTCCAGGTGCGTTTCAGAAACTGCAAATCGCGTTGCAAATTTGTTTTGCTTGCACCCATGCTGACCGTGCGCACAATAACTCCGAGACCGGGACCTGGGTTAAGACCTTCCAGAAGACCGCGCAGACGAGTGCGTTCGCCCTCATCCTCAACCTTGCGGGAAACACCAATCTGTTCGCGACCGGGGGTGAGAACGAGAAAACGTCCGGGCATGGACAGGTAGGTGGTCAAAAAAGCCCCCTTGCTGCCGGACGGCTCCTTTACAACCTGCACAAGCATTTCCTGTCCGGCTTTCAGCACTTTTTGAATGGCCGGGTATTTTTTGCCTCTGCCGTTTTCATGCGGGGCCACATAGTATTCAGGATGAATTTCATCAATCTGTAGAAATCCGTTTTTATTAGCTCCGTAGCTCACAAAGGCGGCCTGAAGATTTTGATCGACGTTGTTGACCACGCCCTTGTATATATTCCCTTTGGTCTTGGCCTGATGCAACATCTCAACATAGTATTCCTGTACTTGACCATGTTCGGTGATGACAACCTCGACCTGCTCGCCGGGTAAAACGCTGACATACATCTTGCGGGAGCCGCTTTTTTTCCCGTCTTCGCTTTCTGCCTCGTCATCAGGATTTTTGTCGGCGCGGACTGTTTCAGGAGCATTGTCTTCTCGCCCGCGTTGAGTTGATGAGGCGAGGTCCGGTTCGGAGGCACTTTTTGTTTCTACAGCGGGGGCAGCCTCCTCGTCAGGAGCGTTTTCAGCGCCGTTCTCAGCGGCAGGAGCGCTGCGTCCATTTTTCCTGCGTCCTCTGCCGCCCCGGCGCGAGCGTTTGCGTTTGCGGCCGGCGCTTGTAGCATTTTCTTCATCTGCGGCTACAGATTCAGGGGAAGATTCGTCACCCGCAAGAGCCGTCTGCCCATTCTCATCTTCGGCAAGAATTTTCTGCTCTGTGCCGTTCTCTAGGGCAGTCGTCTCGTCCTCGGCAAGTTTTATCAGCTCTACGCCGGTCTCGAGGCTTGTCTGCTCCGTCTCGTCCTCGGCAAGCTTTATCATCTCTACGCCGGTCTCTGGGCTTGTCTGCTCCGTCTCATCTTCGGCAAGCTTTATTTGCTCTGCGCCTGGCGCAGGGCTTGTCTGCTCCGTCTCGTCCTGATTTTTATTTTCCGATTCCGCAGTTGGGCTTTTTTTGCCGCCGCGCGCGGGTCTTCGGGAAGAAGCGGCCGCGCTATGTCGGGTCCGGGGCGAAGTACGGCTGTTTTTTGCGGGTTTTTGCGTTTCTTCATCCGCTTCCACGGGTGGGGTTGATGCAGAGGGAGCAGGTGTATTGTCTTCTAAAACCTGCGTACTCTGCCCGTTTTCCTGTTCCGGGATTTTTGTGGATGATTTTTTAGATCTGCCGCCGCGTGTGCTCTTTTTTTCTTTTTGTCCGTCGTCTTGAGCAGAGTTCAATGCTGCGTCCGAGCTGGAGTTTCGGGAGGCGTCACGCCTGGAGTTACGCGTGGGCTGAGCCGTCGTCTCTTCTTCAAGGGGCGCTGTTTGCAGACTTTTTTTGCTTCTTGAGCTTGCGGCGCGTTTGCGTTTGGGGGCCGGGCTTTCTTCGCTGTTCAGGGAAATGGAAGTGGGCGTGTCTGGGGAAATGGTCTCATCCTTTACAACATCATTCATAGATTCCTCAAAATTTATATGTATTCAAGGCCGTCCGGCGCTGCAAAAAAACAGGCGCAAAAACAATGTTGCGCGCTTTTTGGGGCGTAAACGAGCGCATAAGCGGCAAGTGGGCCGCGCGCCGGACAAAAGGCAAGCAGTGCCTGACCTTTAAAACTTGCGGGGAAATCCTGGAACTCCCCCAAAAAATTTCTGTTGAATGAAAACCCTTTTTGCAAAAAATGGCAAGCAAATATTCCATTTGACAGCTTTAACATTTTCTCCTATTTAAAATACATTCGCATAATTTTATCGTAAGACCATTATTGCACATAACAATTGCTGTACGCGCGCTCTTTACGCCTGCGTATAATATTTTTTCAGGCTTGGGCGCATGGTAGACTATGAACGTGATCTGAACGAGGCCCAGTTGGAGGCCGTCACCAGCCTGGACGGTCCGGTGCTGGTTATTGCCGGGGCCGGCAGCGGCAAAACCAGGACCATAGTTTATCGTTTGGCCCGCCTTGTGGAGACCGGCGTCCCGGCCTCGTCAATCCTGCTTTTGACCTTTACCCGCAAAGCCGCCCGGGAAATGCTGGAGCGTGCCCGGCAGCTTCTCGGCTACAGTGATTTGCCCGGTCTTTCCTCTGCCTTTACCGGCGGGCCTTTCGCGTCAAACTTTCCCGCTCAAGGGATCAGCTCCATGCAGGGCGGCACTTTCCATTCTTATGCCTTTTCCGTTCTGCGCATTTTCCGGCCTTGGGATCAGGGTCGGAATATAACGGTCATGGACAGCCATGACATTCTTTCTGCTCTTCAACATTGCCGTGAGGAACATAAAATTGGCAAAGGCGACCGTTCTTTTCCCCGGAATCAAACTATTAACGCCCTTTTAAGCAAGAGCCGCAACAAGGAAACGCCAATTGAAGAGGTGATCCGGCGTGACGCCTACCATCTGTTCGGGCATTGTGAAGCCATCAGCGATCTGTATTCGGCATATGCCATCTACAAAAAAGAAAAGAACCTCCTGGACTATGACGATTTGCTTTTCTCTCTGGAAGATGTGCTGCGGCAGCGCCCGGAAGCTCTGGCCTATTGCCGGGAACGACACCAATACGTCATGGTTGACGAATATCAGGACACCAACGCCGTGCAGGCGCGAATTGTGGCTTTGCTTGCAGGCCTTGGAGGCGCGTCAGGACCGGGCGGGGAAGCTTTGTTTGCGGGCCAGGAAGGCGGTAACGGAGAATCATGCGTCGGGATAGAGAGGGAAGAGAGCGGACGCTTCAGCGGCAATCTCATGGTTGTGGGAGATGATGCCCAGTCCATCTATGCCTTTCGTGGAGCCAATGTCCGCAATATTCTCAATTTTCCCATATTATGCCCAGGGGTGAAGATTATCCGTCTGGAGGAGAACTATCGCTCCACCCAACCCATCCTGGACTTGTCCAATGCCGTACTCAGTCATGCCTCTGAGGGTTATGCCAAGCGTCTTTTCACGCGCAGGGGGGGGGGTAAATTGCCGTGCGTTGTGCGGCCTCTGTCGGATAAAAGCCAAGCGGCCTTTGTCGCCGGGCGTATCCTGGAACTGCTGCACGACTATAAGGCGGAAGATATAGCCGTGCTTTTCCGGGCCGCTTTTCATTCCTTTGCCCTGGAGGCCCTCATGAACAAGCTGGGCCTGCCTTTTCGGAAATACGGCGGCATTCGCTATACTGACGCGGCCCATATCAAGGATGCCATGAGTTATCTGCGTCTTGTGCATAATCCTCTGGATTTTACGGCTTTTCACCGCGTGTCGGAACTCTCCAGAGGCATTGGTCCCAAAACCTGCCTGAAAATCCATCAGGCTATTTTGAACGGTGATCTGCCTCTTCTCAATAAAGAAATGCAGCGGCATCCGGATCTGGCTGCCGATCTTGACCTGCTGGAAAGACTGCGTAGCGGCGCCTTTACGCCGGTCGAGCTTTTGTCAGAAGTGACGGAACACTATGCGCCGCGCCTGGAAGAGCATTATCCGGACGATTATCCGAGGCGTATGCAGGATCTCGAACACCTGCTCCAGATAGCTTCCTCCTACCAGGAACTCGATGTCCTGCTTGCGGACCTTTCGCTGGAAGACCCGGAAAAAGGCGATGAAACGCGGGGTGGGCTGACTTTTTCAACCATCCATTCGGCCAAGGGCTTGGAGTGGGAGGCGGTGCTTATCCTGGATCTTGTTGAGGAGAGGTTCCCTTCTCGGCACGCCTCTGTACGTCCGGAGGATTTTGAGGAGGAACGCCGACTGATGTATGTGGCCTGTACGCGCGCGCGTAGCGTGCTTGAACTTTACGTTCCGGCCAGCATTTACGATCGGGCGGGTAGCGGAGGCAGTATGCCGGCTGTGCCCAGCCCCTTTGTGCGTGAACTTTCTCCGGATCTTTACAGGGAATTTCAGGAAAATTACAGCGGTGGTCTGATTGAGAAAAAAAGTTCCGGTGCGGATAAAAATTTTCTTCGTAGCGCTTTCAGCTCTCTTCCCGGAGAAAAAGAGGTTAGAGTTAAAAGCGCAAGCGCGGTCCTTGCGGCGCGGGCGACAGGTGAAGCGCCTGCGCCGCCGGACATTGCCACCTGCGGTTTCTGTCGGCACCGGATCTTTGGGCGGGGTAAGATCGTGCAGCAACTGCCGCCGGATCGGGTCAGGGTCAATTTTCCCGGCATCGGTCTCAAGGTGATTATGTCCGCATATCTAAGTATGGAGGATTGATTTGGAAAAGTCATGGGATGACGAAGGCGCGCGGCCGGAGTCCGAAGATGTCCTGCTGGCGCTCATCAATGCCGAATTTCCTTCCGCCTGCGCGCATGTCCCCTTCGGCCGGGGCCATGACTGCGCGGAACTGGCCGGCTTTGCCGCCGATCCTGGACAACCGTGCCTTGCTTTGTCCACGGATCTTTTTTTGCAGGATATACATTTCAGCAGCCGTTATTTTCTGCCCGAAGAAGCAGGGGGCAAGGCCCTGTCCGCCGCCGTAAGCGATTTGGCCGCCGCCGGAGCAAAGCCGCTTGGCTTTTCTCTCGGGCTTATGCTGCCCGCGTCCCTGAGCGCGAAGACCCTGTCCCGGATATTCTCCGGCATGGCGGGCAAGGCGCGAGAGTATGGACTGGCCTTGAGCGGCGGAGATCTGTCGCGCTCCGACAAAATTGGTTTTTCTATCACCCTGTGGGGGACCACCGGGCCGGGTCATGTTTTTTTGCGCCGGGCTGCGGCTAAGGTCGGAGATGCCATTTTTCTCATCGGAGAGGCCGGTCTTGCCCATGCCGGGCTTTGGGCTCTGGAAAAATACGGGCGTCAAGCTTTGACCTCTCTGCCCCGCGCCTGCCTTGCCCATCTTGATCCCAAACCCTTGCTGCGCGAAGGACAAATTCTCGCCGCCCTGGTCGGTGTTTTGCCGGTGGAAGAAGCGGTTGACGCCATTTCGCTTATGGATGTGTCCGACGGTTTGTTGCGAGATATCCCGCGTCTGCTTGGGGGCCGGGGTGCGGCCTTGGATTTTTCTTTGCGCCTGATCCCGGAAGAAGTTCTAAGCGCCGCCAAATTGATGCAGGTGGAGGCGACGGAAATATTCCTCCGGGGCGGAGAGGATTACGCCCTGCTTGGCCGCTGTAAGCCGGATTTGTGGCCGCGCGTTAAAGAGGCACTGCCAGGAGCGCTCTTGCTCGGCGAAGTCTGCGCGGAACCGGGGATTTTTTTGCGCGGTACGCCCTATCTAAAAAGCGGTTTTGATCATTTTTGCACTGGTCAGGCGCGTCCGGTGCAGGACGGGGAACTGCCGGAGGAAATAAATCAGGCGGCGCTCGAGATTATAAAAATCGGTCGGGAATCGCGGCGGGCCGGTTTTACAAGCGGTTTCAACAGCAATATCAGCTTGCGCGTCATCTTGTCCGATGGCCGCGAAGCCTGCCTTATAACCCGCGCCGGGGCGGACAAGGCCTATCTCACCATGCAGGATCTTGTGCTTCTGTCTCTGGATGGAAACAAGATAAGCGGTCGGGCCGATGCTTCCACGGAAAGCTGGATGCATCTTGAGATTTATCGCGCCACGCCGCAAAGCAAGGCCGTGCTGCATAGCCATCCCCCCTGTCTTTTGGCCTTAAGCCTCTCTCCACACTGGGATAAAGGTCTGGACCTGCCCCTGCCCGAAGTGGAGCGCTTTCGCGCCTGCCTGGCCCTGACGCCTTTTTTTCCGCCCGGAACCCCGGAACTGGCCGCCGTTGTGGGGAATAGAGCCGCTGCATATCCGGCCTTGTGGCTGGAGCGCCATGGTCTGGTAACGCATGGTCCGGATTTGGCCTATGCTTTGGGCCTGACAGGAGAACTGGAACAGGCTGCGAAGATTAGTCTCCTCAGCCACGGTCTGGCAAGTTAGGGCATTTTATGCCTGAGATTGTCGCTGTACATTTTCATGCTCATCTGCTCTGGTAGTCCAGGTCAGGGCTTGTCAAAATATTCGGCCAAGCGGTCAGGATCCCTGGTTAATCCCAGGGCCAGCATCAATTTTATGCGCGCTTTCGGCCCGCTTATTTCTCCCCCCAGGATAACCCCGGCATCGTGTAGTTTTTTCGCTCCCCCTGCATAGGCATAATGGTCCAAAGTGCGCCCACTCAAGCAACGGCTGGCAAGGACTACGGGAATACCAGCCGCCAGCGCCTCTTTTATGCCGTTAAAAACAAGAGGGGGAACATTGCCCCGGCCCATGCCCTCCACCACGATGCCTTTGGCCTTTTTTTCCGTCAAGCTGTGCAGGAGAAAGTCGTCGCAGCCGGCGGCACACTTTATGAGATGCACGTCCTCTTCAATATTTTCCGGATGCAGCGTCTGCCTGCCGAGCGGGGCGCGGCGAAAGATCAGGCGATCCACATCCGCATGGCCGAGCGGACCCCAAAAGGGCGAAGCGAAGGTCTTAAGGCTTGAGGAGTGTACTTTCGTCACTTCGCGGGCGGCGTGGATTTCCTCATTCATGACCACCAGACAGCCTTTTTTAGCAGCCTCCGGGCTTGCGGCCACTTTTAAGGCGCAGAGAAGATTTTTGGGGCCGTCCGGGCAGAGTTCATCAGCATCGCGCATGGCGCCCGTCAGACAGAGCGCTTTATCCGCACGCACATACAAATCCAGAAAATAGGCCGTTTCTTCCAGGGTGTCCGTGCCGTGGGTAACGACTACGCCGGCTGTGGTCTTTGCGGACAAAACCTGCTCAACCTGCCGGGCCAAATCCAGCATCAGCTTCGGGGTCATGTGCGGGCTGGGAATATTGCTGAATTCCCTGACTTCAACCGGAAAGCGGCAAGCCGGCAAAGAGGCGATCAGTTCACTGCCGCTCAAAGCGGGGGTGGCGCCGCCGCTTTCCGGACTGTAGCGCATGGCTATGGTGCCGCCGGTACTGAAGAGGATAATTTTTGCGCGCACGTCTTTCTCCCTTGACAATCTTTCCTGGGCTGCGGTTTCCCTAATGGACGTTAAGTCAGGTATCATGTATGATATGTTGGTTAAATGCAATAAACGCTGTTTGCCTCACACCAAAATATCAGGAGCTGTAAAATGTCTGAAAATTGTCGTCTGCGCGGAGTGCTTTCGCCCGTGCTGACCCCTTTTAAGGAGGATCTTTCCCCGGATCTTGTCCGTTATGCGGAACATTGCCGCTGGCTGATTGACAGCGGCGTGGCTCTGGCTGTTTTCGGCACCAATTCCGAAGCCAATTCCCTGTCGGTGAACGAGCGCCTGCAACTTCTGGATACCCTGCTTGAAGCCGGCATCCCGCCTTCTAAACTGCTGCCCGGCACAGGCTGCTGCGCTTTACCGGACACGGTCGAACTCACCCGCAAAGCTGTTGAGGCGGGCTGCGCCGGGGTGCTGACCCTGCCGCCTTTCTACTATAAAAACGTCAGCGACGATGGACTGTTCAATTCTTACTCGGAAATTATCCAGAGAGTGGGAAACGCCAAACTGCGCATTTACCTCTACCATATTCCGCCCGTTTCCCAGACTCCTATCAGTCTGGCCCTGATTGAACGCCTGCTCAAGGCCTATCCCGGCATCGTTGCCGGCATCAAGGACAGCTCCGGCGACTGGAACAACACCGAAGCCATGCTGAAAAATTTTCAGTCGGATTCCTTTGACGTGTTTTGCGGCAGCGAAGTCTTTCTTCTCCGGAACATGCGCGGCGGCGGGGCCGGCTGCATCACCGCCACCGGCAACGTCAATCCGGCGGCCATTGTTGATCTTTACAAGACCTGGCGGGATGCGGGAGCGGATGATAAGCAGGCCGCGCTCAGCAGAACCCGCAAGTGCTTTGAAATCATACCCATGATCGCCTCCATGAAATGTTGCATAGCCTGGAAGCGCAAATACCCCTCCTGGGCGGTCGTGCGTCCGCCTCTGGTGCGGGCAAGCGCGGAAAAAGCGGAGCAACTGCAAAAAGCGCTTCAGGATGACGGTTTTGAAATGCCTGGAATTTCCGCTTAACCTAAACTCAGGAAAGGATAGAAACATGGCTGACAAACTCTACATTACAGCTACCGAGACCAGAAGCGGCAAATCCGCAGTCGTGCTGGGCATGATGCAGCTTTTGCTGCGTCGCCTACGCAAACCGGCCCTTTTCCGTCCCATTATAAGTGAGCCTCTCACGCCTGGGCAGCGCGATCACGACATAGACCTGGTATTAAGCCAGTTCAGCCTGGATATTCCCTATGAGGCGACTTACGCCTTTACCATCCAGGAAGCCACGGACCTCATTAACAGAGGCCAACACGCCGTCATGTTGGATACGATTCTCAAAAAATTCAAAGAATTACAGAGCAGCTATGATTTTGTTCTCTGCGAAGGGACGGATTTTCTGGGCAAGGACACGGCTTTCGAGTTTGATCTTAACGCGGACATAGCCGCCAATCTGAGCTCTCCGGTGATAATGGTGGCCAACGCCGCAGGCAAAAACACGCAGGAGATAATATCCGCGGCCGAGATTAACCTGGACCTTCTGTATGAAAAAAATCTTGACGTTGTGGCCTGCATTGTAAACCGGGCCGATGTCCCGGCAGGGGACAGGGGGCTTATCACATCCACCCTGCGCGGTCACGGCGGCGGCGATCGCTCTCTTCTGGTCGCCTATGTCCTGCCCGAGGAACGCAGTCTCGGCAGACCCACGGTCGGTGATGTGCAGAAGTGGCTGAATGCGGACCTGCTGTATGGCGGGGAACGTCTGGACACCCTGGTGGACGACTATCTTATTGTGGCTATGCAGGTCGGCAATTTTCTGAACTATATTCGGCAAGGGCTTCTGCTTGTGACCCCCGGCGACCGTGAGGATGTTGTGCTGGCCAGTCTGTCCTCGCGTCTGTCCTCCGCTTATCCGGACATAGCCGGGATTTTATTGACCGGAGGACTGAAATTGCCGCAGTCCGTACGCCGCCTGATTGACGGCTGGACGGGAGTTCCAGTGCCTATCTTGAGCGTTCAGGAAAATACTCTCGACGCAATACGCAAAATTACGCACATTTATAGTCGGATTGACTCCGGCGACACTCAGAAAATCAATACCGCCATCGGCCATTTTGAAGCCTGCATTGACGCGAAAGAGCTGGAAACGCGCATAGTCAGCCTGCACAGCGAGAAAATCACTCCCAAGATGTTTGAGTATAATCTTATCGAAAACGCCAGCTCCAATAAAATGCGCATCGTGCTGCCGGAAGGCGAAGAAGAGAGGATCCTGCGGGCCGTGGATATCCTCGCGCGCCGCAAGGTCGCTGACGTTATCCTTCTGGGCAGGGCGAAGGAGATTCGGGCCAAAATGTCCGGGCTGGGCATAAACCCGACAGTCGAGGTCCTGGAGCCGGAAAACTCCCCCGAATTTGAAAAATACGTGCAGATGTACTATGAGTTGCGCAAACATAAAGGCGTGACCCTGGAACAGGCCAGAGATGTCCTCAGGGATCCGACATACTACGGCACCATGATGGTCCATGCGGGCGACGCGCAGGGAATGGTCTCCGGCTCCATAAACACCACGGCCCACACCATCCGTCCGGCCCTTGAGGTCATTAAAACCAGGGCCGGAGCCTCCATAGTCTCCTCGGTATTTCTTATGTGTCTCAAAGATCGTGTTCTTGTTTTCGGCGACTGCGCCGTCAACCCCAATCCCACGGCCACCCAGCTTGCGGACATAGCGATAAGCTCGGCGCATACAGCCGATGTTTTCGGCATAGAACCTAGGATCGCCATGCTTTCATACTCCACAGGCATCTCCGGCAAAGGGGAGGATGTGGACGTGGTCATCAACGCCACGCGTCTGGCCAAGGAACGCGCTCCGGAACTGCTTATTGAAGGTCCCCTGCAATATGACGCGGCCATAGACCCGGATGTGGCGCGTACCAAAATGCCGGACAGCAAAGTGGCCGGGCAGGCCACGGTGTTCATTTTCCCGGACTTGAACACCGGCAACAACACTTATAAGGCTGTACAGCGCGCGGCAGGGGCTGTGGCCATCGGTCCCGTGCTGCAAGGCCTGAACAAGCCGGTCAACGACTTGTCAAGGGGCTGTACGGTGCCGGATATAGTCAACACCGTGGCCATAACCGCGATTCAGGCTCAGGCGGAAGCGCGGGCGGCAAAGAAGCAGTAGTTTTTTAACCAACAGGCCGTCTTGCGGCCCCATCTATACAGAGACGCTTATGCGCTGGAGCAAATATTATATTCCGACTCTTAAAGAGGCCCCGGCTGACGCCGAGGTGACAAGTCACCGGCTGCTTGTCCGGGCAGGACTGATCCGCAGGCTGACGTCCGGCATTTATTCCTACCTGCCTATGGGTCTTAGGGCCATAGCCAAAGTGGAAAATATTGTGCGTGAGGAAATGAACCGCGCCGGCGCTTTGGAATTGCTGCTTCCGGCCGTGCAACCGGCGGATCTCTGGATCGAATCCGGGCGCTGGGAGCATTACGGCAAGGAGCTTTTGCGTTTTCGGGACAGGCATGATCGCTATTGCTGCCTTGGTCCTACGCATGAGGAAGTCATTACGGATCTGGTGCGGGGAGAAGTGCGTTCCTATCGTCAGCTTCCCCTGACCCTGTATCAGATACAGACCAAGTTCAGGGATGAAATTCGTCCGCGATTTGGACTGATGCGCGGGCGCGAATTCATCATGAAAGACGCCTATTCCTTTGATGCGGATGACGCTGGGGCCAACCGGAGTTATCAGGCCATGTATGAGGCATACAAGCGTATTTTTGAGCGTCTGGCCTTGCGTTTCCGGGCCGTGGAAGCGGACTCCGGGGCCATCGGCGGCAGCTTTTCGCATGAATTCATGGTCCTGGCCAGTACCGGGGAAGACAGCATAGTTTCCTGCACGCGCTGTGATTATGCCGCCAATGTCGAACGGGCAGAAACGCGTCCCCCGGCTGATAAAGAAAGAAAGACAGTGCCGGCCATAAGTGAGGCGCTCACCCCCGACTTAACGACAGTGGAGCAGGTGGCTGAATTCTTAAAAGTTCAAGCGGAACACATTGTCAAAACGATTCTTCTGGAAGTTGACGGGAAACCCTTGGCTGTTCTGCTGCGCGGCGATCACGAACTCAATCTGATTAAGGTTAAAAACCGTCTGGGCGCTGCGTCTGTTGTTTTGGCCTCCCCGGAACAGGTCCGGGAATGGAGTGGATCTCCTGTCGGTTTCGCCGGTCCGGTTGGTCTGCAAATTCCGCTTCTGGCGGATTATGCCTTGAGCTCGCGCGACGGCTGGGTGTGCGGCGCATGCAAAAAGGATGCGCATTTGCTCAACATGAGCCTTGAACGGGACGTCAAGCCGTTTGAATTTGCCGATTTGCGCGCCATCGCCCCCAAAGACCCTTGTCCGCGTTGCGGCGCTGGCCTTGAAACTTTGCGCGGTATAGAAGTCGGGCATGTTTTCAAGCTCGGCCTCAAATATTCCAAGGCTATGAACGCGGTTTTTCTGGATGAGAAGGGCAGGGAACAGTGGATGATTATGGGTTGCTACGGGGTGGGCGTGAGCCGGGTGGTCGCGGCCTGCATAGAGCAGAATCACGATGAAAACGGCATTATTTTTCCGCCGCCTGTGGCCCCCTTCACAGTGCATCTTGTGAACCTTGACCTCAAGTCGGCGGAGGTCTGCGCCAGGGTGGAAGAAATATACGCCTTTCTTGACGCGGAAGGTCTGGAGACGCTTCTGGACGACAGGGATGAGCGAGCCGGTGTGAAATTCAAAGACGCCGACCTTACGGGGTCGCCAATACAGTTGTTTGTCGGGACCAAGGGGCTGACCAGAGGTATTGTGGAAGCCAAGGACAGACGTAGCGGCGCGAAGACGGAATTGCCCCTTGATGATTTTGTCGCTTCTTTCCGGGCATTTAAAAACTCCGTCTTTGCCGGCTGGGGCCTGCCCTGACGGCGGCTTCGGACATATTGCCGGGGAGTGGGGCGGGTGACGGAGAAAAGGGCATAGACGAATATGTCCGCGCCTTGAAAGCCTCGGAAACACTTGGCGGACAGATAAGTCGGCATACAATTCTGCCCGCGTCTGCGCCGCGTTACGCGCAAACAATCCGGCCCCTGCCGGCGGCCCTGAACGGAGTGCTTGACGAACTCGGTATTCCCGCGCTTTACACCCACCAGGCTCAGGCCATTGATTATCTGCGTGCGGGCAAAGACGTCATAGTCGCTACGCCGACAGCCAGCGGCAAATCCCTTATCTATACGCTGCCGGTTCTGGAAAATTTTTTGCGCGATCCGGACGCACACGCCCTTTTTCTTTTTCCCTTGAAAGCCCTGGCCCAGGATCAACTCGTTTCTTTCCGGGCTATGACCGCGCACTGGCCTGAAGAAGCAAGGCCTGCGGCGGCTGTGTATGATGGAGACACCAGCCCCGGGCTCAGGAAAAAAATTCGGGGAAATACGCCGCCTGTGCTGATTACTAACCCGGAAATGCTGCATTTGTCGCTTTTGCCCCATCACCATCTCTGGAGCGCCTTTTTTGCCGGATTGACTCTGGTGGCGGTGGATGAAGTGCATACTTACCGCGGGGTGCTGGGTTCACATATGGCCCAGGTTTTTCGCCGTCTGCTGCGCATAGCCGCTCTTTACGGATCTTCCCCGCTTTTCGCTTTCTGCTCGGCTACTGTTGGTAACCCGGCCCAGATCCCGGAACTGCTCAGCGGCAGGAAGGCCGTGCCGGTGACCGAGGGCGGAGCGCCACAGGGCGTGCGGCACTATATCTTCATGAATCCCCTTGAAAGCCCGTCCACCCTGGCCATAAAACTTTTGAAAGCCGCCTTGAGCCGCAATCTGCGCACCATCGTGTACTGTCAGTCAAGACGCATGACCGAACTTGTCAGTCTCTGGGCCTCGGAACAGTCCGGACCTTATGCCGGGCGGATCAGCGCCTACCGGGCCGGGTTTCTGCCTGAAGAGCGGCGCGGGATCGAAAAGCGTATGTCGGATGGGGACCTTCTGGCCGTAATCAGCACCAGCGCCCTTGAACTGGGCATTGACATAGGCGGCCTGGATTTGTGTATTCTCGTCGGTTACCCCGGAACCATTACCGCCACCTTGCAGCGCGGCGGACGAGTAGGGCGCGGAGGTCAGGCGGCGGCTGTGGTGCTCATCGCCCAGGAAGACGCGCTGGATCAGTATATCGTGCGTCATGCCGAAGATTTTTTTTCCCATCCGCCGGAAAAGGCCGTGTTGAACCCGGAAAATCCGGTGATTCTGGAGCGTCATCTGGAATGCGCGGCTGCGGAACTGCCTTTGCGTCCCGGTCTTATGCCCGATGCCGCCCTGTTCACGCCCGCAGTGCAAAAATGCGCTGCCGACCTGGAGAGACGCGGTTTGCTGTTGCGTTCAGCCGATGGTTTTGAACTGGTGGCCGCGCGCAAACGTCCGCATCGCCGGGTGTCCCTGCGCGGTTCCGGTCTTGAGGTCAGCATTGAAACGGAAAAAGGCGAGATGATCGGCAGCGTGGACTGGATTCGCGCTTTGCGTGAGGCGCATCCGGGTTCCATCTATCTGCATATGGGGCGACATTTTGAAATAAAAGAACTTGACCTGGGCGGCGGCCGCGCTCTGGCCAGACCTTTTCGTCCTTCCTGGTTCACGCGTACGCGCGGGCATAAAAATACCGAGATCCTGAATGTTGAGGAGGGCAGATGCATTGCCGGCATTGCCCTGCAGCGTGGGCGGTTGCGCATAACGGAGCAGGTCACGGGTTATGAAAAACGGGCTCTTAAAAACAGACAGTTGCTTGGTCTGGTTCCCCTTGAACTTCCGCCTGTGATTTTTGAAAGCGAAGGTTTCTGGTTTCAGATTCCGCGTCCGGCGCAGGAAAGAACCGAGGCCGCGCGTCTGCATTTTATGGGCGCCATCCACGCCCTGGAACATGCCCTGATTGGCATACTGCCTTTGCTGGTAATGTCTGATCGCAACGATTTCGGGGGCATTTCCACGCCTCTGCATCTCCAGACCGGGCGGGCGAGCATTTTCGTCTATGACGGAATGCCGGGCGGAGCAGGGCTTACCCGTTGCGCTTTCGGTCAGGCGGAAGAACTTTTCTCCCTCGTGCATCGTCTGATCCTTGACTGCCCCTGCGAACTTGGTTGCCCATCCTGCGTGCATTCGCCCAAATGCGGTTCCGGGAACCGTCCCATCGACAAGGAAGGGGCGCTGTTTTTGCTTTCCGTTCTGCTTGAGGACAGCCAAAAAAACAGGGCTGAGGCCGAGAATATTTTGCGCGGCCGGATAAGCGGCCTGGAAGATGAAAAGAGGTCGGATCAGGATGATTTAAGCCCGTCGCCTTTCCTCTTTTCCCCGGCACTTGATTCTTCCGGCGGTGGCGGCGCGGCGCGCACACAGGCGGCATCCGCATCGGCTTTTGTCGTGGACGCGGGAACGCGGA
>JAISKK010000092.1 GCA_031260965.1 Desulfovibrio sp. | reverse complement strand
CCGCCGCAGGCCACGGATATGATGCTGGAATAGATAATGCCCTCCGCGCCCAGACGCGGCAGACCGAAAAAACCCAGACCCAGACCCAGGTCCGCGATAATGTTCACGATACAGACCATAACGATGGAGATGAGGGGCATACGCACAATTTTATGCGCCCTGAACACGGCCACGGTCACAAAACCCAGGTAGCTGGCGGGCAGTATGGGCAACAGTAAAATCCAGAGCCGGAGCGTCAAATCATATATCTCGGCCGGCACATGGAGGAAATCCAGCAGTTCCCCGGCAAAAACATAACCCAGACCCATGGTCGCGATACAGAGCAGAGCGCCGGTCTTGAGGAGCAGACCGGCATAGCGCTGCGCGCGCAAAAAAAGACCCGCGCCCCCGGCCTGACTCATGGCCGCAAGCCCCCCGTTCACCAGGGCAATGCCAAGGACCAGCAAAAAAAACTGGCACTGGGTGACGATGCCGAGCGCCCCTTGCAGATGCGGATGGATACGCCCGGCCACCAGGACATCCGTAAACCCGATCATGAACTGAAAAAACATGGTCAGGGCCTGGGGCCAGGTCAGGGACCATATTTCGCGCATGGAAATATGTTTTTCTTTCATGGACGTAGCGGCGGGAGCGTTCTTGTCCGGCTGCAGCGCAACAAAGGACAACGCCCCCGGCGCCTTAATGCCGGACACAGTCAGGGGAACAAAAGGCCGTATCGCGCAGCAGACGACAAAGCAGGCGGACACCGGTCCCGGTTGAGCCGGGGACAGGATGCAGGGGCGCGGTCTTGACCACATAACCCGGACCGGCGATATCCAGATGAGCCCAGCGCACGTCTTTTTCTATGAAGCGGCGCAGAAAAAGAGCGGCATGTATGGCCCCGCCCTCGCGCGGTCCGATATTGAGCATGTCTGCCAGCTCGCTTTTCAGGTTTTTGTCATATTCATCCCAGAGCGGCATGGGCCAGACAAGATCCCCGCTCTGTCCGGCCGCCTCCAGTATGGCCGCGCGCAATTCCTCATCCGTGCTGAAAAGTCCGATGCCGTGATCCCCGAGGGCGATGACACAGGCTCCGGTGAGTGTGGCCAGATCTATAAGGGCGCGCGGCTTCCATTCCTTCTGGGCATAAGCGAGCGCGTCGCAGAGGACAAGACGCCCCTCGGCGTCGGTGTTCAGTATCTCCACAGTCTTGCCGCTGTATGTGGTTACAATGTCGCCGGGCCGTCCGGCATTGCCGCCGGGCATGTTTTCGGCAGCGGCGATTATGCCGATCAAACGCGGCAGATCCGCGCGATCCGGGGCCTCGCCTATAGCGGTGAACAGACCGAGCACGGCGGCCGCCCCGCCCATGTCGCTCTTCATCTCGTGCATATTGGCCGAGGGTTTGAGAGAAATGCCGCCGCTGTCAAAGGTAATGCCCTTGCCGACTATGATCAGGGGATCGCCCGCCTCCTTTCCCTGCGGGCAATGTTCAAGCAGCGCGAGACGCGGGCCGTTTTTGGAGCCGCGGCCTACGGCGTGCAGAGCGCCCATGCCCATATCAACGATCTCCTGATCCGTAAAAACCCGGCAGGAGAACGCGTATTTCTCAGCAATCCGGCGCGCTTCCCCGGCAAGATCGGCCGGGGACAGGAGGTTGGCCGGGGTATTGCCGAGACGGCGCGCGACCAGAACCCCGCCGGCCTCGCTCAGTCCAAGGTTTACAGCCAGACGCGCCTGCTCCGGGACATCTTTCCCGGCCAGGAAAAATGACAGAACTTGCGGGTCCGCCGGTGGATCATCTTCGTCCGCCGCCCCGCTGCGGTAAAGACCGGGGCGGAAAAGACCGAGCAGGGCCGAAACGACCGTTTCGCGCAACAGCGCCTCCCGGTCCGCCAGACCTTTTTGCGCAAGGGCGTCAAGGGCTTCAACCGGCAGCCCCAGCCGGACAAAGGCCTTGTCCCGGCAAAATTTGACGGCGCCGGCCACAGTATTGCGAAAATCGGACAAAACGCCTTTGTCCTCTTTACCGAGACCGCAGAGCAAAAGACGGGGCAAGGCGAGATTCCGGGAGAAGTCAGTAAGGTCGGAGCCTGCGTAAATCAGGGTCAACTCGCCCTTTTTTCCGCGAAAATCACGTCGGGCCGGGCTTTGCTCAATCCAGGGCGCTTGTTGAAGCAGCAGGGGAGCAACTGCGCCCGGCGACTGATCTTCATAAAGGGGCAGAATTACGCAGTCCGCAGTCCACTGTGGCGCGGAGCCGCTGTGCGGAAGGTTTTGAAAATCAATATCCATAAGTTCTCCAATATGGGAAAGTAGTAAGCTCAGGCAAACTTCGCTCACCGTAAGCGACTGATTTGAGGTGTTACCTGCTCAGGCGTCAAATGCTCAAGGACGATCAGAGCATCAATCCGATTTGCTTTTGCGACCTGTTCTAGTTAAGACAGAAACAGGTCTTAGGCAAGAGGATAGCGGGACCGAGGATCAAAATATGGCCCCAGGGCCACGGAGAAAGGCATGGACGAACTGCTTATTGAAGGAGGAATGCCGCTGTGCGGCGACATAGAGGTCAGCGGCTCCAAAAACGCCGCCCTGCCCATTCTTTTTTCCTCCATCCTCCTGGATACGCCCGTCACCTTCCACAATGTGCCGCGCCTGCGCGACATCGCCACCACCAACGCCATGCTCGGTCTGCTCGGACGCCCGGCGCGGTTTACGGATGACGAGAACCATAGTGTGCGTGTGGAAAACGGAGTTTTAACGGAAGAGGCCCCTTATGATCTGGTGAAAACCATGCGCGCTTCCGTCCTGGTGCTGGGTCCGCTTTTGTCCCGTCTGGGCGTCGCCAAGGTCGCCCTGCCCGGCGGCTGCGCCATAGGCGCGCGGCCCGTGGAACAACACACCCGAGCCCTGGAAAAAATGGGGGCGCGGATGGAACTGGATTCCGGTTACATCATCGGCCGCTGCAAACGCCTGCGCGGGGCGGACATTGCCTTTGACTTCCCGACCGTGGGCGGGACCGAACACCTGATCATGGCCGCCGTACTCGCCGATGGCGAAAGCGTGCTGCGCAACTGCGCACGCGAACCGGAAATCACGGATCTGGCGAATTTTCTCAATTCCTGCGGGGCGAAGATCTCGGGACAGGGCACGGACACCATCCATATTCAAGGCGTCAGCTCCCTGCGCGGCACGGAATACAGCATAATGCCGGATCGCGTGGAAGCGGGGACCTTTTTGGCCGCCGCCGCGATAACCGGGGGGAGATGCAACATCATCAACTGCCCGGTTGAAGATTTGTCCGCCGTTATAACCAAGATGGAAGAAATGGGCGCCGGATTCACGGAACATACGCGGGGAATTACGGTTTTTTGCCGGGAAACGCTGCGCGGCGTGGACATGACCACCAGTCCCTACCCCGGTTTCCCCACGGACATGCAGGCCCAGCTTATGTCCCTCATGTCTCTGGCCCGGGGATCAAGCACCGTGGAGGAAACCATTTTTGAGAACCGTTTCATGCATGTTCCGGAACTGACGCGTATGGGCGCGGACATCCGTCTTTCCGGCTCACGGGCCGTAATCCGGGGGGTGGAAAATCTGGTCGCCGCGCCGGTAATGGCTTCGGATTTAAGGGCCAGCGCCTCCCTGGTGCTGGCGGGTCTGGCCGCCAAAGGCCAAACCAGGGTACAGCGCATTTACCACTTGGACCGGGGCTATGAACACATAGAACGCAAACTCGAAAAGGCCGGGGCGCGCATCCGGAGGATATAAACGCGGCTGCGGTGGGGGGGGATTTCGAGGGATTGCGGGAATTTGGAATTGCGCAGCGGAGATGGAGCTTGGGGAGAAAAGTCTCGCGCCTGAATTTTCTGCTCTTCCCGGAAGTCTGCCTTGTCTGCGGTCTGGCCGGTATTCTGGCCTGGCGCGAAACAGGACCAGGACTTTTTCTGCTTTTTTGCGTCCTTTTTCTGGACAGACCCCGTAGCGCCAAAGCAGCGCGCGCGTTCTGCCTCCTGCTGGTCTTTGCCCTCTCCTTCGGCTGTGCGGCCCTGCGCGAAAACGGCCCGCCTCCGCTCCCGGACTGGCTGCGGGAAAGTTCGACCATGCAGGAAGACGAGCGCGGGGAGTTGCGTCCACCCAAGGCGACGCGCATCCGGGCGCGGGTGGAAGCCACGCAGCCCCTGCCTGACGAAAGGCTCCGC
The DNA here is from genome assembly GCA_031260965.1 of Desulfovibrio sp. Taxonomy (GTDB): domain Bacteria; phylum Desulfobacterota; class Desulfovibrionia; order Desulfovibrionales; family Desulfovibrionaceae; genus Frigididesulfovibrio. Next base: position 6,625 of record JAISKK010000092.1, on the reverse strand, counting down.
CTCATTCTCTCCGCGGCCCGCCCGGCGCCAGGTTTGGATAAGAACGGGGAGAACCTTGCGCCATACCGGGGACGTCTGGTCTGGAACTGGAACGCCCCCGAATTCAGCCCTCTGCCCGGACAGATCCTTGAAGCCTCCCTGCGTCTTTTGCCCCTTCATGATTCTGTAAATCCAGGGGTCTGGGACACGGAACGCCGCAACCAGGACCAAAACATCTGGTTCAGGGTCAGGGGAGGAGGGAAAAACGCGGCTGCGGTTCTCGGACAAGAAAATGACGGGGAAGAAAAAATCTGGCCCACCGGCCTTGCGCGGCTGCGCGAAAAGGCGCGCGTTCTTTTCTGCGCCGCCCTGCCCGCAGGGGAAACAAAAGGGGGGAAAAGCGGGGCGGCCGGCATTCTACCCGCCCTGATCTTCGGGGACCGCTCCTATTTGTCCCAATTCCATACGGATCTCTTCGCCAAATCCACCTTGGCGCACAGCCTTTCCCTGTCCGGGGTGCATCTGGGTTTTGCCCTGCTGGCCGGCGCGGCCTGCGCGCGTATCCTGACCTTTTTTTTCGCCGACCTGCAAAAACGCCTGCCGCGCCAAAAACTGGCCCTGCTGCTCTCTCTGCCCTTTGCCCTGCTTTATCTCTGGGTAGGCCAGGCTCCGCCGCCTCTGCTCCGGGCAACGTACATGCTCTTTTTCTCAACCCTGCTCGTGTTCCTGAACCGTCCGCGCGTGCTGCTGGATGCTTTGTGCATCGCACTGCTCTTCATTCTGCTCGCCGATCCATTCGCGCTCTTCGACATCAGTCTGCAACTCTCCGCCCTGTGCATGGCCTGCATTGCCCTGATACTGCCCGGGCTGAACACCAGCGCCGAACGATTTTTCCCCTTCACTCCCGCGTCCGCGCAGACCGCTCCGCCTCCGCCCAAATCCGCCTTCTTCAGCGTTCCCGGCAAACATCTTCCCTCCAGAATACGCGTGAAACGCGCAACTTTCACCATCCTTGCCCTTTCCCTGGGCGTGCAGGTCCTGCTTTTCCCCTTCACTCTGCGCATTTTCGGATTTTCCGGGCTGCTTTTCCCCCTGAACCTGATCTGGCTGCCCGTGCTGGAGATGTTCGTCCTGCCCCTGGCCTTTTTCGGTCTTATCACCCTCTGCCTCAATCTCCCCCTCCTCGGCGCCGGCGCGCTGCAACTTGCCGCCCTGCCCTGTGAGGCTCTTATCGCTTTGCTTACAAAACTTGAGGCGGCCAATCTTCTGGCTGCTCCCTTGCTGCCGCGCCCGCACTGGCTTTGCATCGCCGCCTTCTGGCTGCTCTGCCTCACCCTGCCCGCCCTTGTCCGGGCCTGTTTTCCGGGCATAGCCCGGATTGCGGGTCAAAAGGGCATCGGCTCCGAAGCCCCGCGCCGGGACCGAACTCCCGGACAAGGAAGAGGAGAGAGCAAAACGGCCCTTTCTTCCGCCGCCGCATGGCCCGCGATGGCCCTGCTGCTCATGCTCGCTCCCTGGGTCTGGACCTGTTACGCGGACTCCAAAACCTTCCTTTCTCTCAGCCTTATTGATGTAGGCAACGGCCAGTCCGTGCTACTTTCCTGGAAGGGGCAGGGCGGCGCGGAGCATCAGGGCCGGGTATTGATTGACGGCGGCAGCGCCGTCCCCGGCCTTTTCAGCGCGGGCCGTTTCATTGTGGCTCCGGCCCTGACTGATATGACCCGGCCCCGGCTGTGGGCGGCGATCAACAGTCACCCGGACTCGGATCATCTGGGCGGACTACTCTATATCCTGGAAAATTTTTCTCTGGAACATTATTTCAGCAACGGACAGCGCCCCGCCCCGGCCCTGGAGAGAGCGGAGCAGGCGGTGCTGAGACGGAGTTCCCTGAAACGGGAGACGCTCGGCGCGGGCGAAGACCTTGAGCTCGCGCCCGGCCTGCGTCTGGAAGTCCTCTGGCCCCCGCCCGCATCCGGGAAACTGCCTTTGCCCGCCAAAACGGCAACCAGCAACAACCTCTCCCTGGTTTTACGCCTGCTCTGGGAGGACAAGCCTCTGGCCCTGATCTGCGGGGATGCGGAAACAGCGGCCCTGCAAAGTCTGCTGCAAAAGGGCGCGGATTTGCGCGCCCAGGTTTTGATCCTGCCCCATCACGGATCAAAAAACGGCATGGCGCCGGGCTTTTATGAGTCCGTCCGGCCAGATTTGGCCCTGGCCAGCTGCGGTTTCGCCAACCCCTGGGGCTTTCCGTCTCGCGCCGTGCGCGAGGCCTTGTCCGCCCTGAACATTCCCCTCCGCAGCACGGCGCAATATGGACAGATTCGCCTGACCTGGAAGGATCCGGATAGTCGACCGGAACTGCGCCTGACCAGAGCAGATTAGCATCACACCTGTACTCCACTTACACAGCCAGCCCCATGCCCACCCAAGTGTCCTCCACAATGATACTCGTTCATCAACAGGAGCTGCCCAGCCCCATGCCTACCCTGAGTGTCCGGCAGACGCGGCGCGTGGCTTCTTCCAGCAGGACAGCGGCGTTTTCCATGCAGTAATCCAGGCTGGTCACGGCGCATACGCCCGCCTCCAGACTGTCGATGCCCTGCGTATAGACGGCCTCCACACCGGACCCCAAAGCCCCGGAGATGCAGATGACCGGCTTGCCGGATTTCTTGGCTGCCCCGGCAATGCCCACCGGGGCTTTGCCGTAAGCGGTCTGGACATCACTGCTGCCCTCGCCGGTAAGCACCAGGTCCGCCGCAGCCGCGCGGCCTGCAAAGCCGGTGCTTTCCATAACTATCTCTATGCCGGGCCTAAGCTTTGCCCCCGTGAAAAACAGCAGCCCCGCCCCCAGTCCGCCGGCCGCCCCGGCCCCCGGAACTTCCGCCACATCCAGGCCGGTGGCCGCGCGCGCCACCGCGGCATAATGGACCAGGGCCGCGTCAAGCTGCTGCACCATATCCGGGGTCGCCCCTTTCTGCGGGCCAAAAACCGCCGAAGCCCCGCGCGGCCCGCAGAGAGGATTATCCACATCACAGGCCACCAAAATTTCCGTGGCAAAAAGCAGAGGGTCGAGTCCGGAGAGATCGATACTGGAAAGTTCAGCCAGAGCCGCGCCGCCCGGAGGCAGGTCCTTGCCGTCGGCGTCCAGAAAACGCGCCCCCAGGGCGCGCATACAGCCCGCGCCGCCGTCATTGGTCGCGCTGCCGCCGATGCCGATGATCAGCCGGGGCTTTTTTCTGTCCAGCCTGGAGTGCAGTAATTGCAGGGCGGCTTTGATCGTCTCCCCCGTGCCGGAGGTGCAGGCGCGCAGGGGATCGCGTTCCTGACGCGCAAGCAGGGTCAGACCGGATGCGGCGGCCATTTCCACAACGGCCGTTTTCCCGTCGCCCAAAAGCGCCCAGTCCGCCTCGACCGGGGAACCAAGAGGACCGCGCGCGCGCAGATGGTAAATTTTTCCCTCCGCCGCTTCCGCCATGGCCTCGACCGTGCCTTCACCGCCATCGGCTATAGGCAGGAGATCGCAAAACGCATCGGGGAAGACGGACAAAACGCCGCGTTCCATGGCTTTTGCCGCTTCAGAGGCGGAAAGACTTCCCTTGAAGGAATCCGGAGCAATCAGAACACGCATTTTCGCCTCCTGTGCTGTATATTCACGCCAATATCCTTATCGGTCAACGATATACCGATACTCTCCCCTTGATGCTAATCCTGATAATCCCATTTTTCATGGATTTCCACAAGCAGCATGGAGCGACAGTGGGTAAACAAGCGTCTGTAAACAAACGTCTTGACACAGATGTTTTTATTTACATAGTCAGGACAAGGAAACCGCTATGTTATCCAGGATCAGCAAAACCGCCGCTACCAGAAAATCCAGGCCGTTTTACCCCTGACCGCGCGCGAGACCAGGCCATTTTGGCCCTGCGCGTATAAAAATTCCCGCAATTCCTCCGCAAAACTCTGCCCGGCAGGGAAAAAGGGCCGCAGCTGCTGCAAATATTCCGCGTATTTTTCCTCAATATCCTCATCCCGGCGCCACTGCGTGTCCCCGCATACGAAGTCCGGGTAAAAGCCGTGCCGACAGAGGAGATTGAAGGCGTAAAGCGCCGCGCCCTCATGGCGGTGCGCCGCCAGTCCGGGGAGACGCGCGTCGGTGAAAGGGGCAAGCAGCAGATCCTCCCTGAAAATGAAGGAGCTCAAGAAACAGCTCCCGCATGACGCTTCCTGCATCCGCAAAAGCGCGGCTTCAGAATTTATGGCCGGGCTGCGCACGGACAAGACCAGATCAAAGGCGCGCGCAAAACCCAAAGCCTCAAGGTCCGCCTCCTGCCAGGACAGGGTCAGAAAGCGTGCCGCAAGCCCCTCCTGCGCAGCTTTTTCCTCGGCATGGGCAATCATCCGGGGTGAAATGTCCAGACCCGTGACCAAGGCTCCCCGGCGCGCGAATTCCAGGGCATGGCGACCCGCCCCGCAGCCGATGTCCAGAACCCTTGCGCCCGGAAAAAGGGCCCCGCGTTCCTCCAGAAAAGAAAAAACATCTTTCCCCTCTCCGGCGCAGGGTTGGGTGGACAAGGCTGCGAAATCGCCGGCCCTCCTGTCCCAATAAAGGCGTTCTTCCTCGGGACTGCGCTCGGATGTCGCCTCCCAAAGCTCGGCAAAGGGTAAATCTTTCATACTCCGCAGCCTATGGGATTGAGAAATTTCAGTCATTCCTGACCAGCCCCGGATAAAGGTTCGCGGGCAATATGTCCTTAAGCAGCGCCTCCCTGTCCAGCCGCGCCCTTCCCCGGCCTTCACGCAGCAGGTCAATGTGCCGCGCGAGGATATCGGTCTGCACGCGCATGTTCGCGTTCAGCAGATCGTCATCCATAAATTCGACCTTCATGGCCTTAAGTCTGGACTCAAAGAGCTGGACGGGAAATTGCAGGGCGCCCTCCAGGGCCATCCGGTAAAAGCGCAGGGCCGCGTCTATGGAAGCAATCAATTCCGCACGAAAGACCCTGTTATTTTCCACATCACGGCTATGCCCGGCAAGCAGTTCCGCGTTTTTCCCCGCGCCGGGCCGTTTTGAGCGCTCCGTTTCAATGTCTTCCAGGCTATCCAGCATGATCTTGTGGCGCACCGCGTAATTACGCACCGCCTCAAGCATGAAAAGCATACTCCGGATAAGCTCGTCCACCCGCCCGACCCTTTCTTCCTCAAAAGCCGTCACCCGGTTCCGCAAGGCATCGCGCAGGCGCTCCAGGCTTTCCCGCTCCTTTTGGTTCATGGTCAGCGCCAGCAGTGTCTCCATATCCTCCGTCAGGGCAGGCCTGTTTTTCTCCTTGCCCGCCTCCATCTCCAATACGGGCTTGAGCGCCTTCCATTCTCCGCTCAGTTCTCCGGGGCGGAGGCCAAGGGGGGTGTTGATGCCGGAAAGAGCGAGACGCACACCCAAATCCCTGATCCGGTTCGGACCTTCGACTACAAAGGGGGCGACCTCCTCACGCCGTCCGGGCATTATTTCCGCCGTTCCGGAAAGAAAACTGCCGCCCTTGCGGATCAATCCTCCAGCCGAACCATGCAGACGCCCGCCCAGAGAAAAGCGGAAGTAGTCGCTCGTCATCTCCGCAGCATTCCCGGCCGTGTCATAAAGATCCAGAGGGTTGGGCCGTTTGGACCCGATGGGTTGAACATCTTCAGGACCGGCGCCGCTCACGGGACGGAACACTGCATAGTCTCTGAGTTGCAGACCTGCGCTTAGGGGGAAAAAATCTTTTTTACCCATGTCCGACAACGCAACCGCCTGTCCGCCGCGCGCCGCGTATTCCCATTCCGCCTCCGTCGGCAGACGCAGGAAGGCCGTGTTTTTGCTGTCTCCGCTAAAACGCGGCAGGGACTCGGGGGCGTTCAGCAAAAGCCATTCCATATAGGCGGAGACAAAATTCAGGGCTTCAAACCAGCTCAGGCCGGTTTTCGGCCTGGCATCGTCCAGGGTCAGAGGATTGGAGGAGGACGGGCACCACCCTTCCATGATTGCCTTCCACTGAAAATTGCTTAACTCGTATTTGCCGATAAAATAGAAGAAATAGTCGCCCGGGAGTTCTCTCTCCGGGATCGGCCGCAAGGACTCCGGGAGATCGCGCGCGGCAAAAGGACCGCTCAGAGCCGTCAGACGGCGACCTTCGTAATATTCATCCCCCTCTCGTCCGCCGGCATTGCCGCCCAGCTCAACCTGAATATCGCCCAGAATCCCGCCGGACCTGACTCCCACGGCCCTGAAAACCATACCCGCCCCGCAGGGCATGGGCAGGACGAGATCGCCCGCGGCCGGGCCGGGGTTGAAGACTTCCGACAGTGCCGGCTGCCTGTTTTTAAGGGGCAAGGCGGCCTCTGTCTGCAAAGGGCAGGAGAGGACCAGAAACAGGAAGCAGACAAGCGCTCCCGGAACAGTTTTTTTTCTCTTTCCTGACTGGAAAAGGCGCGAGCTTATGTCCTCAGACATCGCGCAGGACCTCGGATGGTTCGATACGGGCGGCCTGACGCGCGGCGGACAGGGCGGAGAAAGCGGAAACCAGCAGGACGGCGGCGAAAACGGCGGCCATATGGACCGGGGACAAAGAGCAGACAGCCGCCCCGCCTGGAAAGGAGGCGGCAAAAAAGACAT
>JAISKK010000059.1 GCA_031260965.1 Desulfovibrio sp. | reverse complement strand
CTTCTGTCGGCTAAAAATATACAATAAAAACCGATGAAGGACAAGGCAGACAAAACTTTTCTACCTCATCCGCATCCCCGGCCCTCGGCTCCGCTCCCGCGCCCGCTCTACCTGCCGCTCAATGAACTGTTCAAGCGCGGCAACAAGGGTTCCACGCTCTTGTACGCATTGCTTAAATCGTGCAATCGCAGAGTCAAGGCTTGCAAATCGCTGGTCATTTGCCGGATTTGCTCCTGCTGGTGGTGTATGGCTTCGCGCTGGACTGTCAGCGCGTGTTGAGCTTACCCTTATACTTGCCCCCATATAGGGGCCATATCAATGGATCTTATGAGACAGAGTGCGTAGCCAAACTTACAAAAAGCCAAGTCCCGCAAGGTCTTTTGGACTTTGCGGGACTTGTTGAGATTCTTTGCTGGTGCCGGGGGACAGAATTGAACTGCCGACACGCGGATTTTCAGTCCGCTGCTCTACCAACTGAGCTACCCCGGCTTCTGTGGTGAGGGACTTTAACCCTGCTTGCGTTTATATTCAAGTTTTTTTTCATAATCTTACCGTAGCAATGTCCGGAAAAAGAAGTAAAAAGAACCTTGTCACCCGCTTGCCATGCGGGTAATAAAACATAAATATTTGCACTAAATAAATCCATATGAATTAGTATATTATAGTATTTTTTTTGAAATTTATCTATGTACGATTTTATTACTTCCCCACACGCTTCCCCACACAAAATGATTTCCCCCCATGAGCGCCTCACAGATCGCTTTGGTATGGGGAAAGGGTTAGGAGTCTGTGCTGGCCGTGTGCGAGAGTCCGTTGCCTTGGGTGCGCTTTGCCAAATTCGCCAGATAGCGTTTGGTGCACGGCGCATAAAGATGGTCTTCCCGCTGGATGTGATTAACCAGCCAATTTTTGAGAAAATCCAGAAGATCTGAGCTGACTTTGGCTTCTCCGCGTTGCAGTTGTGCTTCGGTTTCCAGCACCTTTGCCACAAAAGCCTTGTGGATTTTTTTATGCTCAGAGGAATTGGGATAGCCGGCTGCGTCAAAATAGTGTTCTTCCGAACGGAAGTGGGTGACGGTATATTCTTTCAGACTGGCTATTATGTCCATGATCACAGAACTTTCCTGCCCTTGCCGCATGGCCCGGTAAAGAGAGTTGATATACACGTACAGCATCTTATGCTGACTATCGATAATGTCTATGCCGGTATCCATGTTATGAGTCCACACCACCAGTTTGGTGTCCTGGCTGGCTTGGGCCAAGTCGCCCGTGGCAAGGGCCTGGGCAATGATGTCCAGTTCTTCCATGTCCCCGGAAATCTGAACCAATTCCGCCGTGAATTTTTGCATTTGTTCAACCGTGCCGTTGGCCACCTGGCTGACCTCTTCCAAGGCGTTGTTGGTGAGGGTGCTGCTTTCGGATTGCTGTTCGGTAGCCGTAGCAATGCTGCTCATATGTTCGGCAGCGCTGTCCATTTCCCGAGTGATCTGGTCCATGGAATGTCCGGCCTTTGAGGCCTTTTCCGCGCTTTGCACAATGTTGCTTGCCGCATTGGCGACAGCGGCAATGTTTTCTTTGGCGGCCCGCTGGATATCCAGAACGGCGTTTTCCACCTCTTTTGTGGCCTGCATGGTTTTTTCCGCCAGCTTGCGCACTTCGTCGGCAACCACCGAAAAACCTCGCCCGGCTTCGCCTGCCCTGGCGGCTTCAATGGCCGCGTTCAGAGCAAGGAGGTTGGTCTGGTCCGCCACTTCATTGATTACGGTCATAACCTGACTGATGTTGCTGGCTTTTTCGCCAAGAGTGCTCATGGCCTCCTGCAAGGCCAGTGTGGTGGATTTGACTTCTTCAATTTCCGAGACGGCTTCCCTGACCTCAATGGCTCCGGTCCGGGCCTTTTCGCGCGATTGCTGCGCCGTTTCCGATGCCACATGCACACTGCGGGATACGTCAAGCACGCTGCCGACGATTTGTCCCATGGCTTCCGAGGTTTCGTTCAGCCGGAACCGTTGAATTTCCATGCCTTCTCCCACTCCAGCCACCAAACCTGAAAGCTGACGCATTTCTTTAGCAAGACTGTTGGAAACTCCCCGGGCCTTGTCGGAAACCAGTCGCAAATGGGCCAGCAGGCCCGCCAGGCGTTCTTCGAGAGCATTCGCTCTGGCCGTGGATTCTTCAAGTTCGGAGGAGGTGTGCCCGGACTGTTTTTCGAGATGTTCCGCCTGGGAGATGGTTTGGTTGAGGAAAGACTGCAACTCCGCAAGCGAAGTCTGCAGTTGTCCCGCAGGGCCGGAGATTTTTTTGCCGAGAGAAGCGGTATCGGGAGCCTGTCGGATTTCTTCCACAAACTGGCACAACAGTTCAAAAGGTTGGCCGGAAAGCCTGTGATGAACAAGCACAACCGCAAAGGCAAGCAGAATACACACCGCTGCGAGAATATAAGACAAAACGGAACCTGCCTCAGCCTGTGTCGCGGCCACGACCGCAACCGCCAGCAGCAGGAAAACAATACCCAGAATATGTTTCATTGATATGCACCTCTCCGTGATGCAGACAGTAAAGTTTCAATGGTTAATAACATTTTTGACACATTTATGACATCCGTGTTCCTGATTATAATGGCGAATATGTGTCATTGTGAACAAAAAAATAATGCCTTTTTAGATAACAACAACTTTGAGTCTGTCAAACGTGATTTTATAGCGATATGGTCACTCCAATGTCGGGGATGGTGCGCAAATTTTTGATCCGCTCGCCATGCCCCTGCTCAGAGGAAAGAGAGATGAATGGATGAAGGCGCGATCCAAGGCGAGCCAAAAGTGAACTCAGAAAAACGCCCCGCCAGAATCACGCTACATAATCAAGGAAGCGGAGTCTGGCGGGGCAAAAGCCGTTTTGTGGGCGAAAAAGGTACTTACCGATTATGGAAGTTCAGCGGAAAGCCGCTTCACTTCCTCAAGCGACAGGCCGGTAAGTTTGACAACTGCTTCGTCAGACATTTTTTCTTGCAGAAGATTTTTTGCAACTTTGTACACGCCTTTCTGCTCACCTTCCTGCAAGCCTTTGCTGTAAGCGCCCTTCTGCCTGTCTGCTTCATCCCGGCGCGCCATTTCTTCATATTCCGCCAGCCTCCGGGCTTCCTCATCCGCGCTCAGGTACTGGATAACTTCCCATGCTTCTGCTAGCGGTCAACGCCGATTTTCACCCAACGTATGGAGCCTATGCCCCGATAGCCGTGGATAAAGTCTGCTTGAACCATTATTCATACCGTTCTCAAGAAGATTACGAAATAAAAATGAACAGATCGGATGCTTCCTTTGGAGAATGGAATCCGCGATCAATGCAAAAGTTCTATCGACAGGCGGAGGCCCAGGTGGAAGAGAGACGCGATATTCTGCCCTTCGCCCCTGCGTTGAAAGCGATGATGGAAACAAAAGCGTGGAGCCAGCGTCAGGGGGCAACACTCGCGCAGTTGCGCGGCATGTCTTTTTCCGCCGTGCTTGCTCTGCTCGGGAAATTCATGAAATTCCAGCAATTCGCCATGGCCGAGGTCGTGTATTCATTAGGGCATACATTTTTTCAGCATGACGATTCCTATTTGGCGCTGGGAATTTCTGTTTTCCGTAAAAGCGGCAGGGCGCGGAGGGCATTGGCGCTCGCGCGGGAATATATTGAGCGAAACGCCGGTCCCGCATCGTATATGTGTTATTTTGAATGCCTGCTGGATGCGGGAGAACGGAAAGAAGCCCGCGCGATTCGCGCCTTTTTGCAAACGGTCGCCCAGCGTGAAGAAAATGCGTCGATAAGAGAAATGCTGTCGGATTTTTTGCATGCCCATGCAGACGGAGCTTTTTCCCCGGACGGCGAAAAATCAAGAGACGGCCTCGTTTACGGATTGCGGTTTTAGTGTTTTCAGCTTACTTATTCTGAGCCGATCAACATCGAGGGTCACGATCTCTTCCGGTAGCTTTGAATCCCTTCCTCCTAGCCATTACCGGATATAATAAACGCGCTCCATAGCTGTCTCAGAGCCAAGCTTGGACTGCATCAAATAAGTAACCCCGGGATATTGCGTTTTTTGGCGCTTCATTTACAACATTCCTTGGCTGGTAATTCTTATGTCCAAACGTCCAAACCTTCCCCACACGCTTCCCCACACCGGAACATAAAATAGACGAAAAAATATGAAAATGAAAGAAAGACATATGAAGGTAATTGCCTGATTTTATATGCAGAATACAGAAATACAAAAAAATACAAAATTATATCTTCCCCGCTTGCCATGCGGGTTATGCTTGAGACACGAGCGCCATATCAACGCAGGTAAATAAGGAGACCGCAGGTGCATACCGGCATGATGCTGATCCTGGCCCTTTTTCTGGTCGGTCTGAACGGCTTTTTTGTCGCGGCGGAATTTGCTTTCGTCAAAGCCCGCAAAACACGCCTGCATCTGCTGGCTGAGTCCGGAGACAAAAGAGCGCAAAGCGCCCTCTTCGGTGAAAGCCACCTCAACGCTTACCTCTCCGTATGCCAGCTCGGCATTACCCTGGCAAGCCTGGGCTTAGGCTGGCTGGGCGAACCCGCTGTCGCCGTTCTCCTCAAACCTCTGCTCGCCATGCTTTATGTAGATAACCCGGCTCTCATCGAATCTCTGTCCTTCATCATCGGTTTCTCCATCATCACCTTTCTGCATGTTGTATTTGGAGAACTCGCCCCCAAATCCATCTCCATCCAGAAAGCCGAAGCCGCCGTACTGCTGGCTGCCCGCCCCATGCGCGTCTTCTATGTCCTCTGTCTGCCCCTGGTCATGGTCATGAACGGAATTTCCAACCTCCTGCTCAGGCTGATCGGCATCAACCAGACTTCGGAGACCGAACACGCGCACTCGGCGGAAGAATTGCGCATGCTGATCCTGGATTCCAGCAAAGGCGGACAACTGGACAAAGACGAAGGACGCATGCTGGACAACATATTCAGTTTCTATCAAAAAACCGTCAAAGACATCATGGTCCACCGCATGGATACCGTGGCCCTGGATATCAGCGAAAAAAAAGCCGTCCTCCTTGAAACCGCCGAAAAAAGCGGGCATACCAGATTTCCTGTCTATGAAAACAACCGGGACGACATAATCGGTTTCGTGCATATCAAAGACATTATGCGCTCCAATAACGCCACCCTGCGCCCCATCCTGCGCGCCCCAGTCTACGCGCCGGAAACATTGCGGCTGGATCTCCTCCTGCACAGAATGCAAAACAAACGTCAGCAATTTTGTGTTGTGATAGATGAATACGGAGTCTGGCAGGGCGTTTTAAGCATGGAAGATATTGTCGAAGCCATTGTGGGAGACATCCAGGACGAATTCGACAAGGAAGAGCCGGATTTGGTTGTCGAAGCCGATGGCACTTACCTCATATCAGGCGACATCGCCCTTGGTGATTTGGCGGAACGCATCAATCTCCAGGGCTACGACAAAAACCTCGATCTCCATAAAATCATCGCCGCCCGTTTCATGGAAATATTGGAACGCATTCCTGTAGAGGGAGATTTCATTGACATCTGCGGAAAACGCTTTACCGTTGTAGAGATGGATAAAAACCGGGTTCGCCACATCCGCGTAGAAGATGTTCCGTCCCCTGAACCCGAAACCGGGGAAGACAATGCCTGAATTGCCGGAAGTTGAAACCATAGTCAGAACCCTAAAACCGCAAATTCTTGGCCGTACAATTACCTCGCTCGATCTGCCCAAACCCTCGGTCATGCAAGCGGGAGCAGACCTGATCCATCTGGTGCCGGGCATGATCGTAAGCAAGATCAGCCGCCGCGCCAAACTACTGCTCATGAGCCTGTCCAAACCTGAGCAAAGCGCTGACAACGACACGCTCCCAGACCTGATCCTTGCCTTCCACCTCAAAATGACTGGCCGTTTCTTTGTCTATCCAGCCGGCACAGCCCCCCTTAAGCACACCCGGCTGATCCTTAACCTTAAAGACGGAGGCAGCCTCTTCTTCGATGATATGCGCACCTTCGGCTATTGCCGAATCATGCGGCCCGAAGACCTGGCGGACTGGTCTTTCTATGCCGCCCTCGGACCTGAACCTCTGGGAATGTCACCCGCCGACCTGTCCATCCACCTGCGGCGCGTCTTTGCGAAACGCAAACGCACCGTAAAAGCCGCCCTTCTGGATCAAGGCAATGTTGCCGGCATAGGCAACATCTATGCAGACGAATCCCTCTTTCAGTCAAAAATAGCCCCGCACAGACCAGCGGAAAAAGTCAGCCCGGAAGAACTGCTCGTCCTGTCAAGCGCCCTGCAGGAAATCCTGCTCAAATCCATAGCCGAATGTGGAAGCTCCATCCGTGATTACCGCGATGCCTTCGGTCAGGCCGGAGCCTTCCAGAACTCGTTCTCCGTCTACAATCGCGGCGGGCAGAAATGCCTCGTTTGCGACAAACCTTTGCAAAGCGCCCGCATCGCCGGCCGCAGCACGGTCTATTGCAAACACTGCCAGATCTGAAATAGACAAGTTGCGAAATTTTCTCACAGCCGACTTTGCCGATACGTTTTCGAAAGTAGGTAATTAAAGGCTATTCCAGGGAATCAAAGTATGCGGGTCAGGCGAAAAATGGCGGGGTGGGACAACGATTTCCTTATGTCGGCATTAACGGCCAAGGCATGTTGATTTTCATGCGATTGCCCTGTGATACTACATGATATCGACAACCCCCCACAAAAGCGAAGTCCCACAAGGCTTTTGGGACCTTATGGGACTTTGTGAAATCATCTCTTGGTGCGAGGAGGGGACTAGATATGTATGCCTAACATATTAAAAATACTTGATATATATTTTTGCATCCATCAACATGCCAACAGATATGCCAACAAATATCTTCGTTGCCCTATAGGCATATTCACTCTCGTTTCTGTCCACCGCCCCGGGCACAAGCTCCGGTCTTGAAAAGCCCGGCAGGGTAAAAACAACGCGCTCATTTGCCGTATAAGCGCGTTTCTTGCCGGGCATGGGAACTTGTTCATGCTGACAATAAACTCGCGTCTGTGGGCATCTGGCGCGGCCACAATTTGCCGGGCATTTGTCGCGCTTCCCACTTGCTTTTGATTGTCGCAAGCATTTGCAAATGATCCGCAGAAGTGTGAGCCTTTTGACTTGGTATTGATCCGATACCAACTTTCGTTGGTGGATGCTCTGCGAGGCAAATCAACCTCACCGCCCCTGACAGTCAAGTGCTTGCAGATCGGCGGCGTATTTCGCGGCGGCGGTCTGTCCGTTGTCGCGCACGACATCAATCAGATCCTGGATGAAGACGTGGGAGCTTTCGTGGTAAGGCGTGGACAAATCGGCGTTACGGAACATCTCGATAATGCGCTGCGCGCCGGAGAAGGTGACGGAACCGCGAGGGGAGCCGTCTTTTGTTTGATTCAGGGCAACATCGGGGTTGACACCGTCAAAGAAATCCTGTAGTTTTTTGTCAACAAAGGGCGCAGAATCGCGTATCAACGGGTCAATAACCCGGAGGGATTGCGGTATAGCGCCTTTGGGTAAATGCGGCGTATCCGGCGACAACGGGTTAATAATCCCGATCTGTTCACGGCCGCCGTTTTTATTTTGATATATCGCTACTTCACTTATGATGGTCGAATGTACCTGGTTATCGCCGCCTTTCGTTTCTTGTACCGCAAACCGAATGAAATATTCATCTGCGCCGACAGAAAACTTGTTTATATAGTGCTGAAATCCGGCAAGACTTGAATGCGCCGCGCTTCCTTTTGTATGTGTGAGTTTTTCCGTCCATCCATGTATAGATCCTTCATACAGGTCGGGAATATCAGCCATGATGGTAGATACATCATATCCCTTATTTCGTAGTATTTTCCCAACTGTATTAACCGGCAATGTCGCAACCCTGCCGTCATTCCGGTTTGTCATCTCCCCAAAGCCACGCGCAACATCCTCAGCCGCTTTCTTGTCCAGAGGCGCGGATGGGGTAACTTGGGCAACAGGCATTTCCTGTATCTGTTTTACCTTTTCCCGATGCTGATTAAACCTTGCCCCCGCCGCCGTCTGCCCTTCCTGCCCCCGCCGCGCAATCCTTGCCCGCAGCATATCCACAGCGTCAAAACCGTACCTGTCGGCAAAGGCCTTGGCCGCAAGCTTCCGGACTAGGGGACAGTGTGATTTGAGATTGGCATATGTTGCGGACACATTTGAGATAGAAGCAAAGTCAATCTGTAAGACAAGCCGCTGGTCTGTGTGCTCTCCACTGTCATGGTTTATACCTCTTTTACAGGTTCACATTGCCAAAATTTAGGCAATCGGATAGGGAAGGAAAGAAGGGAAATAGCATGTCTGACGATATTACGCCTTTCACAATGGAGTCCGTGATTCAGCGCATATGTGAATTACGCGGACAACGGGTTATGCTGGATTCTGATCTGGCTGTTTTGTATGGGGTGGAAACCGGAGCACTGGTAAGAGCCGTAAAGCGCAACATAGAACGTTTTCCTGATGACTTCATGTTCCAATTAACTGATCAGGAGTGGGAAAACTTGAGATGCCAATTTGGCATTTCAAGTTTATGGGGTGGCAGGCGCTCCGCTCCGTATGCGTTTACCGAACATGGTACACTGATGCTGTCTGGTGTTCTGAAGTCCCCAAGAGCCACAGAAATAAATGTTCTAGTGGTTCGCGCCTTTGTCTGGTTGCGCCAGACAGTTCCCGCCTATCAGGAAATAGCGAACAAACTGGCTGAACTCGAAAAAACTGTTTCCGGTCACGATTCAGCCATCAGCGAAATAATCCAGGCTTTGCAGCAACTAATGATGCCCCCGGACAAAGACAAGCGGCGCATTGGGTTTTGAAATTTCTCTTACAGGAGAGAGTTATGAAATTTTTTATTGCTGAAAAAATTGTTACGACTATTCTTAATATTTGAAAATAAACATAAGGAAGACCATTGATGAGAGAACAGAAAAGTATAGCAGACGGAATTAAGAAAAGATATTTCATATTTATCTATTTCTAAAATAATCAAGTGGACTCGCCGCTTTTGTAAAAATAAAAAGTATGAGCATTAAAGCTGGCCACCAAAAAAATAACAAGCCTGCTTTCCACCATGTCCAATGCCATACCTACATAGCTCCAATCATACCACATATAGACCCTATAAATGGCATGTATCCAAGTATTAGACATCCAAAACCAGCAAGGACAAACGGCCAACCCCAATAACGATAGAAAAAATCATAGGTTGCTGATATTTGAAATAACCCCATAGCAATATAACCTATCCCTAATAATATTCTCATAATCTTATTATCCTTTTATGGTGTACTTTTTAATCCATGATTTTATTTGTTAGAAAGACAGATATACTTGACGATATTGTTGCTAATATTTCATCAATCGTATAGTTATTTTCCTTTGAATCTATAATATATAAAATTATAACAGATATAAGTATAAGTAGTGAGAGAGATAATAATATCCATCCAAAAAATCTGTTCCATCTAGGAGCAAAATTACGTATGGTAATAACGGATATCATACCTGCAAACGCAGGTGATAAAATATATAGAGAAAAAAAGAACGAGGCTGAATAATATCAAAAATAAAATTTCCTATAATTACTACTATGGCTGTTAAGGGAATAAATAAAAGCCACCTAATTCACTCATTATTTTGATAATAGCTATTAAATTTATTCATGATCTCCCCTTCTTATAAAAGGTAAGCGCTCACAGGGTATCAGCTGGAATTGAGGAAAGCAATAGCGGGAAGTTGATTTTGAAAGAGACTTTTGAAGGCATCTACGAGTACCGGGTA
>JAISKK010000145.1 GCA_031260965.1 Desulfovibrio sp. | reverse complement strand
GGAAGACAGAGCGGCCAAAAGGCGCTGGAGCCGCGCGGCAGATCCAGACGGGCGATCAGCTCCTTTAAAAATTGTGAACGTCTGGGGTCGCCCTGACCGCTCAAATCCAGTCCCAGTTCAACATAGGTCCAGATCAGCGGGGCTTTGGGCGTACGGCTATAGATCTTTTTCCAGGATTCATGCCAGGCAGAGATAAGTTCAGCTTCAGAAAGACTTGCCATGGGCAAGGGGGGGGGGAGCGTCGCAGGGGTCTCAACTTTTTGAACAGTCCCCAGAGCAGGCGTGAACACCGCCTGGGGATCCAAATCGTTTTGTCTTTCCGAATTAAGGGGGGGACTGTCTTCACCTGCGGCAAGCGAAGATATGGCGGCGTCAGAGGTGAAGGAGCGCGGATGGGGTGATGTTGCAGTTTCTGCTCCCTCCGGCTGGAGGAACAGCGCATCTTCCTGCACGGGGCTTAGAAAAGAAATGACCCCGGCTGTGCGCCAGGGACGTAAAGATTCGGCAAGGCTTAAAGAGTCAGCAGCCAATCCAGAAGCCTCCAGGCCGCGTCGCTTTTGAGCATGGGCGGCCATTTTTCTTCCCGCCCCCGGCAGTCACAGACAAAGAGGGTATTATTGGCGCAGGCAAATCCGGAATCTGTCACATTAAGCAGATTGGCCGCCATAAGGCCCATGCCCTTGGACTTGAGTTTGGCACGGGCATTATTTTCCAGATTATCTGTTTCCGCGGCGAAGCCGAGAATTTTCTGATCCGGGCGTGAGTGCCGGGCCAAGGTGGCAAGAATATCTGGATTGGGCAGAAAACGGATGTTCAGTTCCGTATCGTTTCCGTTTTTTTTGTATTTCGTCGGTCCAAAGGGGGAGGGGGAAAAGTCGGCGACAGCCGCGCAAAAAAGACCGGTATCCATTTGCGGCCAAAGATCGCTCGCCGCGTCAAACATTTGCCGGGCCGAGGCTACGTCAATGCGGTGCGCCTGATGCGGCAGATCCGGTACGCCCGGTCCGGCCAGGGCAAACACTTCAGCCCCGCGCAAGTGGGCGCAAACCGCCAGAGCAGCGCCCATACGTCCGCTGGAGGGGTTGGTCCAGATGCGTACTCCGTCCCAGCGCTCCCAGGTGGGACCCAGGGTGAGCAAAATCTTGATCCCGGCCATATCCTGAGGCAGAAGGGCTTTGGCGGCGGCCAGGACAATTTCCGGCAGAGATGCCAGTTTGCCTTCACCTTCGTCGCCGCAGGCCACGCGCCCGGATTCCGGAGCTACGAAAATGACCCCGCGTTTACGCAAAATTTTTACATTATGCCGGGTGGCCGGGTGGGACCACATATTCGGATTCATGGCCGGAGCAAGCAGCAGAGGGCCGTTAAAGGCCAGAGCCTGGGCGGCGAGCAGATCATCCGCCAGGCCATGCGCCAGACGAGCCAGGGTTGTGGCGCTGGCCGGGGCGATCAGCAAGGCCTCGGCCTGACGACCCGGTTCCAGGTGCGCGAAAGTGTTCTCGCCATTATCGTTGAACATGCGGGTGTATACAGGGTTCGCGCCCAGGGATGAAAAGGTCAGGGGCGAGATAAACCGCGTTGCCGCCTGGGTAAGACAGACGCTTATGTCCAGTCCCGCCTTTTGCAAAAGGCGCATAATCTCCACAGCCTTGTAGGCCGCAACGGAGCCGCACACCCCGAGGTGCAGGCGTTTGCGGGCCAGGGCGTTGTGGGGCAGATGGCGGATCATTGGGTTATGGGCTGGGAGGATCCGGTGGAATAGGTGGGGTCGGCAGGCGGGGCATCACCTTCCAGACGGGAAGTCACGAAGATCCGCATGTCGGTGGTGACCATCCCGTCGCTGATCTGGAAAGCCGCCATGCGGTCGGTTTTATCGAAAACCATAACCGATTCCTTGGCCCGCAGCAGGGAGCGCAATTTCCAGCCATTGCTCGCCATGTTGCGGCGCATGGTGTTCATCAAAGAAACCAGCTCCACGCGTCCGGAAAAATGCTGCACTCCGCATTTCACACCGGAGGGTGCGAAAGTGATGAAGGTGTCGCCCCGGTTTTCACTGAGTTCATTGGGAATGGGGATGTCGTTGAATTCGCTGAAAAAATAGTTCGAGCTTGGGGCGCTTTGCGCGGGGGCGGGGTCTGAGGAAAAAGGATTTTTAAGGGATCCGTCCGAGGCGCAGCCCGCTGAAGTAAGGGCAACAAAGGCCAGAATAGGCAGAATAATGAGCAGACGCATGGGGCCTCCAGTTTTTTTCAGATTGTCTAAAGTTTAGGATAAGTCAAGAAAATTATGGAATGCGCCCGCAAAATCATTTTACCCCTATCTTCATTTCTTGCCTCAGCCTGTGAAGGACTTAACGGCGCGCGCGAAAGATATAAAATCATCGTCCGTATGGGCAAAGGAGATCATGGCAGCTTCAAAAGCGGAAGGGGCGATGAAGAGCCCCTGATCGCGCATATGTTTGAAAAAGCGCGCATAGAGCGCGGCATCGGCTGTTTTGGCGCTCGCAAAATCAGTCACGCGCTGTGAGGTGAAAAAGATGGTGAACATGCTTGCCACACGGTTGATGCAAACGTCGATGCCCAGACTCTGGAAAATCAGCTCCAGTTCCCGGCAGAAATTTTCCACGCGTTTTTCGAGGCCGGCATAATCACAGCCTTGCAGGATTTTCAGGGTAGCGAGACCGGCCGCCATGGCCAGGGGGTTACCAGACAGGGTTCCGGCCTGATAGACTTGCCCCTGGGGCGCGATTTGCCGCATATATTCGGCTTTGCCCCCGTATGCGCCGACCGGGAGACCGCCGCCGATGATTTTGCCGAGGACGGTCAGGTCCGGATCGATGTTAAAACGTCCTTGCGCACCCTGATAGCCAATGCGAAAGCCGGTGATCACCTCATCGAAGATCAGCAGAGAGCCGTTTGCGCGGCAAAGATCGCGCAGACCTTCGAGAAAATCTGGAAGGGGGAGGACAAGCCCCATATTTGCGGCCACGGGTTCGACGATGACGGCGGCCAGGTCCGCGCCGTGGTCGGTGAAGATTGCTTTTACGGGTTGCAGATCATTGTAGGGGCGGAGCAGGGTATCGGCAACGGCGGCTGCGGGCACTCCGGGCGTGCCGGGTATGGAGAGGGTGGCGACTCCGGAACCGGCGCCGGCCAGAAAGGCGTCTGCGTGCCCATGGTAGCAGCCGTCGAATTTAAGGACCTTGTTGCGGCCTGTACAGGCCCGGGCGAGGCGCAGGGCGCTCATTGCCGCTTCGGTCCCGGAATTGACCATGCGGACCATTTCCACGCCGGGCAGAGCCTCAACAATGACTTTGGCCAGTTCCACCTCGTCCGGACAGGGCGCGCCGAAGCTGCTGCCGCGCTCGGCAGCGGCATGTATGGCTTCATTGACTTTTGGGTGCGCATGACCGAGCAAAAGGGGACCCCAGGAAAGGACGAAATCCACATAGTCCCGGTCATCGACACTGCTTATGCGCGCGCCCCGGCCGGAGGCGATGAAGATGGGTTCGGCGCCGACGGAGGAGCAGGCGCGGACCGGGCTGTTTACCCCGCCCGGGATATATTTTTTAGCTTCCTGGAAGAGTTTTTGCGAGCGCGAGGGCATAGTGACCGCCGAAATTGGGTTAAGGTTTGGGCGAGCGGGGAAAATAGCGCATGGAGCTCTTTTTCAATTCCTGCAAACTTTCCAGCTCGATATAGTCGGCAAGCCCGGTCTGGCGCATGAGTTCGGCTATGGATTTCTCACACTCGCCGCGTGAGCGGCCGTGAATCATGGTGTAGAGTTCATAGGGCCAGTCCGGGATGGAGGAGGGGCGGTAATAGCAGTGCGAGACCTGCGGATGAGCTGCGGCCAGACTTCCCGCCCTGTCAACCGTATCCGGACTGATTTTCCAGGCGACCATGACGTTGTGGGCGAATCCGGCTTTCTGGTGTTTTATGCTGGCTCCGAAGCGGCGGATCGCGCCGTCGGCGAGGAGAGAGTTCAGGAAACTGATAACTTCGCCTTCTTCCAGCCCCGCGCTGGCGGCGATGTCAGCGAAAGGGCTTAAAGAATCGGGCAGATCGTCCTGGACGATGCCGAGGACGGCGCGCTGGGCCGGGGAAAATTCTACAGGCTCGGACATGCTGATCCCATAGCCGTTTGGTTTTTGGAAAGCGCCCGGAAGGCAGGGACAAGCCGATGCCCTCCGGGCGGCTGGAGCAGATTAATAAGTCTTTGCAGACAAAGCCCTGCAAAGCGGATGTACATTTTTAACGTTCATCCGCTCTAAACTTTTTGTTTTGTATAAAGAATGAGGGCAATATACTCCAGGTCCGTGTCCCCGATATTTTTAATGCCGTGCGAACTGCCGTCCGGACAGAAGTTGACGTCCCCCGGTCCGATTTCCACGTCCGTGCCGTTGTCGTTCAAAAGGGCCTTGCCCTTGAGCAGATAATACACTTCACAGTCGCCCGTATGCTTGTGTACTCCGATGGAGGCCCCGGGCGGGATAATGGTTTTAGAAAAAAGCCGGCCGGTCCCTTTGGCTTTTTGTTCGTCCAGGAAATGTTCCTGGGTAACGTCGCCTATGCCGCCCCGCAGTTCATGGAATACATCGACCTTCAGTTCGGAATGTTTCAAAATCATGGTTCTACCTCCGGGTAGTTGACGGTTATATATGGCATCAAGGTTTCCTGGATAACGCGCAAGGTTGCAAGCGCAGTCAGGAGCGCCAGTCGAAATTTTTCAGAGAGGCCGCCGTGTCGCCGGCCTTTGGGCCCGGCATGTACTCAAGACCGATATGCCCCTGATAGCCGACCTTCTCCAGCTCCGCGAAAACGAAGCGGTAGTTGATTTCCCCGCTGCCCGGCCAGCCCCGGCCGGGGTTGTCCGCCACCTGGATATGCCCGATCCATTCCAGATTGTTGCGCAGGGTGTTGACAATTTCCCCCTCGCTGCGCTGGGCGTGGTAAATGTCATACTGCAAGCGCACATTGGGACGGTTGATCTCGTTTATGGCCTCCAAAATCATGTCCGTGCGCTGCAGAAAAAAGCCGGGCACGTCAAAGCCGTTAACATTCTCAACGGTCAGGCAGAGTTTGTGGGGGAGCAGAAAATCCGCCGCATAACCCAGGTTGCCGAGCAGGGTGCGGCGGTGTTCGGCCGCGTCGAATTTCGGGTTTATTTTCCCGGCCAGACAGTTGAGCAGGGGAGTGTGCAGGATTTTGGCGTAGCGGACGGCCTGCTCAAGACCGGCGCGAAATTCTTCCACCCTGGCCGGGTCGGCGCCCAGACCACGTTCACCCGCAGCCCAGTCGCCCGCGGGCAGATTGAAAAGGACCAGGGAGAGGCCGTTGTCCTTGAGAAGTTCGGCCACCTCCTCAGGCGGATAAGCGTAGGGAAATTGCACTTCAATATAGCGAAAGCCCGCTTCCCTGGCCGCGCAGAAGCGCTCCGGGAAGGGCAGCTCGGTAAAGAGCATGGAAATATTCGCGGCGAATGAAAACATGGCATCCTCCTTTTCTGGTTTAAATCTATACTATGTAGCTTTCAATGCAAAGTGAAAAGGCGTATCTTTGTCTCGCTGAAATATATCGGCGCGCTTATCCGGGTGGGGGCAGCACTTAAAAAATACGCTGGTGGTTCCCTTTTGGCGTCAGACAAAACGCAGTCTGACGCCGTATCCCGGCAATTTAACCACCAGCCGATACGGAGCAGAAGTATGGATACCGAAAAGCAATGGCAGAATGAAGTTCTCGGGCAGAGAGCGGTCGCGGCCTTGAACAAGAACAATTTTACGGCCCTCTACTTCGCGGGGCGGGCCGGCGCCGTGGCCCATATTCTGGATCTGGCCCCGGCCGGTTCCGGCGTGGGCATAGGCGGCTCCAGAACGGAGCGGGTCCTGGAACTCGGCCTCAAGCTGGCCGCCAAGGGCTGCACGATTTATGACCACGGCAAAGAAGGCCTTTCTCCGGAAGAGCGCCTGGATCTGCGGCGCAAGCAGCTTGTCTGCGACGTTTTTCTTTCCGGAACCAACGCCGTGACCCTGGAAGGCGAGCTGATCAACTGCGACGGCACGGGCAACCGCGTGGCCGCCATGATCTTCGGGCCGAAAAAAACCGTCATCGTGGCCGGAACGAACAAAATTGTCCGTAACCGGGAAGAAGCGGACCAGCGCATCAAAATGTTCGCCGCGCCCCTGAACAACAAGCGTCTGGGGCTCGACAACCCCTGCGTCAAACACGGCGAATGTATTGATTGCCGCAGCCCCGCACGCATCTGTAACGCCACGGTCATTCTGAGCCGCCGCCCCTCCCTGAGCGACATTCATGTGATCCTTATCGGCGAGGATTTGGGCTTTTAGGGATATAAACTTTCGGATGCTCCCTTTCGGAGCAGCGCTTTTTATTGCCCGGGCATTTTTTAAAATCGTCCGGAGGTTATCTTTTTGGTCAAAACAATGCGCGACATAGTACGGAAACTTCGGCGCTGCGCGGTCTATGCCCTGCTTATAACCTTCTGCCTTGCCTGCGCCGCTGCGCCGGCCGGGGCGGAGAACTTCAAAACCGGCGAATATTTGCGCAGCACCGGGCTTGAAGCTTTACAGGCAGCAGACGCTTATGCCCTGGGTTTTACGGGCAAAGGGGTTACGGTGGGGGTAATTGATACGCGCTTCGCCCCGGCAGTTGACGAATTTGCCGGCAAGTATCCCTATGGCGTGTTCTCATACGCGTACGACAAGGATGATCACGGCATCCACGTTGCCGGCATCATCGCCGCCGCTAAAGACAATATGGGGATGCACGGCGCGGCCTTTGACTCTACCTTGCTTCCCTCCGGTCCGCTTGGCTACTCGGCGCAGGCCCTGCAAAAGATGCTGGAGTACCCGGATGTGCGTATTATCAGCAACAGTTGGGGCGCAAACCTGTTTCTTGACCAGAGCGAGGATTTTGACACGCTGGGGATAGTCACGACGGGTACAGTAGCCACACCAGAGTATATATCAAATTACCACTATCCCTATACCCCCCCGGATAACGTCCTCAAGGACTGGACGGAAAGTACGGAGGACGGGCCGCCCCTTCTGAAACTGGCCGAGGCGGACAAACTGCTGGTTTTTGCCGCCGGCAACGCGGGGCATCTCAGTCCGGGCGTGAACGGCGCTTTGCCCAGTCTGGCGGCAGAATATGCGGCCGATGCGGACGACGCGGCCGCCGCCCGCAACCTGCGCCTGCACTGGCTGAACGTCTCCGCCTTCGACCCCGCCGCCTATGACCCGACCGCCCCCCCGACGCGCCTGGGCCCCGACTTTGTGGCCGCATTCACCGATATGGGTCTTTTCGCCTCCGACTACACCCTCTGGGCGCCTGGAGTGGATATCGATTCGACCATCGCCGCTGACGCCTATAAACTGTATAGCGGAACCTCCATGGCCGCGCCCTATGTTGCCGGGGTTGCCGCTCTGGCGCAGTCCGCCTTTCC
>JAISKK010000127.1 GCA_031260965.1 Desulfovibrio sp. | reverse complement strand
GATAACACCGTCATGCCTCTCAAATTCTATGCGCCCGGCCGTTGTATCCCGCCTGAGGGGGCTACGCCGGATACACTGCTGCCCCGGTACATCAAGACCAGTTCCATCAAGATTGTCGTCACCGGCGGTCCGGGAAAGCAGTCCCAGATCTGGACTCCTTTTACACAGTCGACCAGACCCAGCTCCGTAAAGATAGACGACCTGTAGAAGGCGCGCAATCAGACACCTGTAGCTTGAATTCACATGAGGAGACAGATATGAGTACAGTTATCATGAAACGCTTTCTGGCCTGTCTCGGCGTATCGCTTATGAGCGCCGGAATCGCCGGGGCGGCGGAAACCCCGCAAAAATGGGAAATTATCGTCCCGACCGGCGTGGTGCAGCAGGCCAGCATTGACCCCGCGCCGCGCGTCACCAGTCTGGAAGGCAAAACCGTTGCCCTGCGCTGGAACGGCAAACACAATGGCGATATCGTGCTGAACCGGGTGGCGGACTTGCTGGTCAAGCGTGTGCCGTCAGTAAAAATTATCAAAATATACAAAGAGGATCCATCTACGATCAGCATTACCGGAAATGCCGGGGAATCCCGGCGGGTAGCCGATGTGGTGAAACGCGCCAAGCCGGATATCATTATTGCCGCGCAGGCCGATTGAGGCTCCTGCACCTCATGGCTGGTAGTTGACCAGTGCAATTCGGAAAAAGACGGCATTCCCACAGTCACCATCGTTACCGATCAGTTTGTAACCCTTGCCCGCGGCACACAGAAAAGCCAGGGCCTGACCGATATGTGTTATGTAGTTGTTCCGCATCCGCTTGGCATGATTCCCGCAAACGAAGTACATGCGAAAGTGGATACGGCCTTTGACGACATCGTTACCGCCGCTACCAAATGGACCGCGACCAAGGAAAAGGACACGGCCCAGGTTAACCCGTATCCTGCCCGCCGCATCACGTTTACCGGCACCTATGCCGAACTGAACAAAATGTTCGCCGACAGGAAATGGTCCTTGAGCCTGCCCATTATTCCGCCCACTCCTGAGCTGGTGGCGGCAATGCTCAAAGGCACCAAACGCGATCCCGCTGAAGTGGTATGGGTCGTGCCGCCGCGCCAGGGCATCCTGACCGTGGAGATGGTAGCCGTTCTGGGTGTGATGGCCGGCGCCAGGCCTGAACATATGCCCTTGCTCCTCGCTTGCGTTGAAGCGTTCAAACAGCCGGAAGCCGCCTGGCGCGGCACCAGCACTACTACTGCTGCCACCTATCCGATGATGGTGATCAGCGGTCCCATTATCGAAAAAATGGGGCTGAATTCGGGCACAGGCGTCATCGGGCCGGAAAATCCGGTTACAAATGCGCTCGGCTATTTCATCAATCTGGTGGGTGATGTGGTGGGCGGCTCGATCCCTCCCAACCTGGATAAGAGCACGCATGGCACGTCCGCAGACTTTGTGGCTACAGTGTTTGTAGAAAACGCCAAGGCGAATCCTTGGAAGCAAAGCTATGCGGAGTACAGGGGCTTCAAGGCTACGGACAGCGTGCTGACGGTGTCCACCTCGTATCCGGCCAACGGCAACATCGACCATAACAGCGTGAAGAGCACGGACCTGCTCAACACCTTCGCCGCCGGCATTGCGGGCACCTCATCGGGCATCGCCAGTTGTCTGACCACATATGACAGCGGCGACATGACCTGGCTGAACAACGTTTCCTACGCCATGCTCATGGTCGCCCCCGAACACGCGTCCACCATAGCTCAGGATTTCCCCACCCTGCGTTCGGTGCAGGAATATCTGGTCAGGGAAACGGGGCTGCCCTTCAAGTATTACGCTCCCGACGTGTGCAAACCGGGTCCGGAATACGGCAAAGTAACGCCGGATACCATCATCCCGCGCTTTACAAAGCCTGAATCCATCCATATCGTTGTGACCGGCGGTCCCGGCAAGCAGTCACAGTTCTGGACGCCATTCCCTCAGGTTGTGAAGCCGGTTATGGTCAAAATTGAGGACAATTAACTAGGCTTTACAGATACAGAAGATTTACAGGCTGGTGGCGTTTCACCGCTATCAGCCTGTAATAGAAAGGCAGATAAGGAGGTCCCATGTGCCGCTTTGGTCTTTTTGCCCTTGCCTGTTGGCTTTGTCTGGCAGCGGCCCAACCCGTTCATGCCGCCGTGACGATTGAGGTGTTCAATCCCGCAGGCGTACGCGAAAGCGGCAGATATGTGGATGAATTACTTAAAGAATCCATGCAGGCCCAGGGTATCGCCAAACCTGTGCAAGCGGCCAGCTTCCCCAAGACGCGTATAGAGACTGTAACTATCGCCAAAGATGCCCTGGAGGAGATCAACACCCTTTTTTATGAACGGGGCTGGACGGACGGTCTGCCGATCGTGCCGCCCACACCGGAACGCGTGGCGGCCATGTTACAGGGTTCCGACATGTCGGCTGATTTTCTGATTGCAAACCTTGCCCCGCTCAACGGACAAGCCAGTATTGAAAAAATCGCGGTCAACGCGGTTATGGCCGGCTGTGAGCCCGCTCACATGCCCGTGTTGCTGGCCGCCGTGGAAGCCGTGAGTCAGGACGAATTCGATCTGCGCGGGGTAGCGACCACCACCAATCCCGATGCCGTATTGCTCATTATCAGCGGTCCCATAGTCAAAGATCTGCAAATCAACGACGGCACGAATGCCTTCGGCCGGGGGACCAAAGCCAACTCGGCCATCAGCAGGGCCATGCATCTTATTTTACAGAATATCGGCGGGAGCTGGCCCGGGGTTACAGACATGTCCACTATGGGGCAGCCGGGCGAAATTGTGATGTTGTTTGCCGAAAACGCATCTGCCAACCCATGGCCGCCGTACCATACAGCTTACGGACTCCCTGCATCGGCTAATGTGGTCACAGCAGCCGGGGCGGAATACTTTGCCGGGCTGCTTGGAATTGGTCAGAGCCGTCCGGGCTACCTCAAGCTGATTGCTTCCTGGCTCAAAGGGCATGACCGGCCCTATCGGGACACAGTTGTGCTGGTAGTGGCGCAGGACACGGCCCAGATGTTGCACAGGGAGGGCTGGACGCGCGAAAAGATCCGCGACTATATCTTTGAGCATGCCAAAGTCCCGTTACGGGAGTTCAAAGAACAGTTTATCGACACGAACATGGCCAAACGGGGTGTGCCCACCTGGGTTTTTGAGGAAAAAGATTTAAATCGTCTGGTGCCCAAGCCGTTTATTGATCATCTCCAGATCATTGTCGCAGGAGGCACTGGAGAAAAAAGCATGATTATTCCTTGCTGGAGCGCAGGAACACCGGTCAGTCGGGAAATCCGGCTGCCGGGCAACTGGAGTTCGCTAATTGGCGCACAGTAGCCTGACCCCACGCATAGCGTTGGATTTTTATTCATAGCATAAAAAAATGAAGGGACACAACAATTTGAATTTGGTTGTGTCCCTTTGTGCTGTTAATGGGTTTCTTTAACGGACAGTGATGGGTGTTTTCCATTTTTCCACGTCTTTCACCAATTGCGGCCACTGAGCGGGCAGCGCTATTTCCTTGGTGACAAACAGGGAATTGCCGAAACCCCAGCGGTCAACGGCAAAGCTGGCGCCGCCGCCGGTGCCGCCGGCAACCACGATACGGAAGTCTTCGGGTGTGGGCACGACAGGTATGAGTTCATCATCCTTGGCCTCATCTATCCATTTGGGCACGCCGCTGGCTTCACCCATTGATCCCAGAGGACGCGGTCCAAACAGGCGTCTCGGCACCCGCGCGTCTCTGAAGAGTTCTTCCTGAATCTTCTTCGGCGTGTAGCCCATTTTGGCCAGGTTATTTGCCATGACCGGGCTAAAGACGACAAGCAGATCTTCGCCCCACTGTTCAACGCCGGCATTGAGAGAACTGGAGAAGGCGCGGGCGATCATTGGATCGACGATGTTTTTATAGGGTACGGTAGGCACAAGATACTTCTGTGAGTCGTGCAACTGGCGGAACGACTGGGCAGCATACACGCTGACTGTGCTCACATTTTTGGAGAAGCCCTGACGCTCGCGTAAGGTATCCCAGCCTTGCGGCGTCTGCTTTTCATTTTCAGCAATGACGATGCCGAATTTCGCGGGGTTGCCCACGTCCTTCATATCATTGATTCCTGGCCAAGCCTGGGAAATGTTGATGATAAAAAGACGCGATGCGCGGCCGATGGTGCTGTTGGCGCGCCAGCCCGGTCCAGCGGTGCTGTAGCTGAAGTTAAGGTTGAGTTCCTCGATGATGGGGCCGCTGACGATAATCAACGGAGCATTCAAGCCAGTGGTGGCCATGCAGCCATGCAGGTCGAACATCGGATCCGCCATGGCCTGAGCGACAGCCACAAGCAACGGCATATACGAGGGACGGCAACCGGCCATAACCGCGTTGATGGCCAGCATTTCAACCGTGGCTACACCCTTGCGCGGGTCCATAATACCTACTTGCTTGTCAGCGGCAAGACCGCTGGCCGCGATCATTTCTCTGACGCGCGCTTCAGTGGGAGGCACCAGGGGGAAGCCGTCAGTCATGCGATTGGCCAGGAAAAATTGTTCCATGGCTTCTTCAGCTTCATCGACAGTATTGCCTTTAAAGGAAAGCATTTTCGCCCTGTTTATGGGCGTTTCTTTTGTTGCGGTTTTAACCTGGAGTTCGGCGGGCGTTTTAGTCAGCCCGTCAATAAGTTGCTGTTGCACTTCGCGGGCAACTTTTTCCAGTTCAACCGCATCTTTGCCTGCGGTTGTGGGGATGGACAAGGAGACAATGGGAAGATCGGGCAGGCCTACGGCAGCTGTGGCTGCGGCGGCATCGCTGGGGAAGGACAAAGTGGTGAGCATTACGCCGGGTTTTCCGGCCATATCAAGGGAAGCCACGTCACGCGTGGTTTTTGATGTGCAGGAGCCTCAGTCGCCGAGCAGGCCGATCACTCCATCGGCCCAGGTTGCCACCGCTTTCAGATCTTCAGCCTTCGCGGGGTAGGCGTTATAGGAGATAACGAATTCCTTGATTTCTGCTTTGGGAAATTTCTCCTTTATGATCTTTTGCACATAAGGGCTGATATAATCCGCACCGGGTTTCGTGTTGTTGATAACGGCAATTTTTTTGCCGTCCAACGTGGAGAGTCTGGCCTGGAGGGTGTGCGACGCAGGTCGCCAACGCTCGGCTCTCGGGTCATAGACCTTGATCTCCACGTCAGCTGCTTGTGCAAGCACCGGCAAAGCCGACGCCAGAAAAGCTACCGCTGACAGTAAAAGAACCATCCTTTTGAAGATAGCCACAGTATGTCCTCCTGTTTAAGTGACTCCTCCCGGCTCCGCCAAGGGAGAGAACTGTACTATAGCTGAAATCAGTATGACTGCAATGAAAAAAAACTGCGCGTATGCTCCGGCACATGCTCCGGTTGTGACAATGCAGGTTTTTTACATATCCCCGGGCAGATTTA
This sequence comes from Desulfovibrio sp., assembly GCA_031260965.1. Taxonomy (GTDB): domain Bacteria; phylum Desulfobacterota; class Desulfovibrionia; order Desulfovibrionales; family Desulfovibrionaceae; genus Frigididesulfovibrio. The sequence continues at coordinate 4,550 of JAISKK010000127.1, read as the reverse complement.
TCCGTACGACAAATCCGCCTGTCGCCCGATTGGAAAAAGTCAGGAAGCCGTTGCAGGCGTCAATATAGCGTTTGGCAAGAGACAGCCCGAGACCGGAACCCGGTGTGCCCATGTTTGCCGTGCCTCGGAAAAAGGGTTCCGTCAACTGGGCCAGTTCGTTTTCCGGAACGCCCAACCCCAAATCCCGTACCTCAATGGCGACCTTGCTGCCTTGCAACTCGGCCTCAATTTCAACCGCGCTGTCGGGCGGAGAATAGCGCAGGGCGTTGCGCAGCACGTTTGCCAGCGCGCGTTCCAGATAGCGCCTGTCTGCATTCACAGATAGCGTTTCTGATACGGTAATGCGTATTTTCCTCTCCTGCGCCTCCTTTGCGGCGAGAGAGCGCAGGAAAGAGGACAGGGGAATGTTCTCCAGGGATGGAGCCTGCTCTCTGTATTGAGCGCGCAGGTAGGTGATGATATTGTCAGTGGTCACGGAAAGCGCATCCGTTTCCGCCACAATACGTCCCACCCGTTCCCCCGCGTCGCCGTTCAGCCGATCTTCCAGTACGGCCAGCCCCAGTTTAATGCGGGCGAGGGGAGAATTGATCTCATGGGCTATATGGTGGAGAAAAAGCTGCTGACCGGAAAAAACACGATTCAAGCGGCGGGCCATTACATTAATGGCCTCCGCCAGACGACCGATTTCATCCTTGCGTTGCGGGTCCACACCGCAGACGTTGGCATCGGGAGGCGCATTCTGCAATATGGAGCTGTTTGCCAGGGTTTCCGCCACCGAAGCCATGCGCAGGAGCGGCTGGGAGATATGGCGCACGAAAGGCAGCCACCAGAGGCAGGAAACACTCAACACGACAAGAAAAAATATCAGCATCAGATCCGTATTGAACAACAGCCCCTTGCCTGAAAAGGAATCGGCCGCGACGGCCAGCAGCATGTAGTGGAGTTCACGCGTGTCATCGGGCACGAAAAGGGCCTGGGCAAACCAATAACGCGAGTGATCGGCGTCACGCATATAGACAACACGTGGAGCCGGAGCGATGCCGGCTTCCAGGGTGCCGAAGGCGCGCAGGAGATCCGGCGAGAGTCTGGCATGTTCGGTTACGCTTCCTTCTTCCGCTTTGTCGACGCCTTCGAAAGTTGTAGAACCGGAAAAAGACAGAACCTCCGGATCCGGACACAGGGTGAAGGGGAGCCGGGGAAGCAATGCCGCAGCCGATAAAACCTTGCCGGGGATAGGAGGCAGATTCGGCAGACCGGCCTGTTTGTCCAAAAAGTACAGTGTAAACGCGAGAGAAGGGTCTTTATTGTAGTAATTGACAGCTTCGGGCCAAGCCGTGACGGGTTTGTACTGTAAATTGGCGCTGATGGTCCTGAAACGTGTCTCTATATTGCTGCTGAACAGGTAGGCCGGCAAAAGGCCGTTGGATCCCCTGACCAAGAGCCCGCCCACCAGACCAAGGGCGAGAATGGCCAGAAGAATCAGATTCAGGAAAAACCAGAGAAAGAATTTTTGATACAATCTGGAACGCAGCATACCGACATTTCCCATCATACAAACCTTATGCCTCAGCTATTATCGGGTCCAGGACCCTTTTCGGCTGACTTTTCCTGCCTGATAAATGAATAGCCGGCGCTACGAATGGTTTTTATATAGAGTGGAGTACGGGAATCATCCCCCAGTTTTCGGCGCAGGGAAGAAACATGCATGTCGATAGAACGGTCAAAACCGTAGAAACCACGATCACAGACCAGAGACAACAGCGCTTCTCTGCTGAAGACGCGCCCCGGCTCTTTTGCCAGAGTGTACAGGAGCAAAAACTCAATATGGGTCAGGGGTATTGCAACGCCTGCCAGGGCAACCTGCATCGAGTCTTTGTCAATGCGCAACTCGCCTGTACACAGATGTTCTTTTTCCTGTCCGGATATGGCGCCGGCACTGCGGCGCAGGACGGCGCGTAAACGTGCGAGCAGCTCTCTGGGGGAAAAACTTTTCGGCACATAATCATCCGCCCCCATCTCCAAAGCCACGATGCGATCTTTCTCCTCATTATGCGCAGAGAGCACGACAACCGGAACTGAACTATGTTTACGCAGTTCTTTCAATACGTCAAGCCCGTGTAAATCCGGTAGAAACATGTCCAGAAGGATAATGTCGAAAACGCCGTTTGCGGCGGTTTGCAGACCGTCAGCGCCCGTATGGGCTGCGGCAAAACGGTAGGCGTAGGGCTCAAGATAATCCCGCAGCAGATCGCAATAGGCAAGGTCGTCGTCAATAAGCAAGGCTTTGCACCCGCCGTCGACGACCTTTTCTCCGGATGTCACGCGTCGAAGCGTAGCGGCTTGCATATGAGTACCCCTGGCCTGCTCAACAACTTTGCCCTGACCTTTTCGTACGGATGATCGGCCAATGCGTGGTTTCGGCAACGCGCTGGACACCCCGCAGGACAGGCGGTGCGGCGGATTTTGGCGCAACTGTTGCTTAGTAATGTGCAGTATATTGACATGCAAAGAATAAAACAAGTAGGGTCAGCAGCATATACGGCAGAGTAGCGGAGCCGTACAGGGACAAGTTCTGTCCCTGCGAACTTTATTCCCCGTTGCCTGCAAGGAGTGAGGATGTCGGTTGTCATGGGTACCGCCGGGCATATTGACCACGGCAAAACCACACTTATTCAAGCTTTGACGGGAATAGACTGCGACCGCCTGGCCGAGGAAAAACGCCGAGGCATCACTATTGAGCTCGGCTTTGCCGAACTTGCTTTGCCGAATGGGCGCTCCTTGTCAGTGGTTGATGTGCCCGGGCATGAAAAATTCGTGCGCACCATGGTCGCCGGCGCCACAGGCGTGGATTTTGTGCTCCTGGTCGTTGCCGCAGACGAAGGGGTTATGCCGCAAACCCGTGAACATATGGAAATATGCTCTCTTTTGGGTATCCGTTCCGGAGTGGTGGCATTGACTAAAATTGACGCAGTGGATGCGGAAATGCTCGCTTTGGCCGAAGAAGACATTGCCTCCTTCCTCAAGGCCACCGTGCTCGAAAGCGCCCCCGTTATTCCTGTGTCCGCCCGGACGGGACAGGGACTGGATATATTGCGGCAAACCCTGGTTGACATCGAGGCGTCTCTGTCTCCTGTCCGTTCTCAGGATCTTTTCCGCCTCCCCGTCGATCGTGTTTTTACCCTGCATGGAAGCGGCACCGTTGTCACCGGCACACTGATTGCCGGTTCCGTGAACGTCGGGGACACCGTGGAACTCTATCCCAGCGGGCGCAAGAGCAAAGTCCGTGCGTTGCAAAGTCATGGAGAGGCAACCAGTACCGCCTTTGCCGGACGCCGTACCGCCATGAACATTCCGAATTTGGCGGTGGAGGACATTTCCAGGGGTGATGTTGTGAGTTTCCCGGACACACTCTTTCCTTCGACCCGCTGGATTATCGAATTGACCTGTCTTCCCTCTTCACCGCGTCCCCTGCGGCGGAGGGCGGAATTCCATTTCCATCATGGAACGCGGGAAATGCAGGCGCGTCTTTATTTTGCCGATCGCGACAAGCTTCAGCCCGGGGAATCCTGTCTGTGCGAGGTTCGTTTTACAGAACCGGCGCCGGCTGTGTTCGGCGACCGTTGCGTGATCCGTTCCTTTTCTCCTCTGCGCACCGTGGCCGGGGGCATTGTCCTGAATCCCTGTGAAGTGGATATGCGCCGCAGATGCCGGGACTTTGCCGAGCGTTGTCGGCAGCTTGTCGAACTGGCGTCCGGATTGTCTTCGCCGGAAACACTGGAAGAGCGCGTCTCCACGCAGTTGATCTGCACGAAAGATGCCGCCGCCGGCATTTCCTTCGAGCGCCTCAGAGTGCTGACCAACCTGGATTCCAACACCTTGAGCAAAACGCTGCTCGCGCTTTCCAACCGCAGGCAGGTATCCTGTTTCGATAAAACTCAGCGCCTGTATATAGCAGACAGCCTGCTCACTCCGCTCATCACCGCCTGCGAAACGGCAATGAGCGCCTTCCACAAGCGCAACAGCGCGCTGCAGGGCATTAAACGAAGCGAACTGCTGTCGAGCTGGGGTAAAGATCTCCCTCCAAAACTCGCGTTTTTTGTCATAGAAAAAATGCTCAAACAAGGCTTACTCGCGGCGAAACATGAACTGCTGCACCTGCCCGGACATGTCGTCACTTTTAGTACGCGGGACGCTCCATTAAGTGACGCCATGATCACCATCTACCAGAGGGCCGGTCTTACCCCGCCCACTGTCAATGAAGTACTGGAAAAGCTGGGCGCCAACAAAAAGGAAGCTGCCGCCATTTTCGCCGCTCTGCGCGCATCAGGACAACTGGTATGCGTGAGCGAAGATATATGGTACGCCCCGGAACACCTCAAGACCATACAAACGGCGGTTGAACATTGGTTTACAACACATGACGCGTTGGATATCCCGGAAATCAAAGCCGTTACCGGTCTTTCCCGCAAATATATGGTTCCTCTTCTGGAATTTTTTGACGCGCAAAAACTTACCATGCGTCTGGGGAATACACGCATACTGAGAAAGAA
>JAISKK010000050.1 GCA_031260965.1 Desulfovibrio sp. | reverse complement strand
ATAACAGCAAAAATCCTGTCAGCCCGCCTCTTCTTTCCCGCGCGGAGCATCTGGAGAAAATCCTGGCCGTCAGGCGTCCGGGAGAGGAAAATATTCTGGCTTATTATGAGCATCGTTTAGGCGCGATAAGCAGGGAGCCGCGTCTTATGCTGCTCCCCCTTGATGATCATCTGGCCCACCGGGGAGACGGCATTTTTGAAAGCATAAAATATGTGCAAGGCCGCCTCTACGGTCTGGATCAGCATCTTGAGCGCATGCAGCGTTCGGCGGCAGGAATTTTTCTTGATCCGCCCTGTTCATGGGGAGAACTGAAGGCCTTGATTATTGCCACAGCTGCGGCCGGTGGCCGGGAAAACGGCCAGATACGTATATTGCTCGGCCGGGGACCGGGCGGCTTCAGCGTAGACCCCACGGAAAGCCCCGAGAGCAGCCTTTATATAATTGCCTATAACTTTGAGCCTAAGGAGGATTCCTGGTACGCGGCCGGTCTCAAGGCTTTTCATAGTTCCATACCGGCCAAACAGGGTTATCTGGCCCGGATTAAAAACGCCAATTATCTGCCTAATGTGCTCATGATGCGTGAAAGCCGTGAGCGCGGTCTGGATGTCCCCATTTGTTTTGACGGTGCGGGGCGTGTGGCGGAAAGCGCTGTCGCCAATATTTGTCTCGTCGATCAGGAAGGGGTGCTGCAAGTTCCGGAATCCACAAATTCGCTGTCCGGGACAACCGTACAGCGAGCCATAGAGCTTGTGCGGGGCGAAATTCATGCGTGCGTGCGTCCGCTTAAGGAAGTTGATATTTTTACGGCTTCGGAACTTCTCCTGCTCGGTACCGGTCCGGATTGCGTCGCCATCGTAAGCTACGAAGGCAGGAGCATCGGCAAAGGGCGCGAAGGTCCGGTCTGCGCCCGCTTGCGCGCGCTTATTCGCGCGGATATCCTCGCCTCCGGCGTGCCGGTTCCCGGCCTTTGCGGCTGAGAGTCCTTCGCTTGTCCCATGCCTGTTTATCGTCTGCCGGAGAGCGAAATCTGTTTTCCGGATCCCTTTGAAGCCAGAGAGGATGGTCTTTTGGCGGTTGGCGGGGACCTGTCTCCGCAAAGGCTCGTGGCTGCATATTGTCTGGGTCTTTTTCCCTGGTACGACATTGACAGTCCCCGTCTCTGGTGGAGTCCGGATCCACGCTGTATTCTTCTGCCTGAAGAATTTCATTTGCCGCGTTCTTTAAAACGCGTTTTGCGGGCCGGCGTATTCAGCTTCAGTCTGGACAGGGCTTTTGCCGATGTCATAAAGGCCTGCGCCGAAGAGCGCGCTGATACTGCAGGAACCTGGCTTATCCCGGAAATGATCGAAGCCTATATAAACCTGCACCGGCTCGGTCTTGCCCATTCGGTCGAGGCCTGGCGCGATGGGACTCTGGCGGGCGGTCTTTATGGGCTGGCTTTGGGCGGGGTTTTTTTCGGGGAATCCATGTTTTATGCCGCGCCGGACGCTTCCAAGGCTGCCTTCGCCTGTCTGGTTGAAGAACTGAAGCATAGGGATTTTACCTTGATTGACTGCCAGCAGACCACACCGCACATGCAGCGTTTTGGCGCCAAAGCTGTTAAGCGCGAAGAATTTATGCGCCTTCTGACCCAGGGGTTGAGCAAGTCTTTCACGCAGGGCGCCTGGACATGGAGCTGTAGCCGGCCGGCAGAAAAAACGGGGAAAATTCTTGCCGCTTCCTGGGCTTGAGGATATATTGCGAATGATTTCCAGGCAAAAAACTTCATCGTCAGGCTCATCTTCGATATTTCTCGTTGGTCTGCGTTGTTCCGGGAAAAGCACGGTAGGGAGAATTTTGTCCACATGCCTTGCCTTGCCTTTGTATGACACGGACATCATGGTGGTTAGAAAGGCGGGATGCAGCATTGCGGAAATTGTTGAAAAGGATGGATGGGGCGCGTTTCGCGTACTTGAAGCTGAATCTTTGGCCAAAGTGGCCGCCAGCGGCGGCGTCATCGCTGGGGGAGGCGGGCTGGTGCTTGCTGCGGAAAATCGCGCCCTGATGCGCGCTTCCGGTCTGGTTTTCTATCTTGCCGCTTCTGTGCAAAGCCTGTATGAACGCATGTCCGGAGCATGCAATGCGGGATTTCGTCCTTCCCTGAGCGGGGCGGATCCGCTTGGGGAAATAGCGGCGGTGATGGCCGAGCGCGAAGCCCTCTACCTGGAATGCGCGCATTATTGTCTGGACGCGAATAAAACGGCGCGGGCAACGGCTGACGAGATTATGCGTCTTTTGTCAACGCGGAGCTAAATGTGAACGGCAATACTTTCGGGCGCATTTTTCGTCTTACCACTTTCGGGGAATCACACGGTCCCGGTCTGGGCGGCATTGTGGACGGGTGTCCGGCTGGTCTTGAGATTTCCGAAGCGGATTTGCAGCAAGCTCTGGACGAGAGGCGTCCGGGACAAGACGGCAGAGGCGGGGCAGCCTCGACGGCCCGATCCGAGAAAGATCAGGTTCGCATCTTGTCCGGTGTTTTTGCGGGCAAAAGCACCGGCGCTCCCATTGCCTTTTATGTGGAAAATGAAAATCAGCGTTCTGCCGACTATGAAGCTCTTGCCGCTATCCTTCGTCCCGGCCATGCTGATCTGGGATTTTTCATGAAGCATGCTTTCCGGGATTATCGCGGCGGCGGGCGTTCCTCGGGTCGGGAAACCTTGTGCCGCGTGGCGGGAGGGGGCATTGCCGAAAAAATTCTGGAAAAAGCGGGTGCGCGTATTTTTGCCTGTGTCGCCGAGTTCGGCGGGATAGCAGCAAACCTTGAGGATATTGAAAACGCGGCTGCGCGACCTTGGTTCTGTCCAGACAAAGTTACGGATGGCCTTTGGGTTGAAGCTGCCAAAAAAACGCGCGCTGCAGGCGACAGCCTGGGCGGGAAAGTGCGGGTGGAAATCCACGGTCTTCCAGCAGGTCTGGGCGAGCCGGTTTTTGACAAGCTTGACGCGCGGCTGGCCTATGCCTTTATGGGCGTTGGGGCCGTTAAAGGCGTGGAGATCGGTTCGGGTTGCGCTGCCGCAGACATGAAAGGGAGCGAGCATAACGATCCCATCCTGCCCGCTGAGGCAGGCTTGGCTTGCGGGACTTTGCCCACCGGCATCTCTTACCGCTTTGCCTCGAACAATGCGGGCGGAGTCCTGGGAGGGATAAGCAATGGTGCTCCGATCTGTGTGACCGCCAGCTTAAAACCCCTGGCTTCCATCAGCCGAAAGCAGCGCAGTATGGATATGTATGGTGAAATGCGGGATTTGCAGATAGGCGGACGACATGATATTTCTGTAATTCCGCGCGTTGTGCCGGTTCTGAAGGCAATGGCGGCCCTGTGCGCTGTGGATTTTCTGCTCTTGCAGAAGACGGCGCTTTTGTGACTCAAACAAGCAGTCAGGCATAACGGCGGGAAATCCATGTTACGCAGCATGACCGGCTTTGGCCGTTGTTTTTTGGAAGATACAAGGCAGACCCAGGTGTGGGAGGTGCGCAGCGTCAACGGTCGTCATCTGGACATCCGCTTTAAACTACCGTCCAGGGTCAGGGCCTTTGAACCGGTTCTGGAAAAGAGCGTAAAAGCGCAAGCTCTGCGGGGCCGGCTGGATATAAGCCTGTTTTTACAAATAAAACAGGATGGGGCGCATGGTCTGTATTTTAATGAAGAACTGGCCGATGCCATGCTTTTATCCCTGTCGGAATACGCCGGGGCGCGTGGCGATGTTTTTAACGCTGACTATAGTCGTCTTCTCAATATCCCTCTGCTTTGGGAGGAAAACACGGTTGATGCGGATGACGAGGTGATGCAAGGTCTTTTGCAGGGTCTTGAAGAGGCCCTGGAAGACTGGAACGAATCCAGAGCCGTCGAGGGCAAGGCTCTGGAAAAAGATCTGCGTAGCCGTATTCTGCATATGGAAGAATGGTTGCGCAACATCAGGGATCGCGCCCCCTTCATCAAGGAGGAACGCGCCGCCCAACTGCACGAGCGTCTCAGTGAGGCTCTTGATCGGCAGGGCCTGGATTTGGACGAGGGACGTTTTTTGCAGGAAGTGACCCTGCTTGCGGACAAGGTGGATGTAAGCGAGGAGCTTACGCGCCTTGCCGCGCACCTGGAACGGCTGCGCGAGCTTATGTCGCTTGACAAGGACGCCGGACGCAAACTTGATTTTACCCTGCAGGAATGTTTCAGGGAAGTCACCACCTGCGGAAACAAGATTCAGGATGTGCAGGTTTCACGTCTGGTGGTGGATCTGAAAAATGAACTGGAAAAATGCCGGGAGCAGGTGCAGAATGTGGAGTAGGGCGTGAGCGTTTCCGGCAAACAGCTTCTGAATGTCGGTCTCGGCAATTTTGTCGTTGCGGCGCGTGTGGTGGCAATGGTGAATCCGGCTTCGTCTCCCATGCGCCGTATGCGGGAAGAAGCCAAAAAAGATGGACGGATCATAGACGCTACGCAGGGACGCAAAACCAGATCCCTGGTTATTACCGATTCCAACCATGTGATCTTGTCCGCCATCCAGACTGAAACACTACGCCAGAGGTTTCAGGAGGAAAACGAGTGAGTGCGAAACGCTCCGGCATAGCCTTTGTCATCTGCGCGCCTTCCGGCGCGGGGAAAACGACCTTGAGCAGGCGTTTACTGGACAAATTTCCGCGCATGGTTTTGTCTGTTTCCTGTACTACACGTCTTCCCCGACCTGGAGAATCCTCGGGGCGGGACTATGAATTTATAGACGAGCAAGAATTTATCCTGCGCCGGGACTCCGGATTTTTTGCCGAATGGGCTGAAGTTCACGGCCAGTTCTACGGAACTCCCCTCGACGCCACCTGGAAACTGATTGCCGGTGGCCGGGACGTGCTCTTTGACATAGACGTGCAGGGGGCGTCACAAATTCGCAGTTCTTTGCCGGGAGCGCGGCTCATATTTATTCTGCCGCCGTCACTGCACGAGTTGGAGCGCCGTTTGCGGGAACGGGGCACGGAAAAGGAGGAGGATTTGAAAATACGCATGTCCGCAGCCGCCAGAGAGCTGTCCCAGGCGCACTGGTTCGATAGTTGGATAATCAACGCGGATCTGGAACAGGCTTTTCAGGATCTTTGCGCGACTTATATTTCCGCAACATTGTCGCCCTCGCGTCGCCCTGGCTTCCTGGCGAAACTTCTTTCCGAATGGGGCGACTGATGTCCGGGAACGCCCGCTCCGCGCCGCTACAGCTTTTTATTGCTCTGGATCTGCCTTCCGCGTCGGAAGCCCTGGTCCTGATCAGCAAGATTGGACGTCTGCGTAGCGCTTCCGGGTTGGTGAGCTGCGGACTTAAAGTGGGACTTGAACTTTTTACCTCGGCCGGACCGGATTTCGTACGCCGTCAGGTTGACGAAACTTTCAGCGTGTTCGTCGACTTAAAATTTCACGATATTCCCAATACGGTATATGGGGCTGTAAAGGCGGCTTGCGCTCTTGGAGCGCAGATGCTGACTTTGCACCTGGAGGGTGGCGGCGACATGTGCCGCGCGGCTGTGCAGGCGCGGGACGAGGTCTTCGCCGCTTTAGGAAAAAGCGATAGCCGGGGTGGCGCGTCTTTTGGCAAAACGCTTCTTCTCGGCGTCAGTATACTGACCAGCACCGGTGGTGAGGCCGGGGAGATAAGAGACAGGGTTCTTGATTTCGCGGGCAAAGCGCAGTCCTGGGCCTTGGACGGCCTTGTCTGCTCGGGGCATGAAGTCGCTGACGTGAAAAAGAGTTGCGGGGAAAATTTTTATTGTCTGTGTCCGGGCATACGTTTTGCCGGCACAGTGGTCAATGACGATCAGTCCAGGATTTGCAGTCCGGCTGACGCGGTCAGGCTGGGGGCGGATTTTCTGGTCATGGGCAGACCGGTGACAAACGCTCCTGACCCTGCTCTTGCCGTCGTTGCCGCTCTTGCTGAAATGGAAAAAGGATTGAGGCAGAGAACATGAGCGAAACTAAAGTGAATGCAGGGCAGGGCGGAGGATCGGGTCAACAGAGAATTCAAGGGGTTTTTTCCTCGCAGGAGGTAAAAAGGGTGGGTACCGGCACCACCACGCGCAAAACCATCCAGAAAGCCTTCTGGTATTGCGAAGAAAAAAAAGACGGCTCCCTTGAGTTACAGCCGCTTAACCCAAATTACATTCCCTCCGGACCCAAAAAAACCATCAACAAAGAACAGTTTCTCGCTCATTTTTCGCCTGAACCCGAGCTGTATATTTCCACTGTGTATCCGAAAATGCGCGAGATTACCAAGACCGTAGCCATGGCCGAGCGTTTTCGGGAACACAATGAACTATACAGCGCTGAAATGGAGTACGGCAAGGTTCTGAAAGTTGACGAGGAAAATGTGCGTGCCAATTTTGGTCTCGGCATCACTTACCTTGAGCGTGGAGACACGAGCCGGGCTCAGAATATCTTCTCTCGCGTGGTCAAACTGGACGGCGCTTTTGAAGAGGAACACAAGCATCTGTTTAATGAATTCGGGATCAAATTGCGGAAAAACGGAATGCTGGATCAGGCTTTGGATTATTATGAGCGGGCCTTGACTCTGACACGCCAGGATGAAAACCTGTTTTATAATCTGGCCCGTGCCTGGCTGGACAAGAAAAATATGGATAAAACCATCGAATGTTTGTTCAAAGCCTTGGAAATTAATCCCAAACTTGAGCCGGCAGCCAAATTTCTCGCCTGGGTTGAGGAAAAAAACCTTGTGCCGGAAAACAAAAAGCAGGAGGTTGCTGCCCTTCTCGAAAATGTGAAGCCCAAGGGGTAATGCCGGCAAAGGCGTGATGATCTGGAAATTCAGGAATGAAGAAAGACCGGCAATGGTCGAAGATTTGGACGGACTTGCCCAGGGTCTGGACATTTCTCCGCTTCTGGCGCGTATCCTGTGGCAGAGGGGTTTAAGAAACGGCGATGACATACGCTCCTTTTTAAATCCTTCACTTAAAGGTCTTGCGCCTCTCAAGGACTGGCCGGGGCTTATTGAGGCCGCATCCCTGCTGGCTGAAGGGCTATTACAGGGCAAGCGGCTTTGTGTATGGGGTGATTATGATGTTGACGGCATAAGCGCCACCGCCCTGGTTCTGGATTTTCTGCGCACGCACGGCTTTGAGGCTGATCGACATATTCCGGACCGTCTGTCCGAGGGTTACGGGCTTAATAAAGCCGGAATAAAAGCGGCGTCTGAACGGGGCGCCCAAATGTTGCTCACGGTTGACTGCGGGATCTCGGATAATGGGGCCATAGCTTACGCCGACGCCCTCGGGCTGACTGTGCTGGTTTCTGATCACCATCTGCCCGCTGAAACCCTCCCTAAAGCCGCCGCCATCGTCAATCCCCGTCTTTATCCTTGTCCTTGTCCGGCGCTGTCCGGCGTGGGCGTGGCCTTTTTCCTCATGGCGGCGCTTAATGTGGAACTGGCGGCAGCAGGCAGGAAGAAGGCGGATCTGCGTGATTTTCTTGATCTGG
>JAISKK010000039.1 GCA_031260965.1 Desulfovibrio sp. | reverse complement strand
TCATGCTGGTCTCCTGGCGGGTGCTGCCCCTTCTCAGCCGCTCTCTCTCCTGTCTGGTCACCATACGCAGCATGCGCTATGCGGCCATATCCTGTCTGGAGCGTGTCGAAGATGTCCTGTGTGTCCCTGTTGACGCCCCGGTTGAGCCTGACCCCGATTTTACCCTGCAAAAGGACATTGCATTTCAGGATGTCTCGTTCCGGTATCCGACAGCGGCGGATGACTGTCTGCACGACCTGTGCTTTTCCATTGAACGCGGCGCGTGCGTGGGCATCATAGGACAGTCCGGAGCGGGGAAAAGCTCTATCGCCGCCATTCTCAGCGGACTGGTCCAGCCGGCATCCGGGGACTTTCTGGTTGACGGCAGGGCGCTGACGCCCGCCGAACTGGCCGCCTATTCCCTGCAAGTAGGGTATGTGCCGCAGACATCCTATATCATGCCCGGCACCCTTGCGGAAAATGTGGCCTTCAGCCAGTGGGGCAAACCCTGGGACGAAGAAAGGGTGCGGCTGGCCTGCCGGTTGGCGGCCCTGGATATTGTGGATAGCCACCCCCTGGGAGTCGGGCTGCCCATAGGCGACCAGGGAGCGGGGCTTTCCGGCGGGCAGGCGCAACGACTTTCCATAGCCAGAGCGCTGTATGCCGAACCGCAGCTGCTGCTTTTGGACGAAGCGACCAGTTCTCTGGATTCTGCCATTGAAGCTGCTATCATGAACACCATTTATGCGCTGCCGAAAACGCTGACCACAGTGATCATAGCGCACAGATTGTCAACTGTGGAACGCTGCGACAAACTTTTGTGGATAGACGGCGGCAAAATCATGGCAGGCGGCGCGCCGGAGGTTATACTGCCGCGCTACAGGGAATATCTGGATGCAAGCGCGGCAAAAATGATGGAGAACAACAAATAACCTACGCCAAAAATTCAGGTGTCGCCTGTTCCGGCAAGGTTCCTGACACATGTCTAATCCCTAACGGCACACAGAGAGCCCTGGAAAATATCGCCGGCCGGCTTGCGGAGGACTGCCGTATATGGCAAGATGAAAACAAGTAAAAATAAACACATGTCGCTTGACAGGCGGCACTCATGATTATCAATCTTATAGCGACAGTTTTCCCCGTCTTCGGCACTATTTTTCTCGGCGCGGCCATTTTGCGTTTCGGCCTCTTTCCGGCCGCAACGGCTTATGCGCTCAATCAGTTCGTTTATTGGATCGGTCTGCCGGCCCTGATCTTCACCCTGCTCGGCCGTCTGGATACGACGGCCGTGCCGCAGGCTTATTTCGCAGGTTTTTTCGGCGCCCTGCTCTTGAGCTATGGCCTGTGTTTTGCCGCCGTCCTGTTATGGGGACGCGTCAGGGCCAGAGAAGCGGCCATGCTGTCCTGTTTGTCATGTTTCCCCAATACCGGCTTTATGGGCGTGGCCATGCTGACCTTTCTGCTGCCCGGCAATGATGAAGCCCTGTCTGTCGCCGGACTGGCGACTGTTCTCTATTCCCCCGTCCTGCTCCTTACCGATGCCGGACTGGCCGTTGCCAAGCATGGCGGGGAAGGCGGCCGCAGGATACTTGCGGAATTTGCCCGCTCCATGCTGCGCAACCCCATGCTGCTGGCCTGTCTGGCCGGGCTCGGTCTTAATTTCTCAGGCCTGGGTTTTTTTCGCCCGCTCATGAACATGACATCCATGCTCGGCGCGACAGCCGCGCCCTGCGCGCTTTTCGCCATCGGAATGGTGCTGGCCGCGCAAGCCTCGTCCGCGCGTCTGCGCGAAAGCTTCCGCCTTACCCGGCAAATCCCGGTACACTGCGTCAAGCTGCTGATCCTGCCCGGACTGACCTATGCAGTATTGCGACTCTTCGGCCTAAGCGGTCTCACACTCGGGGTGACGACCTTGAGCTCCGCCATGCCCATCGGCGTAGCGGCCTATGTGGTGGCGGAAAAATTTCAGGTCTGCGCCCAAGATACCTCAACAGGCATTTTCTTCAACACTGCCGTCAGTCTGGTGAGCCTTCCTCTGATCATGGTCTGGCTGCGCACGGCCGGAGCGCTCTAAACCCAAACAGGGCGCAGGGACAATTTTATCAGCCCAAATCTTCCGTCAGCACCATGGAACGCGCTGCTCTGGTTTCATCCAGGCGGCGCACCGGCAAGGTCAGGGGGGCATCGCGCAGGGACTGCGGGTCCTTGCGCGCTTTCTCAATAATGAGCAGCAGGGCATCGCAGAAAGCGTCCAGGGTCTCTTTGCTCTCCGTTTCCGTGGGTTCGATCATCAGACATTCCTTGACGATCAGGGGGAAGTAGATGGTCGGGGCATGGAAACCCTTGTCCAGCAGGGCCTTGGCTATGTCCAGGGCGTGTACGCCCCACTCGCCGAGAGGCGATGCCGAGCAGACAAATTCGTGCATGCAGAGACGGTCATAGGGAATTTCCAGTTGTCCGTGCAAACGGGCGCGAATGTAATTGGCATTGAGTACGGCATAGTCCGAAGCTCTGGACAGCCCTTCTCCGCCGCAACGCAGTATATAGGCCAAGGCCCTCAGGCAGACGGCGAAGTTGCCGTAAAAAGGCGCGACCCGACCTATGCTTTGCGGCAGATTGTAATCCAGGGAAAAAGCTCCGTCCTGCCCCCGAACCACGCGCGGACCGGGCAAAAAAGGCAGCAAGCGTTCCGAAACCCCGACCGGACCGGCGCCGGGACCGCCGCCGCCGTGCGGGGTAGCCATGGTCTTGTGCAAATTCACATGCACCACGTCAAAACCCACATCGCCCACGCGTAAACGTCCCATGCAGGCGTTGAAGTTGGCGCCGTCATAATAGAGAAGGGCGTCCACCCGACGCAGGAGTCTGACGATTTCCGGAAGATTTTTTTCAAAGAGTCCCAAAGTGTTGGGACAGGTCATCATCAGCCCGGCCACGGAATCGTCGAGGACCTCGGCCAAAGCGGCGGGGTCAATAAGTCCGTCTTTGGATTCGATGTTCACGACTTCATAGCCGGCCAGAGCAGCCGAGGCCGGGTTGGTTCCGTGCGCGGAGTCCGGGCAGATGATGCGGCTTTTCTTATTACCCCTGGCGCGGTGATAGGCGGCGATGAGCAGGATACCGGTAAGCTCGCCCTGGGCGCCGGCCATGGGTTGCAGGGTAAAGGCCTTCATGCCCGTAATTTCCGCAAGCAGGTTCTCGGTCAGCCAGAGGGCCTCCAGATTGCCGGCGGAGTGCGCCTCACCGCCTTCCAACTGGGGCAGCAAGGGATGACTGCCCGCAAACTCCCGCAAGGCGGCTGCGCTTTCCGTAAACTTCGGATTATATTTCATGGTGCAGGAGCCGAGGGGGTAGAAATTGCTGTCCACCCCGTAGTTCAGGCGCGAAAGCCGGGAATAATGACGCACCACATCCAGTTCGGAAAGTTCCGGCAAAGCGGGGGCGGCGCTACGCAAAAGACCTGCCGGGAGCATGTCGCCGGCCTTTTTTTCCGTTTCTTTCGGGACGACTCCCAGACGACCGGGCACGGATTGGGCGAATATTGTCTGCATAAGCTTCCTCACTGCGAATTCAGGCCAGGACTTCGGAAAGGGCCAGGGCCAGAGTTTTTATGTCTTCAGACCGGGTTTTCTCCGTGCAAGCCAGGAGCAGAACCTTGTCAAGGTCTTTGTGCCAGCGGCCCACAGGCAGTCCGGCGACGATTTTTTTCTCAAGCAGTTTTTGGGCCACAAGACCCGCATCCTTGGGCAGACGCAGGGCAAATTCATAGCCGTAGGGCGCGGAACAAAAAAGCTCCACTCCTTTTATGGCGGTCAGGGCGGTTGCGGCCTCGCGCGCGCGCAGCATGGACAGCTCCGCCGCGCGGGTCAAACCGGCCGGTCCAAGCAGGGCCAGATGCATGACACAGCGCAAGGCGCAGAGAGCCTGATTGGAACAGATGTTCGAGGTGGCCTTGGAACGGCGGATATGCTGCTCGCGGGCCTGAAGGGTCAAGACATAGCCGGTTTTGCCGTCCAGGTCTTCGGTGCGTCCCACTATACGACCGGGCATCTGGCGGACCATATCTTTGCTGCAGGCCATCATGCCCAAATAGGGACCGCCGAAGGACAAATACATGCCCAGAGACTGCCCCTCGGCAACGGCCACATCGGCCCGCATGACGCCTGGAGTCTTAAGAACGGACTGCATGACCGGATTGACAAGCAGCACGCCTTTGGCCTTGCGCGCATGGGCGGCAGCAAAGAGTTCGGAAAAATCGTGAATGGCCCCGAAAAAGCCCGGATTCTGCACCAGCACGGCTGCGCTTTTATCGTCCAGCGCCGCCTTGAGGGCCTTCAGATCCGACTGACCATCAAGGTGCGCGACTGTGACAATCTCCACATCCACATTGGCGGACAGGGTGGCAAGCATGGCCCGGTACAAGGGATTCACACATTCGTCAACGATAACGCGCCCTGCTCTGGTCGCGCGCGCGCACATCATCGCGGCCTCGAAAAGGGCCGAGCCTCCGTCGTAAACCGAGGCATTGGCCACTTCCATGTCCAGAAGACGGCAGACCGCCGTCTGATACTCGAAAACCGCCTGCAAAGTACCCTGAGACGCCTCCGGCTGGTAGGGCGTATAAGCCGTGTAGAATTCCCCGCGTGAACTGAGAGCGTCCACAGCCGCCGGAACCACATGGTCATAAACGCCGCCGCCCAGGAAACTGATCAGCCCGGAGGAATTTCTCCCGGCCATTTCTTCCATGCGCCGCATGGTTTCATATTCGCTCAAGCCCGCAGGCAAAGCGAAACTTTGCGGACGCATAGCCGCCGGAATGTCCGAGAACAGATCATCCAGACTTTGCACGCCGATGCGCTCAAGCATGGCCCGGGTATCTTCCCTGGTATGTGGGATATAAGGCATGACGCGATCCCTCCTGCTCCTTCGCAAATTGCTCTAGTGATTTTCTTCCGAAGCGACAGCCCCGGCATAAGCCTCGGCGTCCAGCAATCCGGAGGGCGCGCCCTTAAGACGCAGGCGGACCAGCCAGCCTTCCTCATAGGGTGAGGCGTTGACCTTTTCCGGGGCGTCCTCCAGAGCCGTATTCACGGCCAGGACTTCTCCGGAAACCGGGCTGTACAGATCGGAAGCCGCCTTGACGGACTCCACGGACCCCATCTCCTTGCCCGCTTCAAGGCTGTCTCCAACCTGGGGAAGTTCCACAAAGGTTATGTCGCCCAGTTGTTCCTGAGCAAAATGCGTGATGCCGATAACGGCTTCGGCGCCTTCTATGCGCACCCATTCATGGGTGGCAGCATAAAGCAGATCTTTTTTGATGGACATTTGCCCTTCTCCTGTTCTTGCCGGTTATCCGGGGCTTGTGGTTCTGTATTTAATCCTGCGCGGGCGCGTCCAGGCCAAAAGCCTGGTGCAGGGCGCGCACGGCCAGCTCAGTATACTTTTCCTCAATGATACAACTGATCTTGATTTCCGAGGTGCTGATCATGATAATATTGATGTTCTCGGCTTGCAGACAGGCGAAAGTCTTCGCCGCCACCCCGGCGTGGTTGCGCATTCCAACCCCGATGGCGGAAATTTTGGCCACATTGTCGTCGTAGAGTACAGCCAGACCGCCCGTATGCGCGCAGACATCTTCCATAATCGCCTGAGCGCGCTTCAAGTCCTTGCGGCTGACAGTAAAATTCATATCCGTAACCCCGCCCCGGCTGGGGTTTTGCACAATCATGTCAACGGACAGATTGGCCTTGGCCAGGGGACCGAAGATGGCCGCCGCGATGCCGGGCACATCTTTTACCGAACGCAGGGTGATGCGGGCCTGATCCTTGTCATAGGCGATCCCTGAAACAAGCTTGTTTTCCATCCCTTGATCCTCCTCGGTCACAAGAGTGCCCGGGTCATCGCTGAAAGTGCTGCGCACCAGCACCGGAACATTGTATTTCTTGGCAAAGCCGACCGAGCGGATCTCCAGCACCTTCGCGCCCATGCTGGCCATTTCCAGCATTTCGTCATAGGTGACGCGATTAAGCTTGCGCGCCTTGCCGCAGATATTGGGGTCCGTGGTAAAAACGCCTTCAACATCAGTATATATTTCACAAAGTTCGGCTTTCAGGGCCGCTGCCAGAGCTACAGCGGAAGTGTCCGACCCGCCCCGTCCCAGGGTTGTGATCCGCCCATCAGGGGTTGTCCCCTGGAAGCCCGTGGCAACAAGCACGTCATATTCCTGAAAGAGCGCGCGAATCGCCTCGGCGTCGATACTCCGGATGCGGGCCATGGTCCAGACCTCGTCCGTGACCACCTTGAGCTGTCCCCCCGTACAGGAGCGGCACTTGAGACCAGCGTCCCTGAGCAGTATGCTGAAGAGGGCGACGGAAACCTGTTCCCCGGTCGAGACCAGCACATCCTGTTCGGCGGGGTCCGGGTCGGGGGACCATTCCCGGGCAAGAGCCAGCAGCTTGTCCGTGTCGCCCGAGCGCGCCGAAAGCACCACCATCACCTTGTAGCCGCCGCTCAAGCCTGTTTTGACCTTTTCCAGAGCCGCAAGCATACGCTCCCGGTTCGCAACGGAGGTGCCGCCAAATTTCTGCACTATAATCCGCATAGCTCTCACCTGAAATTAAGGGAAACAAAAAGCCGATCCAAATCCAGCCGTCGCAAAAAAATCTCACCGCAGGGACCCAGGGACTCAAGGGCGACCAGACGCGAAGATCCTTCCGGGCTGTAGTCCTCGGGGCGGCGGAGGCGCAAGGATATTCCGTCCGCCGGAAAATCATCCGGGTCCAGATTCTCCGGCCATTCCACCAAGGTCAAAACGCTCTCGTCGGCAAAGGATTCCAGCAGGGCGTCGTCACCGGGACCGTACGGCAGACGATAAAGATCAAAATGATGTATTGGCGGAATCGTACAATAAATATTGCATAAGGTAAAGCTCGGACTCGAAGGTTCGGCCTCGCCGCCGCCGGGGAGAGAACGCACAAGCGCCCCGGCCAGGGCGCTTTTCCCCGCCCCCGGCTCTCCATAAAGAAGAATGGCGCCCGGATTCCCCCGCAGAAGCGCTCCGGCCAGGGATCGGGCCAGTTTTTCGGTGTCCGCCAAAGAGTCAAGCGCGATTTCGCTTTTATACATAAGCTTCAGCGGATTATCCGGCGCATAATTCCATACGGGCCAGAGGAATGGCGTCTGCTATTTCCGAGGCTTTGTGTCCGCAGGGAGATTTGCCTGCCAGCAGTTCTCCGGCCCGGCCGTGCAGGTGGACGCCGAGGGCTGCCGCCTCCGGCGCGGGCAGACCATGGGCCAGCAAGGCCCCAACGGCGCCGGCCAGCACATCGCCGGAACCGCCTGCGGCCAAGGCCGGTTCAGCGAAGGGGGCCAGGGTAAGCGGACCGCCTCTCTGCCGGATCAGGGTGTGCGCGCCTTTCAGGACCACACAGGCCGGGGTCAGGGCGACAAGGGCCGCCAGCGCCTCTACCCTGTCTTCCTGTACAAGACGCGCTTTCTCCCGCATTGTCGGCTTCATCTTATTTCCGAAGAAGGTGTCCGGCAAGAGTCGCGCGGCCTCGCCCGGATGCGGGGTAAGGACATCGCGGGATTTAAGGCCGGCCAGATCCGTCCCCATAAAATACAGGGCGTCGGCGTCAAAAACCGTGGGCGGACGCGATTCTTCCGCCAGCAAGGCCGCAAGCAGGGCGCGGACGCCCTCTTTGCGCCCCGCCCCCGGCCCCAGGACCAGGGAGTCCGGTCTTAAGGCGCGCAAAAGTTCCGGAAGCGCCCGCGCGTCCGTTGCCGAAAAATCTTCGCCCCCACCCAGGGTATGGCTTATAAATTCGGGAAAGGCCGGGGCTATGCGCGCGCGCGCGCCTACGGGCAGGGCCAGATGCACAATCCCCGCTCCGGCGCGCAAAGCGCCCAGAGCGGCCAGAACGGGCGCGCCGGGCATGTCCCCGGAACCGCCGACTATCAGCACTTTGCCGGCCCGGCCTTTGTGCAGGTCTTTTGCGGGCAGAAAATGCGCCCCCGGATACGGGGAAAGCAGACGACAGGCCGGATCGCCCGCGCGCGCGGCCTTGGGAATGCCGATGTCGCGCACTGCCAGTTCTCCGCTGTAGGTATCGGCCCCGAAAAGACGCAGACCAAGAGCCGCCGCCTCAAAGGCTATGCTCAGATGGGCGCGCACTGCCTCCGGCCTGGGTCTGCCCCTATGGCCGCATAGCCCGGAAGGGATGTCCAGAGCCGCGATAAAAGACCTCTCCCGGAAAGAGTTGACGGCTCTGACAAAGGCCAGTTCACGCGGACGCAATTCTCCTTTCAGTCCGCTGCCGCTTATGGCGTCCACCACCAGATCCGGACAAAGCCATTCCTGCGGCAGGGGAGGGACTGCGTCATCGGCGGCGCATATAAAAGGCACACCCACTTTTTTTGCAGCGGCACAGTGCGTTGCGGCCGGCTCCGGCAAAAGCTCAAGGGTCGTCGTGGCCACAACCAGCACCTGACCCTCCGCTCCGGCCCCGCTTGCCGCTCCGGTTCCGGAAAGGATGCGAGCCAGGGCCGCGCCGTCGCCGCCGTTGTTGCCCTTGCCCATAAAAACAAGGATGCGGCTTGTGGCGCGGAGAGGAAGACGGCGCCTTATTTCTTCAAGGGCGACGCGGGCCGCGTTTTCCATAAGGACCGCGGCCGGGATGCCGAAACGCTCGCGGGCCAGGGTGTCGCGTTCGCGCAGTTCCCCCGGCAGGGCCAGGTCCGCATAAAGACAGTCCGTCTCAAACACAGGAGTCTCCGGATTCGAGGATGACAACGGCGGCCGCCGTCTTGTCCGTATGGGTGATGGAGAGGTGCGTCCGCCCGGTCCCCAGGGCCAGCGCCCGCTCCAGGGCTTTGCCGTGCAGAAGAAGCTCCGGGCGGCCGGAGTCCAGACTGCGCACCCGGATGTCGTGCAGACCGACGCCTTCGGCAAAACCCGTGCCCAGGGCCTTGGCGGCGGCCTCTTTGGCCGCGAAGCGCGCGGCTATATGCCGGACCATGCCGGAAGAAGGTCCTTCATCCGGAGAAAAAAGGCTCGTATCCGCCCTTTCCGTTTCATGCAGAAGTTTTTCCGCGAAACGCGATCCAAAACGCTCCAGGGAACGGCGCATCCGCTCAATTTCCACCAAATCCAGTCCAATTCCGAGGATCATGCCTTAATGTCTCGCCGCCCTGATTTTACACGCATGAGAAATAAAAATGCAAAAAATAAAACTATACCAGGAGAGGCAAAGAGGCAATTTGAAAATTTTGCGGAAAATTCCGGGATTTCCCCGAAATATCTTGTCCTTACGGTCTCGGGGGGATAGTATCACACAATCTCGTCATCAACAGGGATTTGACTTGTGCCGCAGACCCCACGCCGACCATCGCTTTCCTCTTTCTCTATCGCCGACCTGTGCGACCTGTTCCGCTCCGCCCTGGACGAAATCGGAAAAATTCCCCTCGTCCGGGAGATAAAGCTCTTTTTTACCGACCTCTATGCCCACCAGGGCCGCAAAAACTGCCGCCACTGCGGCGGCGTGCGCTGCATCCGCCTTTGCCAGCTTCTCGGCGACGGCGAGACAGATAAAAAATTTACCCTGGACGATCCGGACTGAAACACAGCAGTAATTGCGTGATGCGGCACAAATGAAAAGTCATGTGATTTTCATGGATAAAGATATTCTGTCAAATCCGGTTCGTTTGCAACGGTCGAGATTTTGTTGAGGGGCATTTTCATAAGCGGCACGGGTACAGACGTCGGCAAAACCGTCTGTACTGCGGCATTATTGCGGGCCCTGCGGCTTGCCGATGTCGCCGCGCAGGCTGTGAAGCCCGTGCAGACAGGCGTTGCCGCTGCCGAACTTTACACGTCCCCGCATTCCGATGCCTGCGTCTACAGAACTGCCGCAGCGGATTTGCCGTCTGTTCCAGACTTGCCCTCAGCTGTCGCCCTGCGCTCTTATCCATTGCCCGCCTCACCGCATCTGGCCGCTGCGGATGAGGGCAAAAGACTTGAAGTCAGGGCATTACAGCAGGAAATTTGCGCCTACTGGAAAGGACAAAACGCATTGCTTCTGCTGGAAGGCGCGGGAGGTCTGCACACGCCGTTGAACGAGCGTGAAGACATGATCGATCTGATGGTCGCGCTCGATCTGCCGGTGCTGCTGGTTGCCCGCAACTGTCTGGGCGCGCTCAACGAGATATTTCTTTCCCTTTCAGCCCTGCGTATGCACGGACTGACCCCGTTCGGACTTGTGCTTGTTCCGGCAGTCAATGCCGACAATACCCGTATCCTGAACGATAATCTGGAAACGTTGCGCGCGCGTCTCGCTCCGAACGGTTGCCCGGCGCTTGCCTTGCCGAGGGAGACGGCGCTGGATCTTCCTGCCTGGCAGCGTCTTGCCGAACGCCTTGCACCGTTTGCCGACAAGATAAAAGGGATTGCCGCGCAGGAGCAAGACAAAAAAACAACTCTTGTGGAACGCGACAAGCGCGCTGTCTGGCATCCATACGCTTCCGCTCTGCGCCCTCCCTTGCTGGACCTTGCCTCACGCACATCCGGAAACCATATTATTCTGGATGACGGCCGCGAGCTTGTTGACGGCATGTCGTCCTGGTGGGCCGCCATACACGGCTACAATCATCCGCGTCTGCTGGCTGCGTTGCAATCTCAGGCCGGTCGTATGCCGCATGTCATGTTCGGCGGATTGACGCATGCCCCGGCCGTAGAACTTGCAGAGCGCCTGCTCGCGCTTATGCCGCAGGGATTGGAGCGCGTATTTTTTGCTGATTCCGGATCTGTTGCCGTGGAAGCGGCACTGAAGATGTCCCTGCAATATCAACAGGGCCTGGGGCAAAAAAACAGAACACGCTTTCTTGCCCCGCGCGGCGGCTACCATGGCGATACCTTCGGCGCGATGTCGGTGTGCGATCCGGTGACCGGCATGCACGGCCTGTTCAGGGACATGCTGCCGCAGCACTTGTTCACGGCAAAGCCTGCCTGCCGTTTTGACGCGCCCTATGCTTCTTCCGCTCTGGATGAGACGCGTATTCTTTTTGATTTGCACGGACAGGAAATCGCAGCCGTCATTCTGGAACCCGTTGTTCAGGGGGCAGGCGGCATGTACTTTTATCATCCGGACTATCTGCGCGGTCTTGCCGAGTTGTGCCGTGCGGCGGGGGCACTGCTGATTTTTGATGAAATCGCAACGGGCTTTGGCAGGACGGGAAAGTTTTTTGCCGCCGAATGGGCAGGCATAACGCCGGATATCCTTTGCTGCGGCAAAGCCCTGACCGGAGGCATGCTTACGCTTGCGGCCTGTGCCTGCACCGGGGCTGTGGCCTGTGGCGTTTGCAGGGACAATCAGATTTTCATGCACGGCCCGACCTTTATGGCCAATGCCCTAGCCTGCGCGGTTGCCAATGCCTCCCTGGACATCCTGGCGGAAAACGTCTGGCCAGGGCAGGTGGCGGAGATGGAAGCGCATTTGCGCGCAGGACTTGAAGTATGCCGCGGTCTCCCCGAGGTGGCGGATGTGCGGGTGCTGGGGGGGATAGGCGTTGTCGAAATGCAGCACGATGTGAACACGCAGGCTTTGCACGCCTATTTTGTGCGACACGGCGTCTGGCTGCGTCCCTTTAACCGGCTTATCTACCTCATGCCGCCCTATATCACTCCCGCCGAAGATGTGCGGATTTTGTGCGCGGCTATAGAAGGCGCGATACGCGCAAAGATATATCGCGCATGACCTTTTTTATTCTCTACGTCGCCCTGCTGTTACTGTTAAGTCTGCGCTGCCGAAACGCGGACAGGACGCAGTATTACGTCAATGGCAGACAAAGCTCCGCGTTCACCGTGGCCCTGTCCATTGTGGCCTCCTGCGTGGGCGGTTCCGCCACCCTTGGCATGGCGGGTCTTGCTTTCCAGGTGGGAACGCCCGCTTTCTGGTGGCTGGGTTCAGGCGCGGTCGGCCTTGTGGTCTTAAGCCTTTTTCTGGCCCGCAAGGTGCGTCAAAGCGGGGCCTTGACCATGCCGGAATTGCTTGCCGATTATCTTGGCGCCCCGTGCAGACCTTTGGCCTCAGTCATTATTGTGCTGGCCTGGCTGGCTATTCTGGCCGCGCAGTTCACGGCGATGGCGGCAGTTATCGCGCCCCTGACCGGCCTTGGACAGCACGCGTCCCTGTCGCTTGGAGCCTTTATCCTCGTTGCCTATACGCTCGCCGGCGGTCAGGCGGCGGTCATGAAAAGTGATGTCTGGCAGTATGGCATTTTGCTTGCCGCCCTGCTGACGGCCCTGGCGTTTGCCTGCGCGGCAGACGGCGGCAAGGCGCTGACTTCGGTGACCTTTGAAGTTGTAAACGCGGATTTTCCGGCCTCACGTCTGCACTATTATCTGTGTATTTTGGGCGGCAGTTATGTGGTGTGTCCCATGCTGTTCGGCAGACTTTTGAGCGCGCGCGACGCGGCCGCCGCGCGGCGCGGCGCGCTTTGGGCAGTGCTGGGTCTGACCTTCACGGCCGCGCTTATCGTGGCTTTGGGCATTGCCTGCCGGGGGCTTGTCCCGGCGGGAACGCCGCCTGAGCAGGTACTGGGCGCGGCTTTGCTTTCCCGGGTGCCATCCTGGCTTGCCACCCTGATTTTACTGGGTATTTTCAGCGCGATTATTTCTTCGGCGGATTCCTGCCTGATGACTGCCGCAAGTGTGGTAGCCGGCGATATTTTAAGGAAGCCGGACGTGCATGTCTGCCGTTGCGCCATGGCTGTTTTAGGCGGGGCCGGAGTGGCTCTGGCCCTGTCCGGACAAGGCATTCTTGCCCTATTGCTGGCCGCGAATGATATTTATGTTTGCGGCGTTGTACCGCCTGTTCTTGTGGGCATGCTGCGCGGGAAGGACTCTGTTCACCCCTGGGGAGCGGCTTTTGCCATGCTGGGCGGGGGGGCGCTGGGATGTGTTGCGGCGATCGCCGGACTAAGTGAATATGCCTATGCCGGGCTTGGGTTTTCGCTGTTCTTCAGCCTTTTGGCGGTGCGATCGGGCAGTGTTGCGTCAACCTGTCCGCAAGAGTCGGCGGTTGGCCTTCGGCGGCCCTGAGCATGCGCGGCGCGGCTCACTCCGGCACAGGAGCCGGCTTTTTGGGGTATAGTTTGGGACATAATCAATGTTAATCTGCTGAGGCAAGATCCTTACTCCTGCCGGAAAATCAGCAAAACCAGATGTCCGCGCCGATAGACGGCGTCCGGAGACGGACCAACCTCCATTTCCCTGTCCCGCAGCAGCATGGCCACCGGACCTTCCGCGCGCGCTTTGGCCAGCCAGCCCGGAAAATCCGCCGCTCCTATGCTTTTGTCCCGGCTGTCGGGATAGCTTAAGCCGTAAGCCAGTTCCCCCTGTTCATTATACAGGCGGATGTCACTGCGCTTGAGCATGAAAGCCAAACCGGCCCCCAGCCCGACCGTGCCCGCGAAAATATGTCGGCAGAGCTTCAATTCTTCCAGATGCGGGGCGATTATATGCTCCGGCTCGCGCTGATCCGTGACCTGCCAGGGCAAAAGTGAGGTGCTGAACAGAGTAAGCAGCAGAGGAGAAGCCGCCGCAAGCGACCAGTATCTGCCTCCCCGGAACAGGGCGGACGCAGCGCACCCCCCCCACCAGACCAGAGCCGGAACACAAAGCCAGAGTTTGAATTTTTCGCCCGGCGCATAAATGGGACGGCCGGGTGTAAGGTCAAAAAATAATATGGGGAAAGCTGCCAAAGCTGCCAGACTCAGGCCGAGGTTGATCCAGGCGTTCAAACGGAAGGGCCGGATCTGTTTTCGATGCGACGCGTCTTTTGGCGCTCCGGCAAAGGACTCTTCCCTCCGCCCCTCCGTACTGACCTCCCCCGGGTCCAG
This sequence comes from Desulfovibrio sp., assembly GCA_031260965.1. Taxonomy (GTDB): domain Bacteria; phylum Desulfobacterota; class Desulfovibrionia; order Desulfovibrionales; family Desulfovibrionaceae; genus Frigididesulfovibrio. The sequence goes on along the minus strand of JAISKK010000039.1, from coordinate 16,069 downwards.
ACGACTCTGAATATAAAAAGCCAGGAGCAAAGCCAAAGGCGCCATGCAGGGCAGGATATAGGTGGGGAGTTTTCCCGAAGCCGCGCTGAAAAGCAGAAAAGGCATAAACAGCCAGCTCAGGAGGAAAAAAGAACCGGGTCGGCGCAGGCTTTCGGCAAAGCCCAGTTTAAGCGCTCCGGGCAGAAAACCCAGCCAGGGGACGCAACCGCCGGCCAGCCATGGCAAATAGAACCAGAAAGGCTCCCGGTGCTGGGCCTTCTCTCCGGCAAAACGCTGGATATGTTCGACCCAGAAAAAATAATTCCAGAAATCCGGCTCCCGCGCGGCAATAGCCAGCCCCCAGGGCAGAGCGACGAGCGCGGCGGCCAGAATCGCAAGCGGACCGAATAGAAAAAGCTCTTTCAGTTTCCTGCCCTGTACAGCGATGGGCAAGGCCGCACACACGGCCATGGCCGGTCCGGGCAGACCTTTGGTGAGAAAGGCCATTCCGCAGGCGAGGCCAAGAGCGGCATAGGCCAGAACACGCCCCCGCCTGGCGCGGGCGCTGAAGCAGAACCAGGAGCAAGCCATGGCGGCAGTCATCCACATGGTGAATATGGCGTCCAGCACGGTGTAGCTGCCGATGCCCAGGACCATGAGCATGGAGAGGTAGAGCAGAGCGGCGTAAAAGGCGGTTTCGCGCCGCCGCCAGATTCCAAGACCCAGGGCGAAAACCAGCGCTGCTCCCAGACCTGTGCAGAGGGCCGGGCCAAAACGCACGGCGAAATTGCCTTCCAGGGGTAGCATCTGACAGAGACTGTTCACCCAATAACCGGCAACGGGTTTTTCAAAATAGCGCAGGCCGAGCAGCCGGGGCACGACCCAGTCGCCGCTTTCAATCATCTCCCGGCTGATCTCGGCATAGCGCGTCTCGTCCGGCTGGCGCAAAGGGGCATTGCCGAGAGGCAGCAGATAAAGCAGCGCGAAGAGAAGGATCAGGACCGGCAAAGCTGACTTGTTCATGCTCCGCCACTTTCCGCTTCAGCCTGTACCCCAAGACTGCCTTCCCGGCCGGGGAAAGGCCGCCACTCCACTTTTCCGGAAGGCAGAGTCTCCAGATCGGCGGGCAGAAGTTCTCCAAGCGGACAAAAAACGATATCTTCGGCGGCGGCCCCGGCAAGGAGTCCGGCAAAAAGCGCGGTCCGTGAGACGCCTTCCACCTCGGCGTGGACTGTATAGACAGGAACCCCGGCGCAGGCGCGCATGGCCGCTAGGATGTAGGCGTTGAAAGCATCTTCCTTGACCACTCCGCCAATGACCTCGTCAAAGGTGGGCAGACTGACCGGGATTTGCGGGCTGCCCCGGCGCCCGTCCGCGAGCAGGGGACTGAAGGGGAAACTGCCCCGACAGTCGCTGTTGTAACGGAAGGCGAACCCCTCCTTGACTTCGATGACTCGCGTATCCGCGCGCCAGCCGGGAGCGGCAGAACAGTCCGCTTTGCGTCCCAAAGCGTCTTCCAGGGCAGCCAGACCAAGCTTTATTTGCGCCGCAATCTCGGCAGCCCCCCATTGGGGCAGACGGGCCTGCCAGGCCTGATGATCCCAGGCGTGCAGACCGATCTCGTGTCCCTGTTCACAGGCGGCGCGCATAAGCGGGGCCAGAGCCGGCGCGATGCGCCGTCCCGGCCAGGCCGTTCCGGCCAAAACTATATCCCAGCCATAGAGGGAAGGCGCGTTGGAGCGCAGCATTTTGCGCAAAAAATCCGGACGCAGCAGACGCCAGAGATGACGTCCCATGTTGTCCGGACCGACACTGAAAAAGAAGGTAGCGTGAATCTTGTGCGCGGCAAAGAGTTCAAGCAGTCTGGGCACGCCGTCTCTGGTCCCGGCGTAAGTATCGGCATCAACCCGCAGACCGACTTTCAGCATCCGCCCTTCTCCCGCCCTAAAACATTTTCCGCTTGAAATTGTTGCGGGACTTCAAAGTGAATTCGCCCTGCAACAATCTCGCGGCGCGTCAGACCTGGGAACGCAGGAAATAGTCCAGGGTCTCCTCCACAGTCCTGCGCAAGGGCACTGCAGGGGACCAGTCCAGCAGACGGCGGGCGTTTTTTATGCTCGGACGCCGGTGCTGCACATCCTGGTAGCCCTTGCCGTAATACTGTCCGCTTTCCACGGACTGAAAACCGGCAAAAGGCGGAAAATTTCCGCACAGGGGATGCTTTTCAAAACAATCCAGAAGCATCTCTGCCAGTTCCCGGATACCGGCCTCGTTGTCCGGATTGCCGATATTCACGATCTGTCCGTTACAGCGTCCCTTTTTGTTCTCGACGATCCGGAACAGGGCTTCGATGCCGTCCTTGATGTCCGTGAAACAGCGTTTCTGCGCTCCTCCGTCCACCAGTTTGAAAGGCGTTCCTTCCACAAGATTGAGAATGAGCTGGGTAATGGCCCTGGAACTGCCGATGCGGGCCGAATTCAGGCTGTCCAGACGCGGTCCCATCCAGTTGAAAGGCCGGAAGATGGTGAAGGCCAGATTGTAATGCGCTCCGTATGCCCAGATGACGCGGTCCAGAAGCTGTTTGGAGGCGGAATAAATCCAGCGCTGTTTGTTGATCGGCCCGACCACAAGACTGGAACTGTCCTCGTCAAATTCCTCGTCCTCGCACATGCCATAGACTTCGGAAGTAGAGGGAAAGACTATGCGTTTTTTGTATTTGACGCAATAGCGCACGATTTTCAGGTTTTCCTCAAAATCCAGCTCAAAGACGCGCAGAGGATTGCGCGTATATTCAATGGGCGTGGCAATGGCCACCAGCGGCAGGATAACATCACATTTTTTGATGTGATATTCAATCCATTCCGTATGAATGCTGATATCGCCTTCCACAAAATGGAAATCCGGGCTGGCGTCAAAACGCCGGATAGCCTCGGCGCCGATGTCCATGCCGAAAACTTCATAGCCGCCCTCGGACAAAAGACGTTCGGTGAGGTGATTACCGATAAAGCCGTTGGCACCCAGGATCAGAACCCGGTTTTTTTTGCGCTCGCCCCCGTAAGTCTTCTCTTTGCCGGCCGGACCGAGACGCAGACCGGAGGTGAGGCCGATCTCCGCGGCCAGGGCAGCGCCGCTTTGAAAAAGTCCGCCCTCGGCCTGTCCGCTGACAATTTCCAGGGCCTTTGCGCCGCAGGCCACACGCAGAGGGGCAAGAGAAAGCACCGTCCCCGGCGCGGGCCGCGTTTGCCCTGCGCTGTCTTCAAGTTCGCAGACGCGCCCTTCCCAGATAATCATTTTGCGCCGCCCGGCATGGGTAAAAGCGCCCGGATAAGGTTCGGCCACTGCCCGGATGAGGTTGCCGACGGCAGGGGCCGTCTTCTCCCAGTTTATCTCCCCGTCTTCCGGACCGCGCCGGCCAAAATATGTGGACTGGCTCTCGTCCTGGGGGATAAGTTTTACGCTCCCGCCCTTGATACGGGGGAGAACGGAACGCAGAAGATCGCGCGCGGCAAGGCTCATTTTTCCGTGCAGGCTTAAAGCGTTGTCCGTATCGGCGATGGGGACGACCAGCTGTCCTGCGATATCCCCGGCGTCCGCCCGCTTTGTCATCTTGTGCAGAGTAACGCCGCTTTGTGTTTCGCCGTTGACCAGCGCCCAGTTCACGGGCGCGCGCCCCCGATAACGGGGCAGAAGCGAGCCATGCAAATTGTAGCCGCCAAGCGGGGCAATGGACAAAAGCTCATCACTCAAGAGCTTGCGGTAATAAAAGGAAAATATGACATCCGGGGCCAGGGTCCGGATTTCTTCCAGACGCAGGGGATGATTCACGTCCTCGGGGGCGCGCACAGGCAGTCCCAGTTTGACAGCCAACTGGGCGACGGAGGAAAAAAAGCGGCTCTCGGCGGGATTGTCAACATGGGTGTAAACCGCTTTTATGTCAAAGCCGGCCTCAAGCAGGGCTTCAAGACCCACGCAACCGATATTGTGATAGGCGAACACTACTGTTTTCATTGTTTGTTCCCGGAGATGGCGTTCAAACAGGAAATTTTTTGCCCAGAGGGGAGCCGCTCATTTTACGGATCAGCCAGCGCGGGCGCGCCCGCACATCCGTATAAATACGTCCGGTGTACTCGCCAAGCAGGCCGAGACCGATAAACTGCGCGCCCAGAAAAATAAAGAGTATGGCGAAAAGCATGAACACCCCTTCCGCCGCCCATTCCGGTCCGAGCAGCAGGCGCAGCAACACCAGGACAAAGGCCAGCCCAAAGCCGGAACAGGCCAGGCCCAGGCCGAGGATACTCAGAAGGCGCAAGGGTGTGGTGGTCAGGCAGGTGACCAGATCGAACATCAGGTTGATCAGCTTGAGCAGGCTGTATTTGGAATCGCCGAATTTGCGCTCGTCATGCCGGACATCAATTTCTATGGTCCGGCCGGCAAAACTGTTGGCCAAAATGGGAATAAAAGTGCTGTGCTCGCGACAGCGCAGCATGGCCGCGACAATGTGCCGGCGATAGGCGCGCAGCATACAGCCATAGTCGCTCATCTGTTTGCCGGTGGAACGCTTGATCATGGCGTTGATCAGACGCGAAGCGCCTTTGCGGAACCAGGTGTCCTGACGCTGCACCCGCACGCTCCCTACCACATCATAGCCCTGCCCGGCCGCTTCGACCAGACGGGGAATTTCCTCGGGCGGGTTTTGCAAATCAGCGTCCAGGGTGATGATCAAATCCCCGGCCGCCCGGCTGAAGCCGGCCATGACCGCCGCGTGCTGGCCGTAATTGCGGTTCAGCAAAAGGGCCACAATACGACTGCCCCGGGCTTGCGCCGCCCGGTCAAGAATCTCGGCCGTACGATCCGTGCTCCCGTCATCAACAACGATTATCTCATAGTCCAGATGCAGGGAACGGCAGACTTTGTCAGCGCGTTCCAGAAGCTCCTCCAGACTTGCTTCCTCATTAAAGGCGGGAATTACCACGGAAAGAGAACGGATGGGATCCGGCTGGTCCATGTCTTAAGTCCTCAGGATGGAGAAAAGGACCTCCAGCACCCGGTCCACATCACTATCTTCCATATCCGGAAAAAGCGGCAGGGTACAAAGGCGTTCGGAGTTCCACTCGCTGTTCGGCAAAGACAAATGCGGCCAGCGTTCGCGGTAGTATTTCTGGGTATGCGCGGCCCTGAAATGCAAACCCGTGCCGATGCCGCGCTCCTTGAGTTTGATCATGAACTCATCCCGGTCAAATCCGCAACGCTCCTCATCTACACGGATCATGAAAAGATGCCAGGCGTGCTCATGAGGGTAAGAGGGCAGACCGAGAGGCAGATAGGGGGATCCATCCAGGGCAGCGCGATAACGCAGGGCCAGGGTCTTGCGTTTTTCATTCATTTGCGTGAGGCGCGTAAGCTGCGTTACAGCCAGAGCGGCGTGCAGGTCCGAAAGATTATATTTGTAGCCCGGCTCCAGAACCTCGGCCTGGGCTTTACGCCCCTGCATTTCCCGATCAAATGCGTCCTGGCCAAGCCCGTGGAATTTCAAACGGCGCGCCCGCTCCGCCAGAGCGGCGTCATCCGTGGCCAGAAGCCCACCCTCGGCGCAGGTCATATTTTTAATGGCATGAAAAGAAAAAATCGCCGTACCCTCAGATCCGATCCGGCGTCCCTTATAAAAACTTCCGGCAGCGTGGGCAGCATCCTCAAGCAGAAAAAGACCGCGCTCGCGGCACAGGACGCGCAGGGAGTCCAGATCCAGGGGAGCCCCGGCATAATGCACGGGGATAACAACCTTGCTGCGCGGGGTGATGGCCGCTTCCACTCCGGCAACGTCCGTCATCAGGGTCTCGCGGTCCACGTCCACCATGACCGGGACGGCCCCAAGCAGCACTGTCATATTCAGGGTGGAAACCCAGGTCAGGGAGGGGCTGATCACCTCGTCGCCCGGACCTACGCCCAGGGCGGTGAGGACAACATGCAGGACGGCTGTGGCCGAGGACATGGCCACGGCATGTCTGCAACCGAAGGTCCGACAAAAATCTTCTTCCAGTTTCTGATTTTCCGGTCCGGTCGTTATCCAGCCGGAGCGCAGCACCTTTTCGACGGCACGAATCTCGGCTTCGCCTATGGACGGACGGGAAAAGGGAAGAAACTCATTCATATATAGTTCCAGAAAAAGGAATCAGCAAAGCCCGGATGTCGCTCACAACTCCGCCACGGCGTTGATTTCCACCAGTATACCGCGCAGGGAACAGCCCACCGTAGTGCGGGCGGGATATGGAATTGTCCGAGGGACGGGCCGGACGCTGACCGGACACATAAACGCGTCCGCCCGCCCTGATGCCCTGAGAATAGGGTCCGGACGGACCGGGGGCCTGCCGGGAGAGCAGTTGCGTTTTCATGGGGCCTCTCTTTATTGCCTGGGAGGGAGTTTCACGCTCCACTTCTATAGCAGTTTGCGCTTGCCGGGCAATTTATACTTTTTCAAAGTTAAATCGCCCTAGCAAATAAGGGGCTATTCCGCGCGGAATAACCCCTTTGAAATTTGGCGCGCCAGGAAGGATTCGAACCTCCGCCCTACAGGTTCGTAGCCTGTTGCTCTATCCAGCTGGGCTACTGGCGCGTATGGGAAAAGGCTTTATATTGCTTTGCCGGTCCGGCGTCAAGTTTTTTTTGACTCTTTGGAATCAACGCATAAATTTAAGCAGGGGATTGTCATCCGACATGATTATTCTTGTCTTGTCCCGGAAAGCCTTGCGATATACATCCAAACTTTTCAGAAATTCATAAAATTCCTGATCCGCAGCCACAGCCTCGGCGAAAATCTCCATGGCCCTGGCGTCGGCCTTACCCCGGATCACTATGCTGTCCATGTTGGCCTGGGAAATGATTATATCCTGCTGCATTTCCGCTTCCGAACGGATGCGCCGATCTTCGGATTCGCCCTCGTAGCGGTATTTGTTCGCCATACGCGTACGCTCGGCGTTCATACGGTCAAATATGGCCTGACGGTTGGGCAAATCGGTGCGCTTGATGCGCACGTCAACAATAGAAACGCCGTAGTCGGCGGCCTGGGCGGCCGACTTCTTCAGCACCTCTTCCATAATGTCCGTGCGCTTGGTGAAGACAACCTCGTTCAGCTCCTTGCCGCCGATGGCCGCGCGCAGTTGCGAATAAACAATGTTGCGCAGGCGCTCCTCGGCCACATGGTCAGTGCGCAGGGAACGGTAAAAGGTCAGGGGATCCGTGATCCTCCAGCACACATAGTTGTCTATTTCAAAAGCCTTGAGGTCCGAGGTCAGGCTTTCGGTTTTGGCGATTTCAAAGACCAGGATACGGTGGTCAAAAAAGACCGCATTCTGAATCAGGGGAAGTTTGAAATTGAGGCCGGGCAGCCGGGCTTTGGTCTCTACAGCTTCTCCGAGTTGCAGGACAATGGCCCGCTCGCGCTCGCCGACAAAAAAAACGCTTTGCGAAAGCAAAAGGACAACCACGATCAGAGTGAGACCCAGACCCATGATCCCGCCTTTCATCGCGTCCCTCCTCCAGCGGCGCCCCCGGCAGATTCTCCGGACGCCGCCTCCGGCCGTGCCGGAGTCCGGGGGGCGGGGGACGGCGACTGTCCGAAAAGCGGGTTTTTCGGATCCAGATTCAGGACAGGCAGAGCCTTGCTGCCGGCCTCCCCGGAGAAGATGATTTTATCGAGTCCAACGGAAGAAAGCACTTCGCCCATAGCTTCAAGATACATGCGTTTGCGCGTTATATCCTTGGCCTTCTTATATTCGCCGACCATAGCCAGAAAACGTTGCGACTCGCCCTCCGCCGCCTGCTCCACTTGGCGGGCGTATGCCTGGGCGCCGTTGATCATGCCCTGGGCGGTACCGTTGGCCACAGGAACAATCTTCATCCTGTAAGCCTCGGCATGGTTTATGATGCGCACCCTGTCCTCGCGGGCGCTGGCCACATCCTTGAAGGCGTGGTCAACCTCCGGCGGCGGCTGCACGTCCAGAAGCTGCACAGTATGAATGCGCACACCCATATTATAGGGACTCAAAATATTTTCCAGGACGTGCCTCGCCTGCACCTGTATCTCGGAGCGCCCGGCCGTCAGAATGGAATCGATCTGGCTGCGCCCCACGACCTCGCGCATAGCCGCTTCGGCGGCGATCTTGATTGTGGTTTCAGGATCGCGTACGTTGAAAAGGAATTCGCGCGGACGGCTTATGTTGTATTGCACGTTGAAGCGCATGTGCACGATATTTTCATCGCCCGTGAACATGCTGGATTCCTCGGAACTTTTGACGGCAGCTCCCTTGTAGGTCCGGCCTGCGTCTAAAGTCTGGCCGATGACCACGGTGCGCAGGGGTTCGGCAATCACAATCTCCGCCGCTTCCAGAGGAACGGGCAGATGATAGTGCGGACCGTCGCCGACTTCGCGGCTGTATTCGCCGAAGCGTGTTATAACTCCGACTTCACCTGGTTTGACGATAAAAATGCCGGAGAGCAGCCAGACGACCAGAGCAACGAGCAACACGGATCCGGCGGAGAAAGGTCTGTTTTTTAATTTGGATAAGAGATCCCCAAGGCTGAAATCCGAAAAAGGATTTCCCGGATCAAAACCTTGAGGCTTTGACTTCCGGGGCTGTCTTTGGCGTTTTTCCTGTAATTTTTCCCAATCCCAGTTCATGATGCGCGTAACATAAAATACATGCCGGCAATGGTCAAGGAATAAGGCAGAAGCATGGCGACAAAAAAAAGCAAAGGACAAAACGCCGCTGCGCGTTTATACGGACAATGCCTGCTCCGGCAATCCGGTTCAAGTTATTGGAACAGATAAATGGACGCCGCCCTGCTTTATGAAAAACTGCTCCTGCCCCTGCTCAGGCTCTGCGCGGCAATGTGCCTGGGACTTTTTGCGGCAAGCGTCATCGAGTCCCTGCACTGGACACGCACTATAGCCGGGGCCGTAAGTCCCCTGGCCAGACTGGGACATCTGCGCTCCCCTTCCGCTGCTTCCTTCGCTCTGGCCTTTTTTTCCCCCTCCGCAGCTAACGCCCTGCTGGCCGAGGCCCACGCCAAAGGCGAGATCAGCCGCCGGGAAACAATTTTCGCCAATATCTTCAACAGCACACCAAGCGTCCTAGTTCATCTGCCCACGCTGCTGTCCCTGACCTTCGCCTTCCTGGGAACGCGCGGACTGATTTATGTCGGGCTTATTCTGGGCGCGGCCGCGCTACGCACCTTGAGTACCGCTCTGGCCGGACGCCTGCTTCTGGCCGCGCCGCTCTCATTCACCCTGCCCGAGCGGGAGGAAAAACGCCCTTTCCGGGAGACGTTTGGTCTCACTCTGGGCAGTTTTAAAAAACGCGCCGGCAAACTTCTGCTTTTCACCATTCCCGTCTACTGTCTTTTTTTCATCGCGCAGAACGCGGGTCTGTTCAAGACGGCCCAGGATTTTCTCGCCCAATCCGGCATCTTTTCCTTTCTCAATCCCGAGGCAGCCGGCATAACCGCCCTCTATCTGCTCGGGGAGGGCGCAGCCGCCATGTCTGCGGCCGCCTGTCTCGCGGACGCCTCCCTTTTGCCCGCGCACGAAATTATCATGGCCCTGCTGATCGGGAACATCCTCTCTTCTCCCCTGCGGGCACTGCGCCACCAACTGCCTTCCTATGCCGGTTTCTTCGCTCCCCCTCTTGCCCTGATGCTGGTTTTGACCAACCAGACCTGCCGCGCCCTAAGCCTGGCCCTCACGGCGGCAGCATATTATTTTTACGCCTTTTGACAAATGTTTCCCGCTGTAGTACAAACAACTAAGATTATAACCCATTTCCCCGGCAAAGGTTAATTTCAAGGCGACAGACCCGGCCGCCGGAGGGCTTGCGCCGCAACAAGCAGGAGGACACCATGCCGCTGACCGATCCCAAGAGCATGTTCGAAAAGGCCTACAAAGAAGGCTATGCCGTTGGCGCATTCAACGTCAACAATATGGAAATCATTCAGGGAATTATGGAGGCCGGAGCGGCGGAAAAAGCCCCGCTCATTCTCCAGGTTTCCGCCGGAGCGCGCAAATACGCGGGCCAGAATTACATTGTCAAACTTATGGAGGCGGCGCTTCTGGAGTCCGATTTACCGGTCGTTTTGCACCTGGATCACGGTCCGGACTTTGAACTGTGCAAGACCTGCATAGACGGCGGATTCACTTCGGTGATGATCGACGGATCCCATCTGCACTTTGAAGATAACATCGCCGTTACCAAAAAAGTCGTCCACTACGCGCATGAACGCGGGGTCTGGGTTGAAGCCGAGCTTGGACGCATCGAAGGCGTTGAAGATGATGTGGCGGCGGAGAAAACTATTTATACCGATCCGGATCAGGCCAAAGAATTTGTGGAACGCACGGGCTGCGATTCCCTGGCCATAGCCATAGGAACCAGCCATGGAGCATACAAGTTCAAAGGAGATGCCAAACTGGACTTTCCGCGTCTGGAAACGATCACTAAAATAATGCCGGACTATCCCCTGGTGCTGCACGGTTCCTCCAGCGTACCCCAGGAATTTGTGGAGATGTGCAACAAATACGGAGGTCAGGTGGGAGGAGCGCGCGGCATTCCGGAGGACCTGCTGCGCAAGGCGGCGACTTCGGGCGTCTGTAAAATCAACATCGACACGGACATCCGACTGGCCATGACCGCCAGCATCCGCAAACATTTCGCGGAACACCCGGAGGACTTTGACCCGCGCACCTATTTGAAGCCGGCGCGTGAAGCGGTAAAAGGCATGGTCCGGCACAAGATCCGCAATGTGCTCGGCTGCGCGGGCAAAGCTTAAGCCGCGCGCATGGAGGAAGCCGGAAAGATCTGCCTGATCGGCGCTTATGCCGTCGGCAAAAGCGCTCTGGTGCGGCGCTGTCTGGGTGCGTCCCCCCCGGCGTCCTATCGTTGCACTCTGGGTCTTAGCATAAGCAGGGCATCCATCCCCGTACAGGGTCGCGCGCAGGTCTTTTCCCTGTGGGATTTCCAGGGCAGCGGGAGTTTCGGCCGGGTCAATGTCTTGTGCCTGCGCGAGGCCGACGCTTTGATCTTCGTCGCCGACGGCACGCGGATGGAAACCCTGCGTATCGCGCTGGATATGCGCGATCAGGTCCTGGGGCTGACCGGCGATCTTCCAAACGCCCTGCTTTTGAACAAGGCCGACCTCAAAAAGCTGTGGGAGATTCCGGAAAACAGTTTGGACGAACTTGCCGGACAAGGTATAAAAGCCGTCAAAAGCAGTGCCGCTACCGGGCTTGGGGTAACGGAGGTTTTTGCAAATCTGGCCGCCGAAACACTGGCAAAAACACCTCCTCCTCATTCCCGCTCTTATGCGCCGAAAACGCGGTCTCTATCCCGCGCCGCTTTGCAAAGGGAGGAACAATCGTGAGCAGCGTTCTTGCGGCATCCGTCCTTAAGGCCCTGGATATTGCTGTTCTACGGCGCAAAGGACCACTGGACTATGAAATTTACGGCCAGACGCCGGAATTTTACGAAAAACTTTTTCGGGAAAATGCAAGCCCCGCACACACACGGCCTTGGGAAAAATCCGCGATGTTGCGCCTTTTTCTATCCGATGCGGAACTGTTTTTTGACAGCAACCAGACCGGTCTTATTTTTTCCGGAATCTGGCGCGAAGAGGGACTGACCGGACCGGGAGAGGGTTTAAGCGCCCAGGCCTTAAATCTGGACGCGGAAAAATTCCTGATCCTCCGGCTGCTTGGCGACGAATTCACAGGCCGCACCCGCATTTTGCAGGAATCCAGGGACGGCGTTCTGAATCGCCGCAAGGCGCAAAACCATGAAGGCGCTTTGTTTCAAAGCGATGTTGCAGATCCGGACCGGGAAACGAGCTTACGGAATCTGTATGAAATCTTAAATTCATACGCAGACACAGGCCCGGAATTTTCTTTGCTCATGCTGGACATTGATGATTTCACAACTTTGAATGCCGTTTACGGACAAGATGTCTGTGACGCCGCGCTCGTCGCCCTGAGTGATTTTCTCGGCAAATTCAAACGCATAGCCGATAAGACCACCTCTTGCGGAGGCGGGGCCTTTGCCGTTGTCGCACCCTCGACCGGGCAAAGCCAGTCCCTGCGCATGGCCGAAAAATTGCGCCGGGCCATAAACGAGCAGACTTTCGGCGCCCTGCCGCCCATCACGGTCAGCATCGGCTGTTCCACCAGCCGCACGGGCGAGCAGCAGGCGGAACTTGTCGCCAGGGCGCAACTGGCCCTGCGCGACTCCAAACAGGACGGCAAAAATCTGGTGCGGCTGCGTTAGCGCCGGCCTGAAGAAGTAAATGCCACAAAAAATACAAAGCAGATGACCATGCCCAAAAACACGTCCGGCTTCCCGGTGCCGCTGACCCCGATCCTTGGCCCCGGACGCATCGGGGTCACGCTGTTGCGCGAAAGCGGGGCCATGGGCTTCTTTCTCCTGCATGGCATCGCCCGCATGTTCAGTTCCCTGTCCCAGGCACCCAAGGTTCTGCATCAGATATGGGCGATCGGGGCCGGGTCTCTTTTTCTCATTGTGCTGATTGGACTTTTTACGGGAATGGTTCTGGGGCTGCAGGGCTATTACACCCTGACCATGTTCGGCTCCGAGGGATTCCTCGGTTCCGCCGTCTCCTTAAGCCTGATTCGCGAACTCGGTCCGGTGTTGACGGCGATCATGATTACAGGTCGGGCCGGCTCGGCCATGGCCGCTGAAATCGGGGTCATGCGCATCAGCGATCAGATCGACGCTCTGGAAGTAATGGACATAAACCCCATGGGCTACCTTGTGTCCCCGCGCATAAGCGCCGCTTTGATCTCCTTTCCGCTCCTCACCTCTGTTTTCTGCGTGGTCGGCATCCTCGGCGGCTATGCCACCGGGGTGCTTATGCTCGGCGTGAGCGGCGGCGTTTATTTTTCCCGTATTGAAAGCAGCGTGCGCCTTGCGGACGTCACCGGCTGTCTTGTGAAATCTCTGGTTTTTGCCCTGATCGTGGTTGCCGTTTGCTGTTATAAAGGCTATTTCGCCCATATGCGCAAAGACGGCATGGGCCCGGAAGCGGTGGGAAACGCCACTACCTCGGCCGTGGTACTCTCCTGTATATTGCTGCTGGCAGCGGACTACGCGCTGACCTCATTTCTTCTTTAAGCCTATGGAAAAAGCCTGGGACATAGAATTTCAAGATGTGAGCATGGGCTACGGCGAGAACGTGGTCCTTGACAGCATTTCCGTCACTTTGCCGGGCGGAAAAATAAGTGCGGTTCTGGGCGGATCAGGCGGCGGGAAAACAACCATGCTGCGCCATATAATCGGCTTGTCCAGGCCCATGCGTGGCCGGGTGCTGCTCGGCGGCAGGGACCTCTTCTCCCTCTCCTTGAGGGAGTTGCGCACGACGCGCAGGCATATGGGCGTGCTTTTCCAGGACGGCGCCCTGCTCGGGCAGCTTACGGTCGCCGAAAACACGGGTTTGCCCTTAACCGAGCATACAAAACTGGACCCGGCCCTGATCCGGGAAATCGTATTGCACAAACTATCTCTGGTGGGACTCGCCGATTTTGCCGACTATTATCCTTCGGAATTGTCCGGAGGCATGAAAAAACGCGCCGGTCTGGCCCGCGCCCTGGTTACGGACCCGCCGCTTCTGCTTTGCGACGAGCCTACTTCCGGACTGGACCCGATAAGCGCGGCTCAGATGGACGAGCTTTTGCTGGATATGAAGGAACGTTTTCCGGATATGACCATCGTCTCGGTCAGCCACGACCTGGCTTCGGTCCGGGCCATAGCGGACCATGTGATAGTGCTGCATGAAAAAGGCATAGCCTATTCCGGGCCCCTTGCGGATCTGGAAAAATCGCAGGACCCCTACCTGCGCCGTTTTCTTAACCGCTCACCGGCGCGGACAAAGCCCCACGCCGACGCAGGTCCCGCGGAAGACACGGAACTGCGGCGTAAAATACATGCTGCCCTTGGCTTTAGAGCAGATTAACATCGATGTATATCTGCTCTGCAAGGTTTTGCCTGCAAACCCTTGCCGCGAGATTGGAGCAGGCAGACTTTCGCCTGCCGTAAGCGACAATCTCAAGCGTAAAATGCTGGAACAGATGAACATTAAAAACGAGGGAGAGATGCAAAAATATTCGCGGGAATTCTCCGTCGGCCTTTTCATGATTTTGGGTCTGGCCTGTCTTGCCTATATGACGGTCAAACTCGGCAAGATGGAAGTCTTTGGGGATGACGGCTATGTCTTGAGCGCCAGATTCAACTCGGTCACAGGCCTTAAAACCGGGGCTGCCGTGGAAATTGCCGGAGTACGGGTAGGCAAGGTCACGGGAGTCAGCCTGAACAAGGATTTCAGCGCCAAGGTCGGCCTGCTGATCAACAAGGGCATCGACTTGAGCGATGATTCCATAGCCTCGGTGAAAACCAGCGGCCTGATCGGCGACAAATTCATCAGCCTGTCACCGGGAAGTTCCGAAAAGATACTGGCCGCCGGAGACGAATTGTGGGAAACAGAATCCTCTGTTGATATTGAGGCCCTGATTAGTAAATACGTGTTCGGAGGAGTTAAATAATGCGCCGTATAAAACATGTCGTCCTCTGCCTTTCTTTCAGCTTTTTTCTGCTTGCCGCCCTGCCCTGCGCCGGGCTTAAGGCCGCGCCCTCGGAAGCGCGTGTGGCTCTTGAAGAAACCATCACTCGCGTTTTTAACCAACTCAAAAAGCCGGAAATGCAACATCCGTCCACACGCGGCGCGGTGCTGGCGGAGGTTGAAAAAATCATCAGGGGTCTGTTCAATTTTCCGGAACTGTCCATGCGCACGGTAGGACCCAAATGGAAGAGCTTCAGCGACGGGCAGAAGAAAGATTTTATGGACGCCTTTGAAGATCTGTTGCGCGCGAGATACCTGGACAAGCTGGAAGGCTACAACGGCGAAAAGGTCTCCTATACCGGAGAGACACGCAGCGCCAAGGGAGACAAGGTTGAAATCCAGACCGAGGTGCATATTAAGGATAAAATTGTGCCTGTGGCCTACAGGATGTTGAAAAATGGCCGATGGACAGTATACGACATAATTATTGAAGGCGTCAGCATGGTGCAGAATTACCGCTCCCAATTTCAGTCCGTTCTTGACAAGGACGACGCCGGGGAATTGATCCGGCTGGTGCGGCAAAAAGCGATTGAAACGCGCACGCAAAAGGACAAAGGTTAATTTTTATGTGCAAAATGCCGATCCTGGTCTTTTTTGCGGCCCTGTTGCTGACCCTGGCCGGTCCGGCGGGCGGGGAGGCTTTTTGCGCCACTGCGGACAAAGGAACTGAAGACAGGAAAGCTCCAAACGGCCATATCCCCTCTCTGGATGATGACGACGCTTATCTGGATCGGGCCGAAGAGATTATAGCTGACCCCATCGAGGGCTTCAACCGGGCCGTATTTGAATTCAATGACGTAATACTTGAACACGTGGGGCGTCCCATGTATGAGGCCTACGCCTTTGTCACCCCGGAATTCATGCGTGATGGCCTCGCAAATTTTTTCCATAATCTGGATTTCCCGGTGCGTTTCGCAAACAACCTCCTGCAGGGTCGCCCCCTGGCGGCCGGGGTGGAAATGTCCCGCTTCATCCTGAACACAACGGCCGGGCTGGGCGGTTTTTTTGATGTGGCAGGAGGCCTTGAGAGCGCCGTCCCGGTTGAAGATGAAGATATGGGCCAGACTCTGGGGGTCTGGGGAGTAGGTGAGGGCTTTTACATAGTCTGGCCCTTTGCCGGTCCCAAGACCCTGCGCGACAGCGTGGGCTGGGGGGTGGACCAGGTCTTCTCGCCCACCACCTACCTGCAACCCTGGGAATTGAGTCTTGGGGTATGGGGAATAGAGGTCTTCAATAATCTGGACAGGGTGCTGGACCTCTACGATAATTTAAAGCAGGGCGCGGTTGAACCCTACGCCTCGGTCCGCGACGCCTATGTGCAATACCGGCGCGCCAAAATACCGAAATAACACCCCGCCGCCACAATTAACAATACCAGACGGAGGCGCTCTATGCCCAGTGCACGCGACCACTATATAGTTGG
>JAISKK010000096.1 GCA_031260965.1 Desulfovibrio sp. | reverse complement strand
TAATATGGATATTCTCGGTATGCTTTTCTGATAAGCCTATCGCCGCGTTCGCTTACCACTGGATACTGAACGAAATACTGATGGCAATCACCAACGGCCTGAATGCGCGAATTTTCGTTTGTCAAGTATCCATCCCTACGAAGGATGCCGACATCCTCCGCTAACTGAAATGAATACGAGCCATATTTGTATGGTATGAACTCGTAGAAAGCGGAATTTTCTTGCATCGTGTAGAGGAACACCAACTTTTGTAAGTCGGTGGATGTCACGCCACTCTGTAATTTGCGGATAAACGTCAACAAGAAGCGCTGTCGCTTATATGTAGGTTGTGGATTGTTAGCAGCCATTTTACCTCTTGCAACAGAGAACTTCTTGCTTGGAACTTAGGCGAGACATAGAAAAAATGTGTTTTCCGTAACAAAATTTATGGCGTTACTCATACTGACTGAAAATTATAGTCCAAAGTATCCTAAACTTAGACTGGGTGCAACCACACATGTCCACTTATATGCTCGGTTTTTATCACCAGTTGTGTTGAAGGCTTCATATATGGGACTAAAGGGAAAACTCATGGCTCCACGTCCGAAATCATCGTCTTCCCGATTTCCCTCGGTGGTTTTCGAGTATATCAGTTCCTTTCGCAAGGACTACGGTACGAAGCTTATTTACAAAATTTCTGAGGTAATTGTTGTTGATTCCGTTTGCGATAAACTCCATACCTCCCTCCCTTGCTTTTGACAAAATCAAAGATGGACAACTTCACAGCGACTGGTTGACATCGTTTATAGCATCTGTTATATATAGTGTCAACAAGCTAATTCCAGTAAGGAAATTTATGACATCTCGCGCAAAGACACCCCTCTCCCGTTCAGCCTCGGATGTTTCCGAGTACATCCGGTCATTGCGTAAAGATTGCGCTTTGACCCAAGAGGCGCTTGCCAAGTTGCTCGGTGTGTCCTTTGCCTCGGTTAACCGGTGGGAAAATGGTCAAACCAAACCTACCGCCTTGGCTCTGGATAAACTCCATAATCTTGAAACCTCTCTGCACGCCAAAAAAGAACCTACCGCCCCGGCAGGGCTTGATCCATTGCCGGACAACATCCTGCCCGATTTTACCGCCCGCACTGATGCCGTTAAAGCGATCATTGAGGCGGAACGGCTTGCCTTCGCCCATACAGTGAACCCCGCTTTCGCCACAGAAGTGTCCCGTATCGATCCCCTGCCTCACCAGCGCATCGCCGTCTATGACGTCATGCTCAAACAGCCTCGCTTACGTTTTCTGCTGGCCGACGACGCAGGCGCGGGCAAAACCATCATGGCTGGTTTGGTCATTCGTGAGATGCTGGCCCGGCAGCGCATCCGCCGCATACTCATTGTGCCTCCGGCAGGTTTGATAGGCAACTGGCAGAAAGAACTCAAAGACCTGTTCCAGCTTGATGCCGCCATCGCGGTCGGCCAGAATATGAGTAGAGGCAACCCCTTTATCGGTGAAGGCAGCGACCTGCTTATCGTCAGTATCGACACGTTGCGCAACGATAAAGCCCGAGCGCTTTTAGGCGCTTTGGATACCAAGCCATATGACCTTGTCATTTTTGACGAAGCGCACAAGCTGTCCTGCGACCAGGGCGGCGATTTTCGCATCACCAAATCCGATAGGTACAAACTCGCGGAAATGCTGGCCGGAGTATCTGACGGCGCTCCGGCATCATGGAAACTGCCCTGGAAAGCTGAACACCTGCTTCTGCTGACTGCTACACCCCATATGGGGAAGGATTATCCCTATTTCGGCCTGTGGCGGCTGTTGGACCCGCAGTGCTTTTCTACATGGCAGGCGTTTGAAGGTATTCCGGCGGAGGTCAGAGCCGGGCATTTCCTGCGCCGCACCAAAGAAGAAATGGTACATCTGGACGGCAGACCGCTGTATCCCATGCGCGTGTCAGACACCTTGGGCTTCAGCCTCACCACCGGGCAGGACAGCGAACAGGAACTGTACGACGCCACGACCGACTATTTGCTTTACATCTACAACAAGGCCCAAATTCTCAATCGTTCCGCCGCCCGACTTGCGCTTTCCGTATTCCAGCGTCGTCTCTCTTCTTCCACCTATGCCCTGAAACGCTCCTTTGAACGGCGGCTGGAAAAGCTTACCGATCTGATTCAGCGCCTGGAGGACGGCAACCTCTCCGAAAAACAGTTGGCCGCATGGCAAAGCCGCGCTGTTCATGATGTCTTTGAAGAAAAAACCGCAGACGATGAAGCCTATGACGCATCAGGGCTGGAAGAAAACGAAAAGGCCGAAGATGACGCTCTCGGCAACGTGGTTGCTGTGTCCCTTGCTGAACTGATGGCTGAACGAGAGCATGTCCGGACTCTGCTTGAACTTGCCAAGCGCGTTCTGGACAAAGGAACGGAATCCAAATTTGAGCGGCTCCGTGAAGTCATCGAAGACCCTCGCTTCATCGGCGAAAAAATCCTCATCTTCACAGAACACCGCGACAGCCTGGAGTACCTGAACAACCGCCTTTCCGCCCTGGGCTTTGCCGGGAGTCTGGCGCATATTCATGGCGGCATGGATTACCGGGAACGTCAGGAGGCGATTGATCATTTCAAAAAACCCGCACAGGAGCACGGCGCGCAGTACATGATCTGCACCGACGCCGCAGCCGAAGGCGTCAACCTCCAGTTCTGCTGGATCATGATCAACTATGACATACCCTGGAATCCGGCTCGGCTCGAACAGCGCATGGGCCGCATTCACCGCTATGGGCAGAAGCATGAACCTGTGTTTCTCCTCAATCTCGTCGCATCCACCACGCGCGAAGGCAAAGTCCTCAAAACGCTGTTGGACAAATTGGAGCGCATTCGTAAGCAACTGTCCTCTGACAAGGTATTTGACAGTATAGGCCGAGTGTTCAATGAGGTCTCCATCAAGACCTATATGGAACGCGCCCTCATGGCCGTTGAGACCAACAGCCTTGATGACCTCACAAATGAACTGAATGGGCAGATTACGGCGGAACAGGTATCAGCCGCTCTGGCCAAGGAAGAAATGATTTTGGGGAAAGGCGGGGATGTGGCGTCAAAGCTCCCGACTCTGCGGGAAGACCTGTACAATGAGGATTACCGCCGCCTGCTTCCGGGTTTTGTTGAGGGATTCACACGCATGGCGGCGCCGCTGATAGATGTGCGTCTGGAAGGCGATGCCGCAGGAGTTTTCTCTCTGGATGCTGGTCGCAGCCCACACGCTGCGGCTATCTGGACGGCATTCGGTGGTCGGATGAATGACAAGCCGCAGTCTTTATCCTTCTCTCACCCATCCCGAAATGATGTCTTGTGGCTGCATCCGGGCGAGCCGATATTTGACGCCATCCGTAATGCTCTGCGTTCCGCCTGCGGGCTGGAAGCCTTGCGCGGCGGAATTTTTATGGATGCAAACACGCAGAAGCCATATCTTGTGCATGTGGCGAAGTATGGCATCCTGCACGGTGATTCCGCTGAACCCACATGGCATCTTACGGCTGTGCGGCAAGAAAATGCAGCGCTGACGCCGTGTCCTCTGGAACATTTTTTGTGCATCCGCTCAAGGGGAACCGAAGGGCTTCCCGAGGACGCGCAACGGCTGGCTTTGTCCATTGCCGCCAGCAAGGAAAGCGCCCGCGTGTATCTGCTGGAAGAATGCCGCAAGCAGGCGCTGCTGGAAGCGGATGCCATACGCGCTGAACTTCCACAGCGGGAACAGTATCTGCTCAAGGGATTTGAGTTTCAGAACATAGAACTGACCACCAGACGCGGCGCTCTGAAACGCAAGGAACGGGACGGGGATAACGTGAAGCGTGAGCTTGACGCCGTCATTGAACGCATCCGGCATCTGAATGAAGAACGTGATGCCGCACTAACGGCACTACTCGGTGAACCGGACAAGGTACTGCCAGGTTCCGTGACCTTTATCGCCCATGCCCTAGTGTTACCCGAGGTTGAATGTGCCGGAGATGACGCTTGGCGGCAGGACAATATTGAAGCATTGGCCATGAACGCCGTGCGCTCCTATGAAAGCGACTTCGGCGACGTCCGGCCTGTCCATACGGCTGCATTGGCCCGCGCACAGGGCTTACAGGATTATCCCGGTTTTGATGTCTTGTCTTTCCGCAGCGCGGATGGGGGCAAACGCGAGCGTCGCTGCATTGAGGTCAAGGGCACACGCGGCAGTGAAGCTGTGGAGATGTCGGAGAACGAGTGGGACAGGGCCATGAACCTGCGATCTGAATACTGGCTGTATGTGGTGGCGGAATGCGCGTCTCCAACTCCGCGTCTGATCCGCATCCAGGACCCGGCATGGAAGCTGCTCGTGCGACCGACTGACCAAACCCGCACATCACGACGCATCAGGCTTGCGGACATACTGCCGATGGCGGAAGGAGAATAGCCATGAAAGATGATATCACTTTTTTTGAAGAACGAGGGATTCGTCGGGTTTATGATGAAGAGGCGGAAAAATGGTACTTCTCCGTTGTGGACATTATCCAGGCACTGACGGAACAACCGGATTTTCAGAAAGCGCGAAACTACTGGAACAAGCTCAAGGAACGGCTGAAAAAGGAAGGAAGTCAGTCGGTGACAAATTGTCACCGACTGAAATTGACCGCTCAAGACGGCAAAAAATATCTTACTGACGTTGCCGATGCGGAAACGCTCCTACGTCTTGTCCAGTCTGTGCCCAGCCCAAAAGCTGAGCCTATCAAACTCTGGTTGGCGAAAACCGGCTACGAGCGCATTCAGGAAATGGCCGACCCGGAACTGGCTCTGAATCGTTCCCGCGAATACTGGCGGCAACATGGCCGGTCTGAAAAATGGATCGAACAACGGATGCTTGGCCAGGAAACGCGCAACAAACTGACCGACTACTGGAAAGGTCATGACATCAGGGAAGGCAAGGAATATGCGATTCTGACCAACATCATTCATCAGGAATGGGCGGAGCTCAGCGTCAAGGAGCATAAAAACCTGAAGGGTCTGAAAGACCAGAATTTACGCGACCACATGAGCGAGGCGGAATTGATTTTCACGGCGCTCGCGGAGCTTTCCACGCGGCAAATAGCGGAAAACGCGAATGCCACCGGACTAGAGGAAAATGCGGAAGCCGGAAAGAAAGGCGGTGGCATTGCCAAGCATGCCAGAAAAGAACTCGAAGCGAAAACCGGCCAAAAGGTCATCACCGGCAAGAACGCTTTGCCGCCGCCGGCGGAAGGAAAATAAATGTCTGACCCCAAAAACGACGACCGCCTTATCGAAACCGCCTTTCCGCTCAAGCAGACGTCTCTGGATGCCGTGCATGAAAAGAATGTCCGGCACGGGCACCTTTCCACCTTGCACATCTGGCCCGCAAGACGGCCTTTGGCCGCCTGCCGCGCCGCTTTGCTGGCTACGCTTCTGCCTGACCCCGGAACCGCTGAAGAGCGGGCGCATCTTTGTGAGCGTATCGGCGGCAAGGTTGTGGAATCAACAGGACAGGAGCAACGCGCCACGCAGAAAACCGATGGCGGTGTGCTGCGCTGGCTTGGCACGGAACCGAAAAGCGGGAAAAAGGCCAAGGAAGAACATAAGCGTATTGTTGGTGAACGGGAGCGGGAACTGCAAAAACTCGTGGATGAAATTCACGCCGCTTATGGCGGCCGCCCTCCCCGTATCCTTGACCCATTCTCCGGTGGCGGAGCCATCCCCCTGGAAGCCATGCGCCTGGGTTGTGAAGCCCATGCCGTTGATTTGAACCCTGTGGCCGCTTTTGTGCTGGGCGCTACGCTTAAGTACCCGCAAGCTGTTGGTGACGCCACTGTGCCGCTGCCGGAGTTCATCCGGTCAGACACGGCTTTCATGAAGGAATTTTTCGACGGACATTCTCAGGCAAAAGCTACGGTATCGCAGCAGGGAAGTCTGTTGGCGTCATCAGAAGACCCCTATGCCGCTGATCTCACATGGCACGTCCGCGCCTGGGGACAATGGGTTTTGCAGGATGCCCGTAAGTTTCTGGCGAACCGTTACCCGACCTATGCGGTTTACGAGTCCCTACAAGAAGATGCGCCCTACGAGCCGCAACCTCCACAGATGGTTCCCCTAAAAGAAGACGGCACAGCGGATGTGGATGCGCTCAACAAGGACTTTGACGCGCAGTATCTGAAAGATGAACACAATCCTCGCTGGATAGCCCGGCCCACAGTCGCGTACCTCTGGGCGCGCACGGCGCACTGCAAGAACTGTCGTAACCTCATTCCTCTGCTCAAGACCAAGTGGCTGTGCAAGACAAAGAACGGCAAACGTGTAGCCCTCAAGGTGGAAGCGAGTGACGGGGTCGTATTTTTTGACGTCTGGAGCGATGTTCCTGTCAAAGGGGGGAATGCGGCACAAAAACGCGCTTATGACCAGGAAGTCGGAAAAGGCTTCATGTCCGGGGCCGGAGCCACCTGCCCGCATTGCGGCAACATCATGTCCATGGATGACCTGCGCCGTGAAGGCAAAGCCGGAAGACTGGGGGCAGTGTCCACTGCCGTTGTTGTAGAGGGGAGAAAGAGCAAGGAATACCGGCGTCCGTTCCCGGAGGAAATCAATCAGGCCAATGTAACGCGCGAGGAGTTGGAAGCGGCGTTCAAGGATGTGCCATTCGGCATCCCGGACGAGCCGACGCCCGATGAAAATGCCCTCGGCATGCGCATACCCAAGTACGGTTTCAATCTTTGGCACGACCTTTTCTCCCCCCGCCAGCTTTTGGCCTTGGGCACACTGGTGACAAGTGTTCGCAAGGCAATCGCTAAGTGTGAAGCGGAATCTTCAGCGTTCGGCTATGACGGAACTTGGGTGGAGGCGATTGGGGCGTATCTGGCTGTCGGCATAGATCGCATTGCCGACCGGCAATCCACTATTTGCCGTTGGGATATGGGTTATGCAAAACTCCAGGGCACCTTCACCCGTTTTGCCCTGCCCATCACCTGGGATTTCTGTGAAGGCAATCCATTATCTGATTCCACAGGCAATTTTTACTCCGGCGTTGAGTGGATATCTGAGTATATTGAACATGCTTTAGACGCTGCGAGTCATTCCCCAACCCCCACCATCACGCAGCAAAGCGCTACACAGCCTACCGGCTTACAGTACGACGCTATCGTCACTGACCCACCGTATTACGATGCCATTCCCTATTCCGACTGCATGGACTTTTTTTACATTTGGCTCAAGCGCGTAACCCACAATACAGTTTTGGACAAGGGTCTGTTCACCGCCCCCCTTGCCCCCAAATGGGACAGCGCTGCTCATGACGGCGAACTCATAGACGACGCCAGCCGCCATAACGGCGATAAAGCCGCTTCCAAAAAAGCCTACGAAGACGGCATGGCTCAGGTTTTTGCGCGCTGCCATGAAAGCCTCGCGCCTGACGGGCGTTTGGTGGTCGTCTTTGCCCACAAGCACCCGGATGCCTGGGAAACACTGGTTTCAGCCATGATCCGCGCCGGATTTACCGTTACCGCGTCCTGGCCCATCCAAACCGAGATGGGCAACCGCATGCGCGGGCTTTCTTCCGCCGCCTTGTCTTCCTCCGTCTGGCTGGTATGCAAAAAACGTCCGGCAACCGCCGCTCCCGGCTGGGACAGCAAGGTGCTGGCCAAGATGGAAACCCACATCACGGAAAAACTCCGCGCCTTCTGGGATGCGGGCATACGCGGGCCGGACTTTGTCTGGGCCGCTACCGGCCCGGCATTGACCGCCTACTCCGCTCATCCGGTGGTCAAAAAAACCGCCGGTACCGGTGAGAGTATGAGCGTTACGGAATTTCTGGGCAATGTCCGCCGCATGGTGGTGAACTTTGTGGTCGGCCGCGTGCTCAAGACCGATCCTACTACTGGAAGCGATGAGCAGCGCATGGATGCTGTGACGGCATATTATCTGCTGCACCGCAATGACTTCGGCATGGAGGACGCCCCGGCCGGCGCATGTATTCTCTATGCCACAGCCTGCGGTTTGACGGACAGGGATTTGGAAAGCGCCTACCGCGTTGTGACCAAAAAAGGATCTGCGTCTCCAGCATCCGCTGTTGACGACGAGGCTGAAGACAATGACGAGAACGCTGACGAAGATGCCGGCGGAGGTTCCAGCGGAGGAAAAATGTCTTTGCTCCCCTGGTCGAAGCGTGATCATAAAGCATTAGGGCTGGAAGCGCCCGGCGGCGCTCCCGTCCCCCTCATCGACCGGGCGCATAAACTTATGCACCTGTGGAAAGATGGCGATCTGGGCAAGGTGGACAGCTATATTGACGCCTACGCTTTACGCCGCAATGAACTGTTCACGCAGCTCCTGCAGGCGCTGACCGAACTTTCTGAAAACTCCGAGCGCAGCCTGCTCGAATCCATAAGCAACCATCTGCACGCCAAGGGCGCAAAGACTGCCGCGCAGATAAAAATGGGAGAGTAAAATGGCCACGACACCGAACTGGAAACCCTGGCATAAGGTCGTCGATCTACGCCCTGATCTGCGTTCCGGGGAATTGGCCCTGCACTTGTTCGCGGCGGATCTGCATGAAGCCGTCATGCAAAAAGGACTGCGCCCGGTGTATGAGAAACCTGAAGAGTTTTTCGCTCTCACATTTCCCACCCACAACCTTCGGGCCCTGGCCGGAGATGTGTGCCAAAGGCTCCTCGGCAAAAACGACAAGGCCGTGCGCCAGTTACAGCTTACCTATGGCGGCGGCAAAACCCATGCGCTCATTACCCTGCTGCACCTTGTACGTGAGCCGGGCAAACTGCCTTCCCTTCCGGCAGTGGAGGAGTTCCGTACTGCCGTGGGGTGCGATTTTCCCAAGGCGCGTGTGGCCGCCTTATGCTTTGACAAGATAGACGTGCAAGACGGTCTTACTGTCAAAAGCCCTGCCGGTGAAGAACGGCGTTTGCGCCGGCCATGGTCGATTCTCGCATGGCAAATCGCCGGGCCGGAAGGTCTGGCGGTCATCAACCGAGACAATCCCAAAGACGAACGCGACACTCCGCCAGCTGAAAGTCTGATGACGGAACTGCTCAGCCTTCCGGGCAAGGAAAAACTCGCGCTGCTTCTGCTGGTTGACGAAGTGCTCATGTACGCCAGGATCAAGGTCGCATCCGTACCTGCCTGGCGCAATTATCTGCTCAGCTTTTTCCAATATCTGACTCAGGCTGCGACCAAAGTGGACACATGCTGTCTGGTGGCTTCCCTGTTGGCATCCGACCCCACGAAAGAAGATGTCATGGGGAAGGATTTGGAGGGGGAGTTATATGATATTTTTCAGCGTCAGCGAGAAGAAGCCGTGGAGCCGGTCAGTAAGGATGATGTGGCGGAAGTGCTGCGTCGCCGCTTCTTTACTCCGGAATCCATCCGCGACCCGGAAAAATTCCGTTCCCATGTCCAGGCAGCCCTTAAAGGCGTGACCGCCCTGGAAGGTAAAAGTGGAATTGGCGACTCGCGGTCGCGCTCCCTGGAAGATCGATATTACAAATCCTATCCCTTCCATCCGGAATTGACGGACGTGTTTTTTGTCAAGTGGACGCAGATTCAGGGATACCAAAAAACGCGCGGAGCTTTGCGAACCTTTGCTCTGGCGCTGCGGGAAGCGGAAAAATGGGATCAAAGTCCCCTGGTCAGCACCGCAAGCATGCTTTCCGCACCAAATCAAAACGGCCTCTCCTCTGCAATGCGTGAACTTGTGGCTATCGCCGACCATGCCGATGCCGAAGGCGTCAAGGCGGTCTGGGGCGCGATTGTGGAAAAGGAACTGGAAATAACCCGCGACATCCAGAAAGATCTGACCCTCGGTTTCAGAGAATTGGAACAGGCGGCAATAGGCGCCTTCCTCCATTCGCAGCCGCTTGGCCAGGAAGTGAAAACCCGTGATCTGTTTGCGCTGATAGCTCCTACCCACCCGGATAAAATTGTGCTTGAGACAGGACTTGCGCAGTGGGCTGAGCACAGTTTTTGGCTGGACGACCAGAATACCGCTGATAACGGCGCATTACCTGCGGCATGGCGTCTGGGCAAGCGGCCAAATCTTACGCAGATGCATGCCAAGGCCAAACTGGAAATCGGAGATGACGTTGTACGAGGACGTCTTATCAATGAAATCTCCAAGGCCAAATCCCTGGCCATGGGCGCGAGAGAAAGCGGCCTTGACTTACACATTATGCCGGATTCCCCCAGAGACGTTGCGGATGACGGCAAATTTCATTACGCGATTTTAGGGCCGGAGTGCGCGAGCGAGCCCAGAAAAATTGCCGATGAAGCTGTGAGATACCTGCAGGAAGGAGCCAGCCAAAACAGACCTCGCGTGTACCGTAACGCGCTCATTCTGCTGGCGCCGTCCATCGACGGGCTTGAAGTGGCCAACGCCCGGCTGCGGGACGCCATCGCATGGGAGCAAGTGCTCTTTACCCTGCGACAGCAAGGTCAGGATGCCGTTGACCCGGTTCGCATGTCCACATTGACGAGCCAAAAATCCGCAGCAGAAGGCAAAGTCGGCGAAGCCGTCAAACAGGCATGGTGCATGGTGGTGACGCTCTCGGAAAAAGGCGACCCACAGTGCTTCAAACTGACTGTCAGCGATGCTCCGCATTTTGCCGCCATTAAACAGGATCAGCGCTCACGGGTGTTTGATACGGCTCTGAACGCGGAAGCTCTTTTGCCGGATGGGCCGTATGAATTGTGGCGCCAAGGCGACGATTTTCGCCGCGTCAAAGATCTGTACACAGCTTTTGCCCAATTCCCCCAATTGCCAAAAATGCTCAAAACCACAGCAGTGGTGGAAACTCTGGCTCAAGGTTGTGTGGATGGCATCCTCGTGTTGCGTCTTGTGCGCCCGGACGGCTCCGCTCGTGTATGGTGGCGTTCGCGTCCAGACACTGCGGCATTGGATGATGCCGAGCTTGAACTCTGGCTTCCCGCCAAAGCTGAGTTAACGGAAATCGCCCCCGACATTTTGCGGCCGCACAATTTGCCGGAACTTTGGCCTGGCGAAGACAAACCGCATATCACGGTCAAAGAAGCGCTGGACTATTTTTCCGGCAACCGCACAGTTCCCTGCCAGCTTAAAGACTACACCGCCAGTACTCCTGTACCCAAAGCCACGAGGGATGCCGTCATAGCTGCGCTGGGCAAAAATGTGGAAAGCGGCATACTCTGGCTCTACAATCCCCCCGCAAGCATACTGGGTGAATCTGTCCCGGCAGGTGTGCTGAATGAAAACGCCAGCCTGTACGCGCCGCCAAACGACATCGCGCCGATGGAACTCTTGCCCGCCAGTCTTGGCTACGCATGGCAAAACGATGCCGCAACCGTTGAAGCTGTCGCTGCGGCTCTTTCGCAAAAAGCAGGTATGACGCTCCCATGGAAGACGGTCAAAGACGCGGTGGATGCTGCCTTGCGGCTTCGCTTTGTCTCGATTGATCCTCTGTCGCCGACTTGGCCTTGCTCGCCTGCGGAGGCATCCAAAGTTCGGCTGTTGCAGAAACAAGAGCCACTCGGCTTAGCGGAACCTCCGGCTCCATACGGATCTTCACAGCTCCCGCCGACCATGCGGACTTTCCGCTCGACCATAAGCCTTAACCAGCTGCAGGACGCCGGTGATATTGTGCCGGAGCTTTTGCGTATCCAGCAGACGTGGAATACCCAAGTGACTGTGGATATCTCCTTTACCGTCGGCAAGGAAGATGCCGCCGCGACGGAAGACGCGATTCAGGCCATGAAGGCTGTGCTGAAGAAAATCAGTAAATCTTTTGACGATGTGTAATCTACGCACCTGAACTAAATGCTTGGGGTGGGAGGGTATATGTGATGAGCGAAAAAATAATGGTTGAGGAAGATAAAATTTTCGCACTGCGTAGAGAAGCCGAACGGCTGGAAGAGGATGCCACATACTCAAGCAAAAGCCATTTCAATGCAGCGAGCATATGGGAGAACACAACCTACTGGCTGGGCATTCCTTCCACTATTCTTGCGGCTCTTGCGGGTGCGACTCTTATCAAAAATTATCCTGAGTGGGCAAGTGGTTGTGCCATGTTGGCATCTCTTTTGACAGGACTTATGACTTTTCTCAAGCCGAACGAACAAGCAGTTATTCACCGGGCGGTCGGAGGACGATTCCTGGCCCTTCGCAATGAGACACGCTTTTTTCGGGAATTCGAACTACTTCAGACGGAGCGGATAAACGAACTCTCCGATAAATTGAAAGAGCTTTTGACGACACGCAACAAATTGAACCAGAAGAGTCCAAGTATCCCACGATGGGCTTTTCTTGTTGCCCGCAAGGGAATTGAAGAAGGCGAAGCAAGATATAAGGTTGATACGGAGGATAAGTAGGATGTCAGTACTCTCTTTTCTTACGACAACAGCAAGTAATGCTATATTATCTTCTGATGAAGAGGCATCAATCACGAAATCAATAAATACATTGAAATCTAGAATTGATTCATATTTTAACAGTGGCGTGATCAAAGAGCATTTTCGATTTGGTTCGTCAACGCGTGGAACAATTTTACCGCGCTCAATGGATAAAAATTCAGATATTGACTATATGATTGTATTTACCGACAACAATTATACTCAACAAACATATTTGAATAGGCTAAAGACATTTGTTGAAAAATATTATAACAGATCAGAGATATATCAATCTAGCCCGACTATAGTTCTTGAATTAAATCACATTAAATTTGATTTAGTACCTGCAATTACAAACTGGTCTGGTGCGCTGCAGATCCCTGACGGGTCGGATGGTTGGATTGTTACCAATCCAAATGAATTTAATACAACTCTTGAAGAAAAAAATAAGACAAATAATTTTCTCATTAAACCTACAATTAGGCTTATGAAATATTGGAATTCTACAAGTAATTATCCTTTCGATTCATTTGAATTAGAAAAAATGATTTGCGCTATGAGTTTCTGGTTTCAAAATAATCAGAAAGATTATTTATTCAATGTTGTTGAAAATTTTAATGCGCCATTCTATGGCCCGCAATGGGTTCTTGATGAAATAGCACGAGCTCAAAAAATTGTGAGTAATGTCAGACGTTATGAAAACCAAAATATGCCTGCTCAAGCTGAAAGCGAGATTAAAAAATTATTCAGGTTATAAAAAATGTTTGATAATATTTCTTATAAAATAATGGAATTCTCAGAATATCAAAGGACAAGCAATGATGAGCAATGATCCAGAAACTCCAAGTTCAACCATCGCTAAAATCTGTAACGATATGGAAGCATTCAATCGTGCAATCACACCAGTCAACAAAAACGTGGTTGAACAAATAAAACGCATAGTGGAACCTTTCAATTTCACGCAACTTGAATTGTTATCAAGGTCTGTTTCCAGCTTAAATAGTGCTATCAGCTCAAGCTCACTCTTACACAGCCTAGACGGAATTGTCGCCGCGTGGCAAAATTTTGAAAAGTTAAATGTAGTTCCCTTATCATTGATTGAAAATATTCAGTCTTCACAGCTTAAAATATTTTCCGAACTACCTATAAGTAATATTTGCCTGCAATTAAGTGCGTCCCAAAAACTTTTAGCCGGTGTAGACTTTAATTTCTTTAAAACTGTTTTTCCAAGAGAGTTATCGCTGATTCCAGAAGTGGAAAGTGCAATTGCTAGTACTGTCACAGCATACGGAAATCTTGCGGAGGCATTTCAGGAAAATCCTGGCGGCGTCCGACTCCCCAACGTTATTTTGCCTGGGGCAACACGGGAAATCTATACAGCGAGTTTTGCTCTTGATTCCCTATACCCGAGAGAAGCTCTAGATGAGGAGTATCTTGAAGAAGAAATTCACCTTACTGCCCAAACGGAAACAGCTGACTGCCTTGCTCTTCTGCAGCAGGTTGATCCAGATCTTGCCAGACCATATGTTGGTGCTCGCGATGCCCTTAACAGCAATAACACCGACCGGACACGGCACATTTTGATTTCGCTTAGAGAATTATGGACTCATCTCTTAAGGCGCTTGGCTCCAGATAACCTTGTAACTGCATGGATTCCTGTGAATGCAAACCCGAAAACCTTGTTGCATGATGGCAAACCGACTCGACAAGCCAGAGTTTTGTACGTTTGTCGAGATTTGAACAGCGCTCCACTTGCTGAATTTTTGACACAAGATACACGATCACTTGTAAAGCTAATCGAAATTTTCAATCATATTCACGATCTGAATATGACATTGACAGATAAACAGCTCAGGGCCATCATCT
>JAISKK010000040.1 GCA_031260965.1 Desulfovibrio sp. | reverse complement strand
TCCGCTTCATGCCGGGACTTGCGGCAGAAAATTTCCGCCTGCGTCGCCTCGCCCCGGCAAAACAGGGCTTCCGCCCGCATCAGGGCCGCGCCGCCGCCGCCGTGCCCTTCGGTCAGGGCGACATAATAGGGGCAGTATGTTTCCATGTCGGCCAGTTCCGTGTCCAGACGCCCTACTTCGCTATGGTACATGAACAGCACGGAGGTGTTGCCGAAAGTCCAGGAATTGTCGGGAGAAATCAGGGAGGGCCTGCCGCCTGTAAGTTCGGCAGCGGCCTTTATCAGCCTGCCCATTTCCGCGATGCTGTTGTACCGGGTAAAGGCTTCCATCAGCAGAAGCTCGCCCCGCAGGCGGTTCTGTTCCGCCAAAGACAAAGGCGTCTGCCCGATCAATCCGTTCATTTCCGCGCACAGGGCGGCGAACTCCCCGTAACAGCCCTGGCCGAAGAACTCGAAGGCCAGCTGGATCATGGACATGGGATAACGGAGTTTCATTTCCCGGGTACAATGGGCGCTTATCTCCCGCAGGGCGTCGGCATAGTCCGGCTCGTCCAGCAGCCGGTTATCCTCCAGACCGGAAAGATCCAGAGCCAGAATTTTTTCAAAATCACGCAGTTCATGATACAGGGCAATGGCCCTGGCCCGCTCTCCGTTCACAGCGCACCATTCGGCGGCAGCGTGCAGAATGGCTCTTTGCCGGGCTTCCGGGAGGATCTCGCGGGTTTTCCGCGTAAAGTCCAGCAGGGCGCTGTGCGGGGCGTACAGTCCGGAATACGGATCAAAACGGATGAAGGCGTTGCTGCGCAGAAGCGCGACGGTTTCGGCGGGAAGTTCCGGCAGATCTGACAGTTCCGCCGCCTGCCGTTTTGTCCAGGCCTCAAAGGGGGAAAGACGCAGGAGAAAATCCCGGCCCGCCTCGTCCAGCCCGTCCCACACGGCATCGCGCAAAAGTCCGGATAGATCGGAACCCGAAGCCGGGGCGAAGTCTCCGCTCTTGCGGTAATGCCGCAGATGCAGGGACAGGGCTATGATCCAGCCCCCGGAGCGGCGATGCAGTTCCCGTATTTGTTCCGCCGTAAGTTTGGCCCCGGCGGCGGCGAAGTATTCCCCGCTTTCCCGCTCCGTCAGACGCAAATCGTCCTCGGTGAGACGCAGGAAACCGGCTTTCTCGTATGGCATGACGCTTGCGGCAAGCGGTCTGGCCGCAAGCGTCAGATGCAGCAGGGGTGAATCGTGTTCCAGCAAGGCTTTCCAGACGGAACGGGGCGCGAGTTTCGCAATCAGGTGAAAATCGTCCAGTGCCAGCCAGGTCGGAGCGGAACAATCCATTTCCCGCAAAAGCGTTGCCGCCTCTCCAAAGGTGTCTTCATCGGGCACATCCAGGCGCAGGAGCGCGGCCCCCGCTTTTGCGTCGATTCTTTGCAGGGTTCGGCACAAACGCCGCCATGCGGAACGCGGGGCTTCCTCCGCGCAGACATGCCGGATAAATACGGCGTCCTCCGGCAGCATGGCCCGCAGGCCGTCTTGTATGGCCGTGGTCTTGCCGTAACCGGAGTGAGCTTCCACCAGCGCGCTTCGGGCGTCAAGCGCCTCGCGCAGCTTTTCCCGCAGACGGGCGGAAAAATAAAGGGCGTCTATATTGCATTGCTTCCGCATTGCCATGAATGTGTCCATCATTCCGGTTGGTTGATAGTACGGTCTTTACCTTGTTTTGTCTCTTTTTACAATAACAAACGGATAATATTCAAGAATCTTGCCTAAATAGCGCTTCGGCATTTCATTGCTTGGAATGAGGTAAAACCTAATAAAGAGTTGGTATATCGCTAATATTTTTTAGAAAAATATTTGACGAAAGTTCTGTAGAATAATTTCTTTACAATAAATTTAATATTTCTTGATAATATGCTTGCCGCCTTTAAAGGTAAAAGACCCATGCCAGCCCACTATATTGCCCTGTTTGAGCGGCTTTTCGATGCCTCTTTAAGCATGGAAGAATGCCGGACTATGCTGAACAGCACGGCCAAAGTCTGGACCTGGGCACGGCTGAAAGAAAAGGCCGCGTCAAGGGGCATCAACGCCGCTGATGTGGTGGAACACTTCCGGATTCAGGATGATTGACGGGGTCCCCACGACACACTCCCGATAACGGCGCCGATTAGGAAAATGCCAGAGCAGAACAGGCATAGCGGGTCTATCCTTGGCGATGGTTCACACAACTCTCACTGGCTAAAAATCGTAAAATATGAAAAATTAACCCATGGAAAATTTACGGTTTGCGGTGATTATCCCGGTATTCAACAAATGGGAATTAACCCGCGACTGCCTTAAAAGTCTGCGTCGGTTTACTCCGGGCGATGAGTTTGAAGTTATTGCGGTGGATAATGCCTCCAGCGACGCCACCCTTGTCGACTTGGACCCGCTGGGCAGCGCATTGTTTGGTCTGCGCTTTAAATCCATACGCAACCATACTAACCGGAATTTTGCGGCGGCCTGCAATACCGGGGCAAAACTTGCCCAGGCCCCTTTTTGTTTTTTCTTGAACAATGACACCCTGCTTACAGAAAACTGGGCGCCGCCCCTGGAAGAAAGCCTGCAAAATAATCCGTCCCTGGGAGCAGTTGGCCCACTCCTGCTTTATGCTGATAAGACCGTGCAACATCTGGGGGTTGCTTTTCTCACTGCGGGAGTTGCGCATTTATACAGGGGTTTTCCGCTTGCGCATCCTCTGGTATCTAAAACACGCTGTTTTCAGGCCATCACCGCTGCGGCCTTTTTTGTCAGCCGGGAACTTTTTTTTGCGGCCGGAGCCTTTTACGAAGAATACCGCAACGGCTTTGAAGATGTGGAACTGGGCCTGCGCATATGTCAACTGGACAAAAAACTGACCTGTGTGCCGAAATCACAGGTCATACATCTTGAAAGTCAATCTGAAGGCAGAAATAATGACCCTTCAGAGTTTAACGAAAAGCTGTTTCAGCAAAGATGTGCGGAACTTTTTTACCCGGATTATCACTTACACGGATTGAGTGACGGCTTCCGGGTGGTATATGATGATAGCCTGAACCAAAGTCTGCTTTTGCCCGAAAAAGACGATCTCGCCCTGCGTGAACAGGTTACTGTTTCAGGTTCGCTCAATTTAAGCAGGCTGCTTCAGGCCACACAGAAAAATCCCTATTGGTTTTGGGGGCATGAACATATGGCCCGGGAACTGGAAAAACAAAAACTTTTTCAGGAGGCTTCTGCCTATTATCTTCAGGCATTCAGCATTTATTGTACTTTGGAAGGGGCGAAAAAATTATTAAAAATAGCCGCTCTAACAGCAGATACAAAACTTGCAAAAGAGGCTGATACATACTTAGCGCAAATTATTACCTTAAAAAATGATCAGGAACTTTGTGCGTCAATACTTAAACGCAATATAGCCACAGCCGAAAAATTTAATGACAAGTTCCTGCTCCGTTTGAGCGAACAAAAACTGGCTGAATTATATAAATAAAGCAACTTATTCCTGATTTTGCCTGCCCCCGCGCACAAAACCGCAACGCAGGAGACGGTCAAAATAACCGCTGACCCCGAAATCGGCCATGAGCAATCTGCCTCTGACCGCGTTGACTTTAAGAAGATCGCCGGGGCCGATCCTATGTGTTTCCTGACCGTCCACGGCCAGACATGCTTCCGGAGAAGCCTCGCCGATACGCACCGTAAACACGGTTTCCGGACTTAGGACCAGAGGCGGAAAATTGTTCAGATAGGGGCAAATCGCTGTTACGGCATAGGCATTCAATCCGGGCCAGATAAGAGGTCCGCCCGCCGAGCAGGAATATCCCGTAGCTCCTGTGGGGGTCGAAAAGATCAGACCGTCCGAGCGCAAAGAAACAAAAGGGACAGCGTCCGCCGCTATATCCAGGACACTTAAACGGGCTATTTTCCCCCGCGTTATGGTCACGTCGTTAACAGCCTCGCCCCGCAATTTTTCACAGCCATTTCCGTCCGTTAGCGTAAAAGCCAAGGACACAAGCTCATGTGCCGCAACACCTTCGTCCAGGGTTTTCTCCAGAACAGACAGACAATTTCGGGGCGAAAGCTCATTCAAAAAACCCACGCGCCCGAAATTAATGCCGCCGATGGGAACAGCCAGCCCCAGACATTGGCGGGCCACGGAAATAAGGGTTCCGTCCCCACCTAAAACAAGGATCAAATCCGCGTTTTGCTGCCCAACCCAAAGAGCTGCATCTTCCGGATGCCGGATAAGACCAAACTTGAGCTTGCGCCGTTCAAGGGTCTCTATAATCTTGGAGCAGGCGGCGCCGGCTTCGGCGTTGCCCTTTTTAAGGATTAGGGCCAGACTTGAGATCCTGCGTAAAAGACCCATTAACGCCCGCCCCTGCGTAGTGGGGGCAGCAGCATATCTCCGGCGTTTTCGCCTCCCCTGCTCCCCGACTTACGATTCAGGGAATGAGTCAGGATGGAATCGTCAAAAAGATGCGGATCGCTGCTCGGGTCATATTCCTCAGCCAGAGGAC
The DNA here is from genome assembly GCA_031260965.1 of Desulfovibrio sp. GTDB lineage: Bacteria > Desulfobacterota > Desulfovibrionia > Desulfovibrionales > Desulfovibrionaceae > Frigididesulfovibrio. Next base: position 1,109 of record JAISKK010000040.1, on the reverse strand, counting down.
GCGCCACGGTCGGCGGCGGCAAAAGAAGATCTCCGATTGGAGATGTGCCTTTTGAAGTCTGGGCGGCTTTCTCCAGCATGGACAACAGCTCGTCTCTGGATTTGAGCACAGGAATTTCCCTTGCCGCGCCACCTGTTTCGGAAGTCTCGCGCGGTTCTTCTTCTCCACCCTGAAGCCGACGCAGGACAAAATTCATTTCCATAAGCTGTTTTTCCAGATCCGCGAGGTACATCTGCTGTTTGCGCAACGCCTCACGAGTCTCCTCGCCATGTGCCGACATGCCGCGCGCCAAAGAAAAAAATACTACCAGAAGTCCGACAAAAAAGAGTATCTGTATGGCCATCGTAGCCATAAAAGAATCGGCGAACATGAGGACTCCCTGAAAATTAACCTTGCGCGGCAAAGATTGCTTGTTTATGTCTGACGTTAAACAGTCGCTATCATAAATCAAGACTTGAAACAACGTATTTAGAGGCGCCATGTCCAGGTCATTAATCCGTCCCTGTATGGTGACGGCAGACAGCGAAGGCAACATCCACGACCATCCGGAACTGCTCATGGTATGCAGACGGGGGAAGGAACTGCTTTTGCCGAAAGCGGAAGAATTCATGCCCCTGCCGGAAGAAAGCGAACTTTTTCTGCTGCCGGGACGAAGAGCTTTGGGTCTCGACAGGGAAAGCGGCGAACTTAAAGTAATGGACGAACTTGCTGTGGCAGCCTTTGCCGCCCCGGCCCATACCCTGACCGCGCACCCGGCCTTCAGCAAAGATCCGGACGCGCCCATGCTGCCGCTTTTTGCTTATGGGGCGGTGGGCTTTGCGGCCGGAAAATTTTATGTCTGCGCCAAAAAAGTCGATGAGGACCAGCGCCAGGTTTTTACAGGTGTTTCCGCCGGAACATTGCGGGACAGAGCCTTGGCTCTGATGCGCCGTTATCCGTCCAACCGCCTGATTCAGCATCTGAGCGGGACCTGCGCCCTCAAATACAACTGTCCAGCCGCCCGCAACCTCTGTCTCGGGCGCTATGAAGCCCCTTTGCCGGTTTCCGACGCCTGCAACGCCAGATGTATCGGCTGCATATCTTTACAGGAAAAGGGGTCTCCCGTCTGT
>JAISKK010000067.1 GCA_031260965.1 Desulfovibrio sp. | reverse complement strand
CCGTTCTTCTTTTGTAAAAACAACAGTATACTTGGTTGCCATGACGCCTCCTCGGTAAGGTGGCATCAGATTAATTCATTTTTAAAAAATTATAAACTTAAATGTTACACGGTACTAGGATATGACCCACTAGGCATTCATCCTCGGCGCTGAAATATACAATAGCTGTATAGCCTTTGTATTCCATTGTACTGTTTGTTGTATTCATGGAGTTACTCCCATATTGATCAGGAAGCTTTTCGCATCCCGTTTTCCGATGTCTGCTACGCATGCCTTATAGTGTCACCTGACGGTGCATTTGTCAAGAGGGGATTGACTGGATTTGTTCCTCTGTAAGTTTAAATTTCTACGGGGACTTCTCTACGATTAAATTATATGCAACTCCGAGATAAAATGGCCTTTTATGAAAATTTACGCTTGAGATTGTTGTTTGCTGGCGATTTATTGTCGCGCACGCTTTGTGCAAAATCGCACAGTTCATGATAAAGATCCCCCACATTCGCACAGTTCATGTGCGTTTTCGCACGAAACAAGGGGCACGCCTGAGCCAGACTTTAGGATGTTGTTCTCATCAGCGTATATAATTATGTGATATATATAATAAACGTAAAAAAGTGAAAATTTTGGCACACTGCTTGCTTATAGGTTAGCATCTGACGCGGTGAGACGGCTACCCCCCTTGGCCGATATCGCCCGACCTTATCCCCCTGAGGTTGAGTCAGCCTACTAAATAGTCCGGCCCTCCTTTTTCCGGACATGTGGATACCAATTCACGGAAAAAAGTCTTCGGTCCCCCCTCCGAAGGCTTTTTTGTTTGGTACGCCCGGCAGGCGCACGAACTTGGAGGCGCAGTTTCCTGAGCAGAGTGGAACCTCCGTGGTCAGCTCAAATTGATGGAAAATTATTTACTCTGCAGAAATGGCTTTATACATTCCAGCCAGACCACATAGGCGGCAGGGAGCAGGTGTACGCCGTCCTCATCATACTGCGGGGCAAGTTCCCCTTTCTCGTTGCCCAGGGCCGGGTAAAGATCGACATAGGGCAGACCGGCTGCGTCCGCCGCCTCCGCCAGCAGGACGTTAAAGGCCCGAATGGGGATGTTGAAGCTTCCGTCCCCATCCAGGCGGTGCGAAATCGGCAGCAGGGAGCATATATAAAGTCTGAGGCCGGGGCAGTCTTTGAGCAGACGCCGCCAGATTTCCCTGTGCCGCTTCAGAAGGGAATGCAGGGCAGCCTCATCCGGCAGAAACGGAAAGCTGAACAGATCGTTGATTCCGGCCTGCAAAAAGACCATATCCGGTCGCGCTGCCGCCACCCGCTCCAGACGGTGGAGAATGTCCCCGGTCGTGTCCCCGTCTACGCCGAAATTTCGCGCTTGCAAAATATCCTGACTTTGCGCTTGCGCCGACGCTTGACGGTGATATGCGCTTTCGCCGTCGTCTGGGGGAGACGCGGATAAACCATTCAAGGCCCGCTCCCAGTCAAAACGCCAGGTAAGGCTGTCTCCGAGAAAAATCACGCGCATGACCGCTCCTTGATCCATTGTCAAACCGGAACCGGGCATATTTATCATTATCAACCGCCAGCGCCAAGGGGTAACACACCGATCCGTTCATGCTGCGGGCGGCATTGCCCCGCGTCCTTCTTCAGGGTATCATGGACAAAACGGGCCGGAAAAATTTCAGCGTCCACCTGACTTGGCCTTTGACATTTGCCCTATGCCGAAGTGGGGCCGGAGCCGGAAATTGAGCACGAAACCTATGCCCAAAGTTGTGTTGCTGGGCAGACCAAATGTTGGCAAATCAACATTATTCAACCGTCTGATCCGCAGTAACCGCGCGATTACCCACGACCGCCCCGGCATCACCCGCGACCGTATGGAAGGGGTGGTAAAAAGATGGGGTGAACAATCTTTTCTGCTTGTGGACACGGGCGGCATTACCCTGGATGGGCGGCAGGGACCGGGCCAGGGACCGGAAGGACTGCGCGGTTTCGAGGCTGCCATTCTGGAGCAGGCCCGGCAGGCCGTACGGGAATCTGATCTGCTTTGTCTGGTGGCGGACGCGCGTGAAGGCTTAAGCCCTCTGGACGGGCATATGGCGGATTTTTTGCGCCGAACGGGGAAGCCTTTGCTTTTTGTGCTCAACAAGGTGGATGGCCCGGAGAAAGAAGACCTGCTGAGCGCGGACTTTCACAGCCTCGGCCTGTCCCTGATCTGCTGTTCCGCCGCCCACGGTTATAACCTGGACGCCCTGGAAGAAGAAATGCGCGCCCATCTTTTCCCCTGCGCGGAGGAGAGCGAAGAAGAAGATGAATACAAAAGCGCAAACCCGGCCGGGGAAGGGGGCAATGAGCCCGGAGAGGCGGGGCAACTTGAGGATTGTGCGCCTTACCCTCTGCGTCTGGCCCTGATCGGCCGCCCCAATGCCGGTAAATCCTCTCTGCTCAACGCTTTGCTCGGTGCGGAGCGCATGCTGGTAAGCGATATTGCCGGTACGACCCGGGACAGCGTGGACGTGAGTCTCACTGTGGGGGGGCGGGATCTTGTTTTTGTGGACACAGCGGGGATCCGGCGACGCACCAAGATCAGCGATGTCGTGGAACGCTACAGCGTCAGCTCCTCACTCAAAAGCAGCGCCAAGGCCCAGGTCACCCTGCTTGTCATTGACGCCGGAGAGGGTCTCACCCAGCAGGACAAGCATTTGATTGAGCTTCTGTATACGCATAAAAGAGCTTTTATGATTCTTGTCAACAAAAGCGATCTTATAGCCCGGGGCCAAAGCGAAACCGCAAAAAAGGGCTATGCCAGAGATTTGAATTTTTGTCCCTATGCCCCTCTGCTCTTTGTCTCGGCAAAAAAAGGCCGCAATTTGCAAAAAATTGTGCCCGCCGCTCTGGAACTCAGAGAAGAATGCCTGTCCCGGATTGGAACAGGCGCTCTCAACCGCGCCATGGCCGAAGTCGTTGAGCGCCGCCAGGCCCCTATGGGCAAACACGGGCGCGTAAAATTTTTCTATCTTACCCAGGCCGAAAGCGATCCCCCGACTTTTGTGTTTTTTGTGAACGATCCCGAACGCATCCAGCCATCTTATGGGCGTTATCTGGAAAAATCCCTGCGCGCGGCCCTGAACATAAAACACGCCCCCATGCGCATAGTTTTTCGCCCGGCGCACGAGAAAAGATCAGATTCGCGCGCGGCGGCGCGCACACCCTCCGCCACCGCAACAACCGAGGGATGAAATGGAAGCGGACAAAGATTTGGAGCGCAGGGAAGAAGTCAAAGAGGCTGAAGCTCTGGCGCGCGCCTTCTCAGGCTCCACTCCGGCCGAGAGGAAGCGCCTGGACCGGATAGTGGATCTTTTACCCTGTTATGTGGCTCTGGTGGACAGTGACCACCGCATTATTTCCCACAACGCGGCCTTTGCGAAATTTTTTGGGGACCCCGGAGAAAAACCCTGCTACGCCGCCCTGCGCGGGCAGTCCAAACCCTGCCGTATCTGTCCGCCCCTGTGCACAGACGATAAGAAAGGCAATTCCGTTATGGAATGGGTGCAGGCGAAAAGCGGCATGGCTTTCAGGGTGCATTCCTATCCTTTCAAGGAAGCCGACGGCACACACTGCATCCTCAAGGCCGGCTTCAACATCACGACAAGCCTGCATATGCGGCAGGCCCTTGACTTAAGTGAGCAAAGCTACCGCGCGATTACCGACAACCTTTCGATAGGCATTGCTTTACTGGACATCTCGCAACGGGTCAGGGCCGGAAACGTCCGCCTGGGACAATGGTTCGGCGCATCGTTTCGGCTTGGAGAGCGGATTTGCGGGCTGGCGAAATGCGGCGGGCAGCACGAACGGGCCGTTCTGGACCCGAAGTTTTACTGTCCGGACTGTCCATTTTACGAGTCCCTGCAAGACGGGCTCAGCCACGAAAAGGAATATGCCTCTGTCTTCCAGAACGGCAAAGAGCGTACGCTGCGTCTGGTGACCTGCCCGGTAAAAGCGGCCCGGACGGATAAAACCCAGGTGCGGGCCATGATCATGATGCTGGAAGACATAACCGGGCGTCTGCGTATAAACCAGCAGCTGCAACGCGCCCGCAAAGTCGAGGCCATGAACTCCCTGGCCGGCGGCATCGCCCATGAGATCAACCAGCCCCTGTCCGCCCTGCATCTTTATGCGGGCGGTCTGCAGATGCTTTTGGAAAGAGACGAGCACCTGCCTCTTGCCGTTACCCGGGAACGCCTCAATCTGATTATGCGCGAGGCGGACAAAATTCGCAGTATTATCGCCAATATGCGCGCCCTGGTGAAACAGGAGGGGAGCACGCCTTTGGCGGCAGTTTCCATTCCCAAGGCGGTGAGCGGGGTTCTCTCGATCATGAAACACCGGACGGTCCTGCGCAAGGTGCACGTGCGCGTTGATATGCCCACGTCCCTGCCTCTGGCTCTAAGTAACGAGGTGCAGCTTGAGCAGGTGCTGGTCAATTTGCTGTCCAACGCCATGTACGCACTGGACAGCGTGTCGGAAGGAGCGCTCAAGGAGCGCTGTATCCTCCTCAAGGCCAGCGCTCTGCCCGAGCTGAAGCGGGTGCGTCTGGAGGTGGCGGACAGCGGCCCAGGGATTCCCGAGGGCAGCGAACGCATTTTCGATCCCTTCTACACAACCAGGGCCGGACATGGAGGCATGGGCCTTGGTCTTTCCATCGTCTATGGGCTGGTCTCACTCTGGGGTGGGGAGATAAGCGTTGCGCCGCATCATCAGGAACTGGGCGGGGCGGCTTTTCAACTGGACATGAAGGAGGCCGAGCCGCCGGGCGAAGAGGGAGGACGGGAGGAGAGGCGCAGACATGCGGTGCATATACAGCGTAAAATCAAGCACCCGAAAAAGAGCGGCGCGGATGGAGAGGAAAAAGGTTGAGTGCGCACTTGCAATCATAGCCAAGGTATGCTTATTCTTCCCCTGATAATTATCCAAAACCAGACCGGATATGCCCATGCCCAATGACGCCGCAACGCTTCCCGATTTTGCTCGAATGCAGGCCGAAGACACGGATGAAGAGATTGTCGATCTGCTTGAAGTCGTAAAACCAGGCAAAAACGTTCCGCGCAGTGGTGCGGGAGATGACGCCGATTTTACGGAAGATCTGGAATCCATGCTCGACAACCTCTCCGAGACCGAGAATGCGCCTCCGGTTTCGGGTGTGAAAAATTTTCCGGATCCGACCCCTGTAGATTACCACGTTGATCACAATGAGAGCCTGGATTTGCCGGATATGGACGAGCTGGACGATATCCTGCAATCGCTTGAGCCGGACGATCAAAAGGCCCTGAGCAAGACCCCGGATACGGATTCCACTTTGGAAGAGATTCAGTCCGAGCTTGAGGATCTTCCCGATCCTGACGCCGTCCCGGTCCCGGAGATTATGGGGGACAAGGACATGACGAAGCCTCCCCAAAAAGCGGCCCCGGCAGCAGCCCCCGTTGCCGCTCCCGTTGATCCATTTGAAGCCGCCGGCGCTATAGCCGCTGCCGCTTTACAGCAGACCGGGAGCGGGAGTGGCGAAGTGCCGGAAATCCTGATTGATACGGAAGGACTGGAAGATATCCTGGCAGGCGCGAACGCGCCCGCCACCCCTGAAAAGGCTTTAGGGGAAGACAGCGCTCCAGCGTCCCCTGCCGATCCGGATCAGGCGGATTTCGGGATGGAAAATGACCCGTACGGAGGAGAAGAATCCACATCCGATCCCTGGCAGGACAATCTTTCCGATGCCGATATGGGAGCTTCCTCTCTGGGGGAAGTGGACCTGGTCGAACTCGACGCCCTGCTGGACGACATGCTGTCCAGCGCCCCGGCTTCCGGTCCGGGGCCTGCCAACACTTCCGCTTTTCAGTCCGGGGCGGCCGCAGAGGATACTTCCGGCGGACAGCCGGCGTCTGCCCCGTCCGCAAGTGAGGGCGGAGGAAACCCCGGCGCCGACGATGCGGAAAAACTTAAGGAAATACCCGGTCTCATGGAGGATCTGCGGGCGCTACGCGGAGATCTGGAAGGCGGCAAAGCTGACCTCTCGTCTCTGGAAGGGAGGCTCAGTCGCCTTGAAGACGAGTTCGCGGATTTGCATGCCAACCTGGATAAAATCGCGGCGGCAACAGCGGCGCGGGTGATCCGCGAGGAGCTGGCGGCGCTGCTTGCCCAATAGCTGCTCCGATAATGCGGATTATATACTGCCAGAAGTTGCGGTTCCCTAACAGTTCCGCCCACGCCATACACTGCGCCCTGACCGCAGCCAATTTCGCCGCCGCCGGGGCGGAAACGATTTTTTTCCCCGGCATTCCCTTTTCCTTCTCCTTTTTGGGTGGACCCGGCCGGGGCATTCCGGACGCCTTTTTCGCCGGCCTCGGATTTTCCCGTCTGCCTGCGCGCCTGCGTCTTGAGATTATAGGCACAGGGCATAAAGGGCTATACGGGCAGATGTTCAGGAGGCGACTGAAACAGGTGGCGGACGAGCAGGGGGGAGCGGTCTGTTTTGCCTCCAGCGTCAAGGAGGCGGCTCTCGCTCTGGATGTGCGCAAACGCTCCAGGAACAAGGATTTGCGGGTAGTTTTTGAAATTCATCATCTGATCTCACTGCTCAAAAAAGACGCGGAAGCGGAAAAACTCCACGCTCTTGAAAAAAGGGCTTTCGCGGAGGCGGATCTAATCGTTTTCAACTGCGAAGCCCTCAAACAGTCCTGTCAGGGCTATCTGCCCCAATGCGTAAATTCTCTGGTTTCGCCCCTGGGCTATAATGAGAAAACCATCCGGGCCGCGCGCGATCCCGTCTCCAACCCCGAGGCCCCGGAACCGGCCCAGATGCTCGGTGTGGTCAATCTGGCTTACGTCGGCTCCCTGCAGGAGGGCAAGGGACTGGAAAATCTGCTTCAGGCTCTGGCCCTGCTTGGGGATAATTTTGCGCTCACACTTATCGGAGGGCGTCCGGAAAAGGGACTGGCCGCCTTGAAAAAACTGGCCGCGCGCCTAGGGGTGGAGGGGAGGGTCAATTTTACAGGACTGCTCGCCCAGACCGAAATAGGACCGCATCTTGCCGACTGCGACATCTTTGTCATCCCCATGGACACGGACAAGGATTTTTTCGCCCCCCTCAAAATGTATGAGGCCCTAGGCTTTGCCCTGCCCATTGTCGCGACGCCCATGCCTTCGCTTCTGCAGGGTCTGACGCGCGAGGTCAATGCCCGCTTCGCGGACGGCTGTAGCCCCGCCCATCTGGCCCAGTCCGTAAAAAGTCTGGCTGCCGATCCGGATTTGCGCCGGCGGATGCGCCGCAACAACTTTCTCGCCGCGAAAGAACTCAGTTCAAGCGCCAGAGCGGAGAAACTTCTGGACTATTTCCACGCCGCCTGGGCTTAGGATTTTTGCTTTATCTTTGCGCTGTGCCTGAAAACAGGGGTAGTGCTTGTTTTATCTTGCCGCCGCCGCTATAGTCGCGGGCATGATCCGGGTACGCCATTTGTCGCACAGCTTCGGCCCGCACCAGGCCTTGAAGGACGTCACCTTTTCCCTGGAAAAAGGCGACTTCGTTTTTTTGTCCGGTCCTTCCGGGGCAGGGAAAACCACACTGCTGCGCATCCTCTACGCCTCCCTGCCCATTCAGCGCGGCGAAGTAAATGTCGCCGACATGAATTTGAACAGGCTCGATTCTTCCCGTGTTCCTCTGCTGCGCCGGCAGGTGGGTGTGGTCTTTCAGGATTTTAAAATCCTGCCCCTGCGCACGGTGGAGGAAAACATAGCCCTGCCTTTGGACCTGCGCGGTCTGGCCCCCAAGCATATCGAACGCCGGGTCCGGGCCGTCAGCCGCGCTCTGGGTCTGGAAGGACACATAAAACTGCGCTGCGGGGATCTGTCCGGAGGAGAACAGCAGCGCGTGGCCATAGCCCGCGCTTTTGTCGTCAACCCCAAGGTGCTGCTTGCCGACGAGCCCACCGGCAATCTGGACCCGGAGCTTTCCCTGCGTCTCATGGAGCTTTTTAAGCAGTTCCAGGCTTACGGGGCGACGGTTATCTTCGCCACGCACAGCCGGGAACTGATGAACCGGCATCCCGGCGCTTATGTCATGCGTCTGGAAGATGGAGCGATCACTTACGCCAACTGGCCGGGCGCGGGCGTTCACCGCCCGGCGCAGACCTGGGCTGAACCCCTGGCGCGCAAGCCGGCCTCTGATATGGAGAGAGGCGCGTGAGCCGCGTTTTTGTCAGGCTGGCGCGCCGGGGTTGTTCCGATCTGGCTTTGAACGCCCGGGCGAGCATGGGGGCGGTTTTCGCCCTCACCCTGATCTCTTTTCTGGCCGGTATTTTTTTTATGACCCTGGCTACCCTGGACAGGCAGCTCGGCATAGCGCGCGCGGAAACCGTCTTTCAGGTTTACTGGAAAGCGGGAACAGACCTGGATCAGGTCCGTTCCGCCTGGGAGGAGTATCTGCACCTGCCCGGTTTCGTGTCCGTAAAAACCTATACCCCGGAACAGGCCATGAACGAATTGGGGACGCGCCTGGGTCGCGGCGGCGCGAACATGGAAACGCTTTTCCCCTTTTTGTCCGGGGGCGGGCCCTTGCCGGCCACGGCCCTGGTGGCCCTTATCCCCCAGGGGCAGGACCCGGAGAAATGGCTTGAAGAGACAAGCGTCTATTTCCGCTCTCAGCCCGGAGTCTCCCGCGTGGCCAGCACACCTTTACGCGACGAACTGGGCCGGGCCTGGAAAAAGGTCAGCCGCTACGTGATCTGGCCTTCATTCGCTTTTATGACCCTTATTCTCGGGCTGACCGCCGGCAACACCCTGCGTCTGTCGGTGCTGGCCAGAGCGCACGAAATAGAGATTTTGCGTCTGGCCGGGGCCTATAACTGGCATATCCGCCTGCCCTTCATCGTAAGCGGGGTGGTCATGGGGGGCGCGGGGGGGATTCTGGGGCTGCTCCTGCTCTATTTTCTGCACACCCAAATCAGCGATGTGCTGAACTTCCCACCCCTGCTCCTGCGCATTTATTTTCCGCCCCCGCATATGTGCGCGGCTTTGGTGCTGGCCCCGGCGGCGACAGCAGCGCTGTCGGGAATGCTGGCCGTCAGGGGTTATTGAGAAAGACGCAGGCAACTTGCGCTACCGCGCAAAAGCCCGCAGGTCCGGCACAGGCTCAGGAGTTTTTTGACCGCCTTGCGTTTGGCTTTGGCCTCAAACCCGCGCAGGGGGAGGCAAAGGGCCAGGCCGCAAAAGACGAAGCCCTGCCGGAGCAGGCGGAAAAAATCCTTCAGCATGCGCAGGCCGTGATTTTTGAAATGGGAGTTGTGGGCCTCGGCATAGCCGAGGGCGCAGGAAGATTTCATCTGCCAGGCCAGATTGTATTTATAGGGCAAAACCCGGTGATCGACTTTCATGGCCGGCACATAGCCCAGACGCAGGCCTGCCGCCCGCATGTTGCGGAAAAGTTCCGTCTCTTCACCGTATGCGCATTTTTCGCCTTCATGTCCCAAGTGGACGGGAAAGCCACCGACAGTGAGGGCCAGATCCGTTTTGAAGGCGCAGTTCGCGCCCGGGATATATGTTTTGTCGTCAACAAAAGGGCCATAGCCCTGGCTGGCTTCCCAGGCCCCGTAATTTTCCGGCAGCCAGTCCGGGGGGGGGGCGGAACTGTGCCAGGCATAGTAAGGTCCGCCGAAGCAGTCAAAGTCGCCTTTGCCTATGGTTTCCAGCGCCACGGCAACCCAGTCCGGGCGGGCCTTGGCGTCGTCGTCCAGGCAGGCGCTCCAGAGGCTGTGCGTTTCGCGCAGGGCCCGGTTGCGGGCCTGGGCGATGCCCTGTTTTTCTTCGCGCACATAGCGCAGGGAGAGCTTCGGCAGAAAAGAATCCACGGTTTCGCGGGTCCGGTCCGTGGAATTGTTGTCCACAACCAGGACGCTGAAAGTCGCAGTGGATATTGTCTGGCGGGTCAGAGATTCCAGGCATTCGGCGAGAACCTCGGCCCGGTTGTAAGTGCAGATGACAACGGTCAGGATATTTGCGTCCATCAGGTTCCGCCGGATTGTACGTTGTTTTGTATCCCCACTCTATAACAGCACGCAGGCATAGCGGCAAGCCCGACCCCCGCTTTGACGGATCGGGCGGACTCGGCTATGCTCCCGCGCATGGACCCTACGCCTCTTTACCATATCCTGCACAAGACAATCCGCAACCTCGTCCCCGGCAAGGGCAGACAACGCGCGGCCATCGAAGCTCTGCGCAGCGCCTTTTTCCCCCTGCTGCTGGAGGATGTCCGCATCAGCCCCGAAGATGCCGTGCAAGACGGCACGGCCCAAAAAAACATCCTGCGCTCAGGCCTGCCCCTGCCTCCGGTCGCCACCATCTGCGAGGACACTCCCCCTCCAGACATGTGCTGCGCGGAAATACACACCCACGCCCCGGTCGAATATCTGCTTGAGGGCGGCTACGCCTTCCGCAACTTTGTTCTGGACCGCAACTTGCGTTTCCTGGCCGATCCCGCCGACGCAAATCTTTACGAGACCAATCTTTACCGCGCCAACAAAAACATCCGCTCCCTGCGGCCCCTGTATGTCAACGCGGACGTAATCGCCCTCAACACCACCTGGACAGACAATTTCTACCACTGGTTCGCCGACCTGATCGGCCATCTGCTCCTCCTGCCTGCCTGGGAAAACAAAGCCGTCTGCGCCGATGTCCGTTACCCTTATCAAAGGGAAACTTTCCAACTGCTCGGCATAGGTCCGGAACGCATATTTGCCTTGAGCGACTACCGGCTCTACCGCTTCAAAAGCCTCTCCCTGATAAGCGTCCCGCGCCTCTGGCCCGACCCGCACAGCCTGACAGCCCTGCGCGCCCTGTCCGGGCGCGTTCCGACACTGCCCGGCGAGCGCAATCTGCCCCGGCGTCTTTATATAAGCAGAGGAGACAGACCGGATCGCCGCGCCCTCGACAACGAAGGGGAACTGCTGCCCATTTTCGCGGAATACGGCTTTACGCGCGTCATTTTTTCCGCCTATCCCCTGGAAGAACAGATCCGTATGGCCCGCAACGCAGATTTTCTGGTCATTCCGCACGGTGCGGCCGGGATCAACCTGGTTTTTTGCCCCTCCGGGGTCCGTTTTCTGGAAATCATGTCCCCGCTCGCGCCTGACGGCTCCAGCCTTTGCATCTGCCAGAGTTTCGGCATAGATTACCACCTGCTGCGGGGGGGGGGGGGGGACGAGGTCTCGGCGGCGGGTTCAAACCAGGTTTCCTACAGTGTCGATCCGCAGGCCTTGCGCCGGGCTTTGGGACGCCTCACAGGGTAAGCGGCAACTTCAGCAAACAAGGAGCGAGTTATGGAAAAGCGTTTTTTCCCCTCTATCGGCCAGGACATATCCCTTCTGGGTTTTGGTTTGATGCGTCTGCCTCTCGTGGCGGGCGGCGCGGAGATAGATTATCCGCTTGCGGAAAAAATGCTGGACCGCGCCCTGGAGGCCGGGGTGAATTACTTCGACACGGCCTGGCCCTACCACAACGGGCAGAGTGAAACAGTCGCCGGCAAAGCCCTCTCCCGCCATAAACGCGATTCCTACTGTCTGGCCAGCAAATGTCCGACCTGGGAGATTTCCGCCCCGCAGGACGTGGAGCGTATCTTCGCCGAACAGCTTGAAAAATGCCGGACGGACTATTTTGATTTTTATCTGGTCCATTCCCTGAATACGCCCAATTACGAAATCACCCGCAAGATGAAAATTTACGAGACCCTGCTCCGGAAAAAAGAGACGGGTCAGATCCGCCGCCTGGGCTTTTCTTTCCATGATCACGTGGATCTGCTGGAGCGCATCACCTCGGATTATGACTGGGATTTCGCGCAGATCCAGCTCAACTATATTGACTGGGAGGTCATCAATTCCAAACGCCAGTATGAGATCCTTGCGGCCCGCAAAATTCCGGCCGTGATCATGGAACCCCTGCGCGGCGGCGCCCTGGCCACGCTCAATTCCGAGTCCGCGGACATCCTGCGGCGTTTTAACCCGCAGGCGAGCATAGCCTCCTGGGCCTTGCGCTTCGCCGCTTCCCTGCCGGGCGTGCTGACGGTCCTGAGCGGAATGAGCGCGCCGGAGCAACTGGAAGACAACATCAAAACCATGCGCGGCTTTACGCCTATCGGCGAAGCGGAAAAGGCCAAACTCGCCGTTGCCGCCCAGATTTACAAGGCGGCCGGGGCCATCCCCTGCACCGGATGCCGTTATTGCATGGATTGCCCTTCCGGCGTGGATATCCCCCGCGTCTTTGCCGTATTTAACCACTACCGCATCGAGGTGGAAAAAAACCCCTATGCGAAACTGATTTTCAGCAACCACTACAACTCGATCGGCGAATCCGCCCGCGCCCATAACTGCACGGACTGCGGGGCCTGCATGGAACAATGCCCGCAGCATATCCAGATCCCCGCGAGCATGAAGATCGTCGAGGAATTAGCGGTCGAAATCGCTTTGTAATTCGGCAACCCCCCGTAAAGCATTTTTTGCATATACATATACGAAAAAAGTAGTTCCGGTCTCCATTTCCTTCAGGCATTACTTCCCTAATTATTATAAATCTGGTCGGCTTTATATGTTTTAATGACATAGAAAGACGGCGCAAGCCTGAAAAAAGGATTTGACCATGAAATTTTCCCATCTCGGCCTCATCGCATTATCGGCCCTTTTGCTTGTCCCGGCGTCCGGCGCGCTTCCCGCCCGCGCCGCCGTCACGGAACTCACCAACGTGTCCTATGATCCCACGCGTGAGCTTTATGACCAGTATAACAAGGCCTTCGTACAGTATTATAAAAAGAAGACCGGACAGGATATTACCGTCGTCCAGTCGCACGGCGGTTCCAGCAAGCAGGCCCGCGCCGTTATTGAAGGCAACGAGGCGGATGTGGTCACCCTGGCCCTGGCCTCAGACATAACCGCCATCGAACATGCCGGGCTGATCAAGGCCGGCTGGCAGAAAACTTTTCCGAACAACAGCTCGCCCTACACCTCCACCATCGTGTTTCTGGTGCGCAAAGGCAATCCCAAAGGGCTGAAAGACTGGGGCGACCTGGCCAAACCCGGCATCGGCGTCATCACGCCCAATCCCAAAACCTCGGGCGGGGCGCGCTGGAATTATCTGGCGGCCTGGGCCTGGGCGGACAAGCAGTACAACAAGGACGAGAAGGCCGTGCTGGATTACATTTCCAAACTGTTCGGCAACGTTCTGGTTCTGGATACCGGCGCGCGCGGCTCAACCAACACCTTTGTGAAAAACGGCCAGGGCGACGTGCTTCTGGCCTGGGAAAACGAGGCCTATCTGGCCATTGCCGAACGCCCCGGCGAATTTGAAATAGTCACGCCCCCCCTGAGCATCCTGGCCGAGCCGCCCGTAGCCATTGTGGACGGCGTAGCCGACAAGCGGGGTAGCCGCGCGCTGGCCACGGAATACCTGAATTACCTCTACTCCGATGAAGGGCAGCGTATAGCGGGCAAAAATTTTTACCGCCCCAGCAACCCCAAAATCGCGGAAGAATTCTCCAAAATTTTTGATCTCAAGGTTAAACTTATCACCATAGACGATCCGCTGTTCGGCGGCTGGGACAAGACCCAGAAGGCGCATTTCGAAGACCGCGGCATCTTTGACAAGATTTACACCAAAAAATAAACGACACTCTCAAGTGTGACAAGAGCCAGGACGGCTTTGGGGGGGACTTGAATCTCCCCCAAAGCCTTAATGCAGGATACAAATATGGCCTCCGCTTCAAAACGCATCATCCCCGGCTTCGGCCTTTCTTTTGGACTGACGCTGGCCTATCTCGGTCTGATCGTCATCATCCCCATGAGTTTTATTGCCATCAAGTCTTCGGGCCTGGGCTGGAGCGCTTTTTGGGATACAGTCCTCGATCCGCGAATATTGGCCGGCTACCGGGTAAGTTTTTCCAGCGCCCTGATCGCCGCCCTGATTAACAGCGTGTTCGGGCTGATCCTGGCCTGGGCGCTGACGCGTTATCGTTTCCCCGGACGCCGTGTGATCGATGCCCTTATTGAACTGCCCTTTGCCCTGCCCACGGCCGTGGCCGGCATAGCCCTGACCTCCCTGTATTCGGACAAGGGCTGGATAGGAAAGGAACTCGCAGTCTTCGGTCTTAAAGTGGCCTATACGGAACTCGGCATTATCGTGGCCCTGACCTTCATCACCATACCTTTTGTGGTCCGTTCCGTGCAGCCCGTTCTGGAGCAGCTCGACGGCGTTTATGAGGAAGCCGGACGCATACTCGGCGCATCGCCCGGACGCATTTTTCTGCGGATCATTTTTCCGGAAATCACGCCCGCCCTGCTCACCGGCTTTGGGCTGGCCTTCGCCAGGGCGCTTGGCGAATACGGCAGCGTGATCTTTATCGCCGGCAACATGCCCTTCAAAACGGAAATAGCCCCGCTGCTGATCATGAGCAAACTTGAGCAGTTCAACTATGCCGAAGCCACAGCCGTGGCTCTGGTCATGCTTGTGGCCTCCTTTATCATCATGTTCGCCATCAACTGCATCCAGGCGCGGGCCGCCGCCTTTGTAAAGGAGTAGGGCTGTGCGCAAGGCAGAAAATAAATGGGGTCGCCGGGCGCTCATCGCCATAAGTATGGCCTTTGTGCTGCTTATGCTGATAACGCCTTTGCTGGTGGTGCTGTTCGAGGCCTTCAGTTCCGGCTTGGCCCTGTACTGGCGGGCGGTCTCGGACAAATACACGCTGCTGGCCGCCAAACTTACCCTGACCGCCACTTTCGCGGCCGTGCTGCTGAACACGGCCTTCGGTCTGGCGGCGGCCTGGGCGATTACCCGCTTTTCCTTCCGGGGCAAAGGGCTGCTCACGACCTTTATCGACATTCCCTTCGCCGTTTCCCCGGTAATAGCGGGTCTGGTCTTCATTCTGACCTTCGGTCGCCTCAGTCCCCTGCATTCTTTTCTGGACTCCTATGGTCTGAAGATTGTATTTGCCACACCAGGGATCATTCTGGCCACTGTTTTTGTTACCTTTCCCTTTGTGGCGCGGGAAATTATCCCGGTGCTGGAGGCCAGGGGCACGGACGAAGAGCAGGCGGCGGCCCTGATGGGCGCGGGTTTTTTTACAATTTTCCGTCGCGTCACCTTTCCGCACATCCGCTGGGCTCTGCTGTACAGCGTGATTCTCTGCACGGCCAGGGCCATGGGTGAATTCGGAGCGGTTTCCGTGGTTTCGGGGCATCTGCGCGGCAAAACCAACACCCTGCCCCTGCATGTGGAAATACTTTACAACGAATATCAGTTCACCGCCGCCTTCGCCGTATCCTCTCTGCTGGCGGCGGCAGCGGTGATCATTCTGATTGTGCGCAACATAGTTGAATTTACGGCGCGCAAGGAAGGGGACGGCAATGTACGTTAATCTGGAGCATATCAACAAGACTTTCGGCAACTTTCAGGCCTCGCGCGATGTCAGCTTCGGCATCCGCCAGGGGGCGCTGGCGGCCTTGCTTGGCCCCAGCGGCAGCGGAAAAACCACCATTCTGCGTCTGATCGCCGGACTGGAATATCCGGACTCCGGCGACATCCGCATTGACGGTTTGCGGGTCAATGACGTGGAACCCGCCCGGCGCGGCATCGGCTTCGTCTTTCAGAACTATGCCCTCTTTCGCTACATGACCGTCTTCGACAACATCGCCTTCGGTCTGACGGTAAAAAAAGAAAAGCCGGAACAGATTCGGGAGCGGGTGCGGGAACTGCTGGAGCTGATCGGCATGGCGGGTCTGGAAAAACGTTACCCGGCCCAGCTTTCCGGGGGGCAGAAGCAGCGCGTGGCCTTTGCCAGGGCTCTGGCCCCCAATCCCCGGCTCCTGCTGCTTGATGAACCCTTTGCCGCCATTGACGCCAAGGTGCGCCAGGAGTTGCGCGTCTGGCTGCGGGACATGATCCGCCGCCTGGGCATCACCAGCATTTTCGTCACCCATGACCAGGACGAAGCCATTGAGGTCGCCGACGAAATTATTATCACCAACCATGGCCGGGTGGAGCAGATAGGCGCGCCCCTGTCCCTCTATCAAAGCCCGGCCACACCCTTTGTGGCGCGTTTTATCGGGATTTCCGCGCCCCTTGCGGATATTGGCGTACTCAAGGGTTTTGACGGCGCCTCCGGAGTTTCCGGGGCCGTGCGGCCCGAATTTCTGAAGATTTATACCCGCGAGGAAGACCTGCAATACCGCGAGGCGGCGGAAGATGCCCTGGTGCGCAGTGTGGCCTTTCGGGGCGATTCCCTGGAACTGGGTCTTGACCTCCGGGGTCTGGAACTGAGCGCCCGCTATCCCCTGGCCAAAACTCCACTGTCCGAAGGCGATGCGGTCAGGGTGCTGATCCGCTATGTCTATGCTTTTGAAGACGGGACGGTGCGCCTTTTGCAGAACGAGGCCTGCGGCGCTGCTTCCCAGGAATATTTTTACAGTATCTGAGCCGGGCATGGATATACGCCATATTGACGCGGATATACTCATTCTCGGGGGGGGAACGGCCGGTTGCTGGGCCGCTCTTTGCGCGGCCCGCGCGTCCGCAGGCAAAGGTCTGCGCATCGTGATCGCGGAAAAAGCGCGTATTGAGCGCAGCGGCTGTCTGGCCGCCGGGGTTAACGCCATAAACGCCTATATTGGAGAGGGGCGCTGTCCACAGGACTATGTGGACTATGCCCGCAAGGACGCCGCGGGAATAGTGCGCGGGGATCTGCTCCTGAGTATGGCCGAAGGTCTGAACGAGAGTGTGCGCGCCCTGGAAGCCCTGGGGCTGGTCATCCTGAAGGATGAGACCGGCGGCTATGCCCAAAGGGGCTGGCGCAATGTCAAAATCAACGGTGAGAACATCAAACCCCTGCTGGCGGCGGCCGTGCGCGCCCAGGACTCCGTGACTGTGCTTGAGCGGGTCAATGTCTGTTCCTATCTTGTGGAAGACGACACAATCCTCGGCGCAGTGGCTTTCGGGGTGACGGAAAAAGTCTGCTATGCCTTGCGGGCGCGCGCGGTCATCTGTGCCACGGGCGGGGCGGCCGGTCTTTACAGGCCCAACAGTCCCGGTTTCGCCCGTCACTCCATGTGGTATCCGCCCTTCAACACCGGCGCCGGTCATGCCATGGGCATTCTGGCCGGAGCGGAGATGACCAGTCTGGAAATGCGCTTTGTAGCCCTGCGCTGCAAGGGCAGCGTCGCGCCCGCGGGAACCCTTGCCCAGGGCGCGGGAGCCAGACAGATGAACAGTCTGGGGCAGGTTTATGAGCATGTTTACGGATTGACGACGGCGCAGCGGGTTTACGGGACCCGGCAGGAAGAGCTTGAGGGACGCGGCCCCTGTGTCTTACGCGTGGATGCGCTTGGACCGGGAGAACGCGAGGATCTGTATAAGGCATATCTGAACATGGCCCCGCTCCAGACCCTGCGGTGGGTGGAAGAAGAGGCCGCCGCGGGCGAAGACATGAATGCGTCCTCACTCGGCGTGGCTGTCGAGGGCACGGAACCCTATGTGAACGGCGGTCATACGGCCGGGGGCTACTGGGTGGACAGCCGCAGACAGACCAGCATCCGGGGTCTCTTCGCCGCCGGTGATGTGGCCGGAGGAAGTCCGCAAAAATATGTGAGCGGGGCGATGGCTGAAGCGGCCATTGCGGCGACCGCCGCCCTTGGCTATGCCCGCGAGGTGGTCCTGCCCGCGCAAGAAGCGCCCGGCGCGAGTTTTGCCGCCATCTTTAACGAAGCGCGGGATTTCCTTGAGCGTCCCGGCGCCCTGTTTACGGTGGAGCAGTTGGAGGAAGCCATGCAGCAGAACATGGACGAGTACGCGGGGGGCATAGCCTCCGGCTACCGCTATAACGATGCGCAACTGGACAGGGCGGAGGAGCGCGTCCGGGAACTGACGCATCTGAGCGGCGGGCTGCGCGCGCCGGATATGCGTGACCTGCTGCGGATTTACGAGCTGCGCGAAAGGCTTGTGCTCTGCCGCAGCCTCATCGCGCACCTGAAAGCCCGGCGGGAAAGCCGCTGGCCGGGTTTCGGCGAACATACGCAATGCCCCGGCAGCGCGGCAAGCGGACTGCGCTATGTCAATTCACGGCTTGAGAAGGGGGAGATCCGGATCATTTTCCGGGATCTGGTGTCCGAGGGAGAGTGTTATGAGCATAGTGATTGAGCAGGAGTCCTGTAACGGTTGCGGGCGTTGCCTTGCCGTCTGTCCCGGCGCCTTGTTGTGTGCAAACGCAAAGGGCAGGGCGGAGATCCGTTATCCGGCGGATTGCTGGAGCTGCGCCGCCTGCGTGAAGTCATGCGCGCGGGGGGCCATTGCCCTGTACAGCGCGCCCGCCTGCGGAGGCAGAGGCGGGTTGCTGCGCGCGCGGCGGGAGGGGGAAATCCTGCACTGGGTCATCAGTCTGCCGGATGGAACACAGCGGACCATCAGTGTGGATCGCCGTTCGGCGAACAGATATTAACAGGATATACCATGCAGGATCTTGATTTTCTTGAAGCGCAGAGCGTCTATATTTTACGCGAGGCTTACAAACTGCTGGGCAGACTGGGGATGCTCTGGTCCATCGGCAAAGATTCCACAGTAATGCTCTGGCTGGCCCAGAAAGCCTTTTTCGGTCACTGTCCCTTCCCGCTCATCCATGTGGACACCAGTTACAAGATTCCGGAAATGATTACTTACCGGGACAAGGTGGCGGCGGAACTCGGCCTGGACCTCATCGTCCATGGCAACAGGGAGGCCCTGGCGACGGGCATGGGACCCCAGGCCGGGCGCCTGGAGTGTTGCAAGGCCCTGAAAACCGAGGCCCTGCAACAGGTGGTCAGAAAATATGCCTTTGACGGTCTGATTGTGGGGGCGCGCCGGGACGAGGAGGGGTCCCGTTCCAAAGAACGGGTTTTTTCCGAACGTAACGCCGCCGATGAATGGGATTACACCCGCCAGCCCCCGGAACTCTGGGACCAGTTCAAAACGGATTTCCCCAAAGGCCACCATATCCGGGTGCACCCCATCCTGCACTGGAACGAAATTGACGTCTGGCGCTATATCCGCCGCGAGGGGATCCCGATCATCGGCCTTTATTTCGCCCGCGACGGCGAACGCTACCGGAGCCTGGGATGCGCCCCCTGCACCGGTAAAATCAAATCCGAAGCCGCGAGCCTGGACGCTATCATCGCGGAACTGGAAGCAACCACAGTCAGCGAACGGGCCGGTCGCGCCCAGGATCAGGAGGATCCCCACGCCATGCAGAAACTTCGTAAGGCGGGTTATATGTGATGGGAAAGGGCGCAGATCCTCTTAAACTCGTGGTCGCCGGACATGTGGACCACGGCAAGTCTTCGGTCATCGGCCGCCTGCTCCATGATACGCATTCCCTGCCCCAGGGGACCGTTGACAGGGTAAAACGCATTGCCAGGGAAACAGGCAAGGATTTTGAATTCGCCTATCTGCTGGACGCCCTGGAGGAAGAGCAGAAACAGGGCGTGACCATTGACATCACCCGCTTGCAGTTTCGCACCCAAAAGCGTGAATACATCATCATCGACGCGCCCGGGCACAAGGAATTTCTGAAAAACATGGTGTCCGGAGCTGCGGACGCCGAAGCCGCCTTTCTGGTCATCGACGCGGCCAGAGGGGTGGAGGAGCAATCCAAACGCCACGCCTGTATGCTTTCTTTGCTGGGCATCCGCCAGATTTGCCTGATTGTGAACAAGATGGACCTGATCGCCTATGACGAGGCGCGTTTTACGGCGATCAAAGAGGGCATGAACGCCTTCCTTGCCTCTCTGGGATTGATGGCCCGTGACGCCATTCCCTTCTCTGCCCTGCGCGGCGACAATGTGCTTGAGCCTTCCCCGCTGATGCCCTGGCACAAAGGACACACCCTGATCCAGACCCTGGACGATCTGGAGGCGGCCCGGCGGCCGGATCAGGCCGCTCTCCGTTTTCCGGTGCAGGATGTTTACAAGTTCGACGAGAGGCGCATCATCGCAGGACGCATTGAAAGCGGAACCCTGCGCGCGGGCGACGAAATCGTCATCCACCCCGGCGGCAAAAAGACCCGGGTGCGCTCCCTGGCTTTCTGGAGGACTGAAGACGAAAAGACGGAGGTCCGGGCCGGGGAATCCGTCGGAATCATCGTGGAGGATGAATTTTTCAACCAGCGCGGCGAGGTCATAAGCCATGCGGAGCGTCCGCCTCTGATCACCCGCTCCTTCAGGGCCAGCGTGTTCTGGCTGGGCAAGAAACCCCTGCGCCGGGGGAACCGCTACAAGCTGAAAATCGCCACCCGGGCCGTGGAGGTCGTTGTGGAGGAAATATTCGGCGTCATCGACTCCTCCACCCTGGCCCTGGATAACCGTGCGCAGGAGTTGAGCCTCAACGATGTGGCGGAAGTTGAACTTGGCTCCCAGGAAGCGCTGGCGCTGGATTTGTTCGCCGACTGCCGGGCTTTGGGCCGTTTTGTACTGGTTGAAGGCTACGATGTGGCAGGCGGAGGAGTCATTACGGCCGATTTGAGCGAGGAGGCGGCCCCGGACGGCTTTGCGCACGGAGAACTTAAGGCCCGTTGCGAGATCTTCGAGGAATACCACTACAACGTGAAAGAGAAGGAGATCAAAAAAAGCCGCCGGGCTCCGGAGGTCTATACTCTGGGTGATGCTCTGCCGCTTAGCGGCAAAAGCTATGCCTATCCAGATTTTTTTGACATCGTTGTCATGCGCGACCGAATCGCCGTAAGCGTGCGCGAGGGGAAGGTAACGGACATAATACCCCTGGAGGAATACCGCTACGGGGGATTGCCAGTGCTCAACGGACGGGGTTTTGCCTTTCTGGTCCGCAGCGGCGCGGACTGGGAACGCTGCCGGGAAGAATTTACAGATGCGCGGCCAAAGGACGAGGCGGCGCTCTCCGCCCGCTGGCTGCATTTCGGGGCCTTTCGCAGTATTCCTTTTGCGGACGGCGACTGGGAAATATAGGGAAACTAATCCCGGTCGTCGGAAAGTTGTGTAGAAAGATAGCGTTCTCCGGAATCCGGCAGGATGACGACAATATTTTTTCCTTTGCTGTCCGCGCGGGCGGCAATGTCGAGCGCCGCCCGGACAGCGGCGCCGGCGGATATGCCGATCAGTACGCCTTCCTGCCGGCTGACCAGACGCGCTGTGGTAAAAGCGTCTTCGTTGGTGACGCGCACAATTTCGTCAAGCAGGGACATGTTAAGCACTTTCGGCACGAAACCCGCGCCTATGCCCTGTATGCGATGCGGGCCGGGCCGTCCGCCGGAGAGAACCGGAGAGGCGTCAGGTTCCACCGCGACAACGCGTACAGAACTTTTACGCGCCTTGAGCACTTCGCCCACTCCGGTAATGGTGCCCCCCGTGCCCACCCCGGCCACAAAAATATCCACATCGCCGCGCGTATCACGCCAGATTTCTTCCGCTGTCGTCTCCCGGTGTGCCTGCGGATTGGCCGGGTTTTCAAACTGCAAGGGCATATAGCCGCCGGCGACCCGGCCCACGAGTTCACGCGCTTTTTTCACCGCGCCGTTCATGCCTTCATTTCCGGGCGTCAGCACAAGATCCGCGCCCAGCATCTGCGCCAGCTTACGGCGTTCAATGGACATCGTCTCCGGCATGGTCAAAATCAGCCGGTAGCCGAGAGAGGCGCAGGCAAAGGCCAATCCTATCCCGGTATTGCCGCTGGTCGGCTCAATCACCACACCGCCGGGCAGCAGTTTCTTGTCGCGCACGGCAGCGGCGATCATGGCCGCGCCGATGCGGCACTTGACGCTGGCGAGGGGGTTGAAAGATTCAATTTTGCCGAATACCGTACCCGGCAGTCCGGCCCCGACTTTGCCGAGCCGTACCAGTGGGGTTGAGCCGATGGCCTCCGTAATCGAATCATAAATTCTGGAGCGAAAGCCCCCGACAGCGCCGGCCTCATCTTTTTGCAGCTTCATATGCAATACTCGCTTTCGTGATCAATATCATATTGAAACATGGCTTCGATGCGCTCCCCCAGGGCCAGCAGTTCCGGGTCGCTGCGCCGGCGCGGACGCGGCGCCTCAACCAGCAGCCGGTTGCGCACGGCGCCCGGCGGAGGTGAAAAGATTATCACCTCGTCGGAGAGATAAAGCGCCTCGCCCGCATCATGCGTTACCAGAACAATGGTCACGCCCGTAGCCTCCCACAGGCGCAGCAGATCATCCTGCAAACGCTCCCGGGTGAGGCTGTCCACCGCCGCAAAAGGCTCGTCCATCAAAATAATTTTCGGCTCTACCGCCAGCGCCCGCGCCAGGGCCAAACGCTGGCGCATTCCGCCGGAAAGCTGCGAGGGGTATTTGTCCAGAGAATCACCGAGCCCGGTTTTGCGCAGAACCGCGATAGCCTGCTCTTTGCGTAGCGCGGAGGCAATACCGCGCAATTTCAGCGCGAAGGTGACATTCTGCAGCGCCGTCATCCAGGGAAACACGGCATAATCCTGAAATATCATGGCAATTTCATGCCTGGGTTTATCTTTGAACATGCCGTTGGCGAGAGGGGAGAGAAATTGATATTTGCGCCGGTATGCCTCCATCTCCTCCCGGGTTGAGGGCAAAGGCTCCAGCACCTGCACGCCGTCGATATAGACTTCGCCTTCAGTAGGGGCCTGCAAGCCCGCCAGAATTTCCAGAAAGGTGGATTTGCCGCAGCCGGAAGGCCCAAGTATGCTGACAATACTGCCCGCCGCTATATTGAGCGACACGGAAAGGATCGCTGTAAAACCCTGGGCTGTGCGGTCATCACCGACTATGGAAAAAAATTTGCTGATGCTGCGCGCTTCAATCACGGGTTACCGTCCCACTTTCCACACGGACAATTTCAATTCGATAAATTTTAGGACCTCAATGAAAAACCAGCCGGTGACGCCCAGAATGACCATGCACACCACCATGACCGGAATCTGGAAAAAATCTTTGGCTTCCACCAGCATATAGCCGATTCCCTCATGCCCGCCGTACATCTCCGCAATGACGAGCATTACCAGAGCCATGGCAACCCCGGTCTTGACGCTCATGATGATGGATCCAAGCGCATGCCAGATGTAAACATGCAGGATCAGCGTCAGTTCACTCGCTCCGAACACCCGCGCGGACGCCAGATACCTTGGTTCGGTATCCTTTACGGCCTGATAGGTATTAAAAAGAATGGGATAAAAAGCGCCAAGAAAGATCAGAAAAGTCTGCATCGGCAGGCCGACGCCGAAAAGAATGATGGTGATAGGCACCCAGGCCGGCGGGGGCACGGGCGCGAGAAGCTGGAACAGGGGAAGGACGCGTTTGCGTACCGCGATGTTCCAGCCCATCAATATGCCGATGGGAATGGCCGTCACTATGGCGATGCCCAGACCAAGAAAAAATTTGCAAAGACTTTGCCCGTAATGCATAAGCAATTTTCCGTGCACAAGCAATTCCCAGAAGGTGACCGCCACATCGCTCGGAGGGGGGACAAGCGCGCGCGGCACTACACCGAAACGCGGCAGCAATTCCCAGAGGGCGAGCAGGGGGATAAGAACGGCGAGGAATTCCCTGGAAAATATGCTGCCCAGGGCATTCTTGATAAAATAGCCCAGATCTTGCAGGATCAGCCGCGCGCCGCTGCTTCTATAGCTCGTCATGGACAGCCGCCCTCTTGCCGGGCGCGACAGGATACGCGCTCATCTGGCTTCTTTGTTCCGCGCCTCATCGTCATG
Source organism: Desulfovibrio sp. (assembly GCA_031260965.1). Classification (GTDB taxonomy): domain Bacteria; phylum Desulfobacterota; class Desulfovibrionia; order Desulfovibrionales; family Desulfovibrionaceae; genus Frigididesulfovibrio. Next base: position 2,978 of record JAISKK010000067.1, on the reverse strand, counting down.
ATCCTCTCCTCCTTCATGCGCATGGCTGATTAAAATTTCAACCAGCGTATCGTCCGCCCGGGCAAATTCCGCTACCGGCTGTCCATCAAGCAGGGCGGCCGGGATTGTGCTTTCGCGGGCGATAGCCCCGCGCAGGGCGTCCGCATCCAGTTCCTGGGCCTTAAGCAACAGCTTCACAAGTCCCAGGCCCGCTGCGGACTTGTCCCGGCGCACCAGCAGAACAAGAGCCGCCTGATCAATAATGACGGGGCAGCATTCGTCGCCCGGCTGCACGTCCCAATCCTGATACAGTATGGAATGTCCTTGTTGCAGCGCAAATACGGCATATGTCCCCTTGATGACGGCAGCATCCACTTCGCCGCTTTCAAGCGCCGGGAGCATGGATTCAAAGGGAACATTTTTGTAGACGATATTGGAGAGGTCAACCCCCAGGCGTTTTGCATCCTTGTGAAATGCTTCCAGCAGCACGCATTCCGGCGAGGATACGGCTATGCGCAGACCTGTGAGCTCGTTGATGCGTAAATTCAGCCCCTTGCGTAAAAGCAAAGTCGCGCCATAGGGATAGACAACCCGTCCGATTGCGGTCAGGTGTTTCAGGCCGGCCAGCTTTTCAAGCGCTCTGAGCTTGTCTATTTCTATAAAACCGGCATCCACATCCCCGGACAGCAGGGCATAGCCGACATCAGCGGAGGAGCCGAATTTGAGGGCGGAATATTGTTTCCCCCAGCCCTCCTGGCCCATGGCCGCATATAAAACGGCCATAAGATTACTGCTGCTGTAACCTATCCTGAATTTGCCACTGTCATTTTGCGGCGAGCAGGAGACGAGCAGCAGACATAAGCTTAAGGCAACGGCCATGCACCGGACGCAGTGAGACAATCGAGGCTGCCTCCCCGACCACTGTGCAGCGGTTGGGGAGGACAACCCGTGACTGTATCCCCGGTCAAAACTTGATGTTAAAGTTGGCATTTTCCTCAACTGTATCACCGTGTTGTAGTTTTCTCAGGACAGCGCGGCTACCAGGTGACGCCCTTGAACGCTTTTGCGTACAGCTTGTCGCCGGGGTTTTCCTTGATGTTTTTCAGTTTGATCAGTTCGTCGCCCAGCAGTTTCAAACCGGCCGTATCAAGAGCAATACGGAATTTCAGGCGGTTGTTGCCGTGGACGATGGCATTCTTCGGCGCGCCGGTGTAGCGCACGGCGATGTCAATGATGTTGTCGGCCAGGGGGTTGGCGAGGATGGCGGCATTCGCCTCGTCAATAGCCTTGATGAAGAGTTTGAGTTCTGCGGCGTTGTTCGCCAATACCCTGTCGCTGGCGTTAATGGTGCGGCAGGGGATGTTTGCGGAAACATCCGGGAACAGGACTTTGTATCCCTCAAGTTCGGCAATACTCACATGCGGTTCTTCCAGTATTGCTCCGTCCACAGCGCCGGATGCAAGCGCCGCGATGGCCGGTCCGCCCGCAAGTTTCTCAAGAATGAAAGCGCCGCCGTTTTCCTGGGCTTTCACCGCAAGGGAGATAACCGCTTCGCAGGTGGGGGAAATACCGGCAATCTTTTTGCCCTTAAGGTCGGCAAAGGTCTTGATGGGGGAATCTTTTTTCACAACCAGCACGGAGGTGCAGGGTTTTTTGACCTGGGCGATGGTTTTAATAGGCGCGCCGTTGGCGATGGCGGCAATGGCGACTGTAGGGCAGGACCAGAAGAGGTCGGCGCCGCCGGAGACAACGAGATCGCGGGCGGCGGCGTTGTCCGCCACGTTTTTTATTTCGACGTTCAGGTTGTATTTTTTGAAAAGGCCAAGTTCCTGGGCCACATACAAATTAAGGTGATGTGTGGTCTTGGCGTCCGCGACCACGAGTTTGAAGGGCTCCGCCGCCACGGCAGAACCATTTCCGGAAAGCAGGACCGCCGTCATCAGGAAAAATGAGGCAAGCGCCTGCCATACAATGTTTGCTTTGCACTTGTTCACAATGTCACTCCTTCTTATGATATGAATTTGAAATTTTTTATACGGTTGCAGATTATGCCTGGGAAATATTTTTTCAACATAAGCATATATGTAAGGGATCATATCAAAAACCAGTAGTATGATATGCATGCGGTCGCCCTGAATCTGCTCTCAATATCTTTTGACAGGGCCGTTTTTTTTCTGTATCAGACCAAAGCGTGGTGTAAGCGTAAAGCTTCAGCTTTTGCGCTTACAGATTCACGGGCAGTTAGCTCAGTTGGTAGAGCATCGCCTTCACACGGCGGGGGTCGTAGGTTCAAGTCCTATACTGCCCACCAAGAATATCAAGGGGTTATCCTTCGTCGGATAACTCCTTTTTTCTTGGGCACATGGCTTGGGCACATGAGGCGGAATGTCGGGGAAAGATTGAACGGCGCTCCGGCGTAGGCTTTCCGTGTGTGAGCGGTCGCGGAACGCGGGAACGGTTTTCACGCAATTTGAGAATATAACCTTGCCTCTTTTACAGTTTTTTTAAGGAAAAAGCCCGCGATTTTTTGCCGGGCTTTTTCCTTTTTCTGTGTGTCGTTTCTGACACATTTTTACGCTGTATTGCGCAATATCTTTTGTGTAAACGCTGGCTCAAATGTAGCCAGCCGTTCATCTTGCGCTTGCCTGTTCGGTTTCCCGCCATTTGCAAGCCTGATTGTCGCCTCTGCCAGCAGCCTTATTCCCATCGGGGCAAGGGCGCGTTTCCACAGTTCTGTCGGGGTTTCACCGGGCATAATATGGCATACTTCCTGCGCTTCCACGGGGCCGGTATCCGCATGCTTGGATGCTCCGTACTCGCGTGATGTCCCGCTGTGACTATCGAAACGCGCAAACTCCCCCCGCAGAAAAGGCGGATTTCGTTTGGGTTTTTGGCGCTCCGGCAAGGAGGACAAGGCACACGGGTTATATATGGACAAAGCATGGGTCATGGACGAATCAGCTACCACCGCCTGAGGCGGTGGTATGAATATGCCCCCT
>JAISKK010000028.1 GCA_031260965.1 Desulfovibrio sp. | reverse complement strand
TGACGGCGGCGCAGATTAAACAGGCGGAAGCGGACGCGGACAAATGGCTGGCCGACTTCGCCGCCCGCTCCCGTCCGAAGTAACACTCCATTGGATTAACACCGCCATTGCAATATACATAATGACAACTTGCTATCGGAATAACCTGAGCGAGCAAAGCAAAAACCGCGTTTTTCGCTTTGCGGTCTTTCGGAAAATATCATTTAAAATATCAATGGTATTTTCCGAATATCGCATCAGTGCCTGTTGTGTTCCCCTGCTTTCTCCACAAGGGAAGCATGCCAGAGTGGATTATGATGTTTCGCGAAGTCCTCGGGCACAAATCCTGTCAACATGGATATCAAGGCTGGACGTTCCCCGGGCGCACAGGCCGCCATGTAAATGTGTACAGGCAAGAGAATGGCCATGAGGCCGGCACAGCACAGGTGCAGAAGCAGCGCCCAGCGCACGAGTGCTTCCAGGCCCTGCTGCATGACGGAAAAGGCAAGCAGCAGACCGGTGACGACCAGACTGATACTGCATATAATCGCGGCTATGGCCACGAATTTTTGCCCGGCGTTGTAAAATCCCTGCGCAGGCAGCTGCGTTTGCATTCCGATTTTACGCATGCCGGAAGCGCCCATGACAAGCCAAAACGCCTTCCGAATGCACCAGATCAGGTCACAGCGCAGAGAGACAGCAAAGATTTCTCGTAGAAAAGGCAACACATCCCTGCGTAAAAACAATGGCGTGTAAAGAGCGTAGATCCCGGCCCAGAGGCTGCCGATGGCAATATGGGCGACCAACAGGCCCGCTTCGCCAAAAATTCCCACCCACAGCTCGGACCACCATGCCCCTATAGGCTGCATCTCGCCGGCAAGCAGGGCAAAACCGCTGCCGAGCAAAAAAAGCCAGCACAGGGCGTTGAACCAGTGCATACATATAGCGCTTTGATTATGGCGCCGGATCATGGTCATGGCTTTTCTCCTTTGCCGGAGGCAGGCGTATGTATTTCGGCCCCGGATTTGTCATCGGAAGGGATCAGGATCTGCTTGAAAAACATGGCGATGACCCCGAACAGGCTCAAAGCGCCAAGATAGCGGACCCCTGTGGCCACAACCCGCATGGCGGCGATGGGAGACGGGAGAGCGGCCGCGCGTGGCCAATTTGTAACCGTTGTGGCGCCCACAAAGGCCAGAGAGGGTTTCGTCGGCGACTGGGGTGATTCCACATAGGTGAGGGTTTGTTGGGCAGCAATCTGCGCTACCTCGGATGAAGGGTCGGAGGCGTCCCCGAAGGTGCGCACCTGGGCCGGGCAAAGCTGCACACAGGCGGGAGCGATGCCGAGATGCCGGGAAGAAGCGCAGTAGTCACATTTGTCCACTGTTCCGCGTTCCGGATGGCGATACCGGGCATCATAGGGGCAGGCGGCAATACACGCGCCGCATCCGATACAGCGCTGCACATCGATCAGCACAACCCCGTCGTCCCCTTTCCAGGTGGCTTGCGTCGGGCACGCTTCCACACACAAGGGCGCATCGCACTGCATGCATCCGCCGGGCTGAAAACCCTTACCGAAGCCATAATCAGGGTCTGCATCAACGCGTACCCAGTTACGGCGGTAGCCGTACGGCACGCTGTTGCGCTGCTGGCAGCCTACTATACAGGCGCCGCAATTGTAGCATTTATTCGAATCTATCAGCATACGATACCGGGGCATGGCATTATCCTTTCATGGGCTGCAGCATGCAGCCAAGACCGTTGAACTGCGCTGATATCCTGTCCCAGTAATTTGGCAGTATGGAATTGATAGGGGGACTGTTCGTGGCTGGATAGGGGCTTGTGCCGAGAAAATGTGAGGGGGTGAAGACGACACCCGGAGTAATGTCCTCGCTGGCTTCAATCCGCGCCTCAACTTTTCCGAAAGCGGTCACGAGGTAAGCTGTCTCTCCATGCTTGACGCCACATTGGGATGCGGTTTCTGGATGCACCTGCACATAGCGTCCGTTAGAAAACTGCGCCAAAGAGGCCGCGAAATTGGTTATGGTCTGCTGCCATTGCGTAAGGATCTTCCCCTGAATAAAAGTCAAAGGGAAATTTTTTGGATCTCCGTCTTTGTCTTTCGGAGCGCCTTTTGGGGGGGTCCAGATAATGGGTCCCACAGCTTTGAGCAAAAAGTCAAATTTGCCGTCCGGGGTCCTGAATTTGCCGTCACGGAAAATACAACCCAACAATTCGGGACCGTTTATCGCGGGGATGGGCCCCACCAGCCCGCTCGGGGACTTGCGCAGGCGATCCACCGTGATGCCTTTCCAGTCCGGGAGGGTGTTGCTGAACAAGGTCGCCAGTTCAGAAGGGGTCTCGAAACGCGGATATTTTTCCGGTTCCAGGCGTCTGCCGATATCACGGTAGAACTGCCAGTCCGGCACGCAGTCGCCGGGGGCATTCTGGCATTTATCACGCCAGACAACCTGTTTTTCCGCCCCGTAGTGCGATCCCTGGCTTTCCAGGGTAAAGGTCGCCGGGACAAAAAGATGCGCCACTTCAAGTTCTTCAGTCTTGAAAAACCCCCTGTGGATGACGAAATTGACTTTCTTCAGCGTTTCTTTCAGACCGTCGCAATCCGGATATCTGCGGTAACTGGAGTTGAGAAAGAGCACGTCGATTTCGTTGCGGTCCATAGCGATACGCAGGCGGCGAAAATTTACGCCCGCCGGCGCCCGGCCACAGATATGATCCACAAATTCTTTTTCTCCCTCCGGTTTGCCGCTTTCCATGGTCAGCAGGCCCTTGCCGCTGCCCATAATCTGGTTGCAAAGAACCTGCATGGCAATAATGGCGCGTACGGTCGCCATGCCGTTGGAATATCTGGAAAGGGAACCGCCAAGCCACATCATTGTCCGTCTGGAATTCATCAGTTCCCGGTAAAATCTGATGATGTCCTCCTCGGCAAGGTCTGTCGCCGCAGCGACCTGAGCCAGGGTCCAGGGGGAGGCGTCTTTGACCAGGGCATTGAAGTTGTTGGTGTTTTCCGCAACATAGGCTTTGTCATAGCTGCCGTCTTGAATGATTTGATTGACAAAGCCAAGAGCAAGGGCGCCATCCGTGCCCGGGGCGATGCGCAGTTGCCTGTCGACGAAGTTGCTGGTGCGTGTTCTGCGGCAATCCAGGAGGATAATGCGCACGCCTTTGGCTTTGGCCTTTTCCAGCCAGCGCGTATAGGGGGGATAGGTTTCGGAAATGTTGGCGCCCCAAAGCACAAGCAGTTCGGCATTCTCCACCTCGTCCACGGTGGTGGTGGAGTTTCCGCTGCCAAGAAGCGTGTTCAAGGTGCTTGAGGCGGTGCTTATGCACACTTCACCCGGAGGCATGATATTGATACATCCGGCAAACCGCATGGTTATGAGCGCGGCCAGTTCACTCTCCCGACAATCCCAAAGAGGAGCGGTAAGGGCCAGATGCCTGGCAATTTCGTTCCCGTGTCGCCTGCGGGCCTCCTGCAATTTTTCCACCGTCAACGCTATCGCTTCATCATAGCTGATGTTTTGCCAGCCGGACGCGGTTTTCAGCATGGGCCGGGTGAGGCGGTGCGGACTGTCCGCAAGCTCAAGGAAGGACATGCCTTTGGGACACATGCCGCCTGCTGTCCAGCGGTTGCCGTCCTTTCCCACCAGAAACTCGGCTTTGCCGTTTTTTTTGAAGGCAGTGAATGTACAGCGGGTCTGACAAAAGGGGCAATAGCCATGCACACGCTCATAGTCGATGCCCGGCGTAGCGGAATTTGCTCCAAGTGCGGGGGAAAGGGGCCGCAGACAGGTCAAAGCGCCCACTGCGGCGGCTCCGGCTTTCATGAAAGTGCGCCGGGATACTTTAGATGACATGATGACTCCTTGTTACAAACAGAGACCAGGCGTATTCACTGTCCCTTATGTGGCCGCCGAAGCGTTGCAATGGGCTGATATCCCAGTGCGGATACGGCAGCAGGCAGATACGACCAAGAGGCCGCATCTGCCTGCTGGGTGGAAAGCACAGCTTTCCCGGCAAATCTTTGGCTGATGCCGACGGGGCTGGAGGGGGAGCCACGGCTGCCTGAAGACCGGCCCGGTCCCCCGGAAGGCATCAGCAGTTGCAGTCGGTGGCCATATAATTCACTGTGGTCAGAGGGCGCAGCTTGTCGATTTTTTCATCGGAAAAACCGAGTTCCTTCAGGTCTTCATAGGCCTGAAAATTACCCAGTTGTTCACGCAAGGTCACCATTTTCATGGCATCTTCCTTGGTGAGAATACCGCCGGGCAGAGCCGTTAATTGATCGACGGTCGCCGCGTTCAACTCAAGCCGTTCCGCAGCTTCCTGCGCCGGGGGGACTGCCGGGTCCGCCGCCAGGGACGGGGTGACAAAAGAAAGAGTGACAAAACAGACCGCGCTCAGCAGACAGATGCCCGCTACGCTCATAAGGTTGTAAACACCGCGCATATGATACCTCCATGCTCTGCAAAAGCCTAGGGCAACCCACAAGGCAACCCTCAATAAACTTCTATTGATACTTAAATAGCTCTGTAAAGAATAAAAGAGAACTTATTTTTTGTAAAGATTGTGTAAAAACTGTCGACGTAAAAAAGATGTGTTTCGCCTCCACAGTGTACAGGGCATGGAGAAGAAGCATTTGCTTGTCATGCAGAGGGGATGGAGCGGTCGATCACCGATGCCTTGCGCCATTAAAACGCTTGCGAAACAGCATGGAAAGGTATAGCCTCCAAATATAGCTTGGAAGTATTCCGGCTTTATGCCGATCGCGCAAGGCAGAGACCGCGCACCCGTTGGCAATTTTAATTGGAGGCAGCGTATATGTTGAAAAAACTGAGGCTCATGGCGCTGATTTTGCTGGCGTCGTTTCTGCTCGCGGCAGCGGGGGCATACCCGGTTGTGGCCGCTCCGGCGGCTGATGGCGCAGATCAGCAGGAATGGGAGTTTATTATCCCCACTGGCGAAATCGAAAAGACATCCGTTGATCCGGCGCCCAGAATAAAAAATTTGGATGGTAAAACCATTGCCTTGCGCTGGAACGGAAAAAACAACGGCGATGTCTTTTTGGATCATCTGGCTGTGCTGTTGCACAAAAAGTATCCCAGCGCCAAGATTGTGAAAACCTATGAAATGGAGAAGTCCCTGAACACCATCACCGGGGCTAATGATGTTTCCATGAAGGTGACGGAGTTCATCAAAAAACAGAAACCGGATTTGGTTATCGCCGCCCAGGCGGATTGAGGGAGCTGCACCTCATGGCTGATAGTTGATCAGTCCAATCTTGAAAAAGCCGGCATCCCCACCGTTACCATCGTTACCGACCAGTTTGTGACTCTTGCCCGCGGCACCCAGAAAAGCCAGGGCCTCACCGACATGTGTTTCACAATTGTTCCCCATCCAATCGGCATGCTTCCTGCCCCCGAAGTCCAGGCCAAAGTGGACCATGCCTTTGACGACATTATGACGGCCGCTCTGAAATGGACCCCGAGCAAGGAAGCTGACGTCGCGCAAGTCAAACCCTATCCCGCCAGACGCATGAAGTTCAAAGGCGATATTTACGCCCTGAACCAGATGTTCCAGAACCGCAAATGGTCGCTTAATCTGCCTGTTATTCCCCCCACTCCGGACAGAGTTGCGGAAATGCTCAAGGGCACCAAGCGCGATCCGGCTGAGGTCGTTTGGGTCGTCCCCCCCCGTCAGGGCATACTGACGGTGGAACTGGTGGCCGCCTATGGCGTGATGGCGGGCGCAAAGCCCGAACATATGCCGTTGCTTCTTGCTACCATTGAAGCATTCAAGCACCCGGACGTCAGCTGGCGCGGCACATCAACTACTACCGCCTATACAGTGCCCGTTATTATTCTCAGCGGGCCGATTATCCAGAAATTCGGCCTGAATTTCGGAACCGGCACCGCAGGGCCGGGGAACCCGGTTACAAACTCTCTAGGGTACTTCATCAACCTGATCGGCGATGTGATCGGCGGTTCCATTGTTCCAAACTTTGACAAAAGCACCCATGGCGGTTCCGGCGACTTCGTGGCCACGGTGTTC
>JAISKK010000141.1 GCA_031260965.1 Desulfovibrio sp. | reverse complement strand
TCCGGAACGGTCTGCTGGTCAGGGCCAGCTTCGCCCCCAGGCGATGGGAGAGACGGGCCTTGCCCTATATACTCAAGGTCGCCCTGCCGGCGGGAGGCTCGCAGTTGCTCTGGCAACTCGGTTATATGGTGCTTTTTTTGATCATCAACACCCTGCCCAGGGACAGTGTGGTTGCCGTAAACGGTCTGACGGCGGGTTTGCGCGTGGAAGCCCTGCTTTTTCTGCCCGCCATGGCTTTCAGTTTTACCGGCTCCATTCTGGTGGGACACTGTCTGGGGGCGGGGGACGCAGCCGAGGCCAAACGCGTGGGTCTGCGCGTCGCCGGGACCGGGGCGGTCTCCATGTCCATCCTGGCCGCCTGCGTCTTTCCCTTTGTTCCTGAGATCACCGCCTTTGTGTCCCCGGATGTTCCGGTGCGGAAAGTTGCCGAAGTTTATATGTTCTATAACCTACTGGCCATGCCCTTTAGCGTGCTCAGCATGATCTGGAGCGGACTCTTTTCCGGCGCGGGGGCCACGCTATACAGTCTGGCCGCTTTCAGCGTCGGCACCTGGGTGGTGCGTTTGCCGCTTGCGTGGTATATGGGACATGTGATCTGGCAGAATGCCGCCGGGGTTTTTCTGGCCATGCTCGTCTCGCAGATTGTACAGGCGGGACTTGGTTGCTATCTTTTCCTCTGCCGCGACTGGAGCCGTTTTGCTTCCACGGCCCGACGCCTTGTCCGGACGGGGCGGGCAGGGGCGCAGGCGTAAAATGCTCCGGTAAACAAGCATAAAACACGGATAATACTGTGAAAAATATTTATTCTCCCCTGTCTTTTGACGATATGCCGCTCTATCTTGATCTTCTCAGCAAAAACCGCAGCCGGGCCTCGGATTACAGCTTTGCCAATCTCTGGGGCTGGGCGCCTTATTATGATCTGGAATGGCGTTTTGACGGACGTTTGTGCTGGATTCGCCAGAAATACCCTTGCGAGTGTTACTGGGCGCCGGTCGGACCCTGGGATGAGGTTGAAAACTGGCGGGATTGCCCGGAGATAGAATCCGGCGCGCGTTTTATCCGGGTGCCGGGCAAATTGTCCGAGATGTGGGGTCAGGTTCTGGAAGGCAGTGTCGAGATTACGGAGAGCCGCGATCAATGGGATTACATTTACCTCTCCTCCGAACTGCGCAGTCTGCCCGGAAACCGCTTTCACAAAAAGAAGAATCTGCTCAAACAGTTCCAGAAAAGCTATGTTTACGCATACAATTCCCTGACGGAAGCGGATGTGGAGGCGGTTTTGAATATGCAGACCGAATGGTGCCGCTGGCGTGACTGCGAGTCTTCGGAGTCCCTGCTCGCGGAAAATGACGCCGTGGCCCGGATGCTTGTGGCCTGGAACAAAATTCCCGGTCTCTGCGGGGGCATAATCCGTATAGACGGGGTGCCGGTGGCCTATACCATGGCTGAACCTCTGAACGAGGACACCCTGATCATCCATTTTGAAAAGGCGGCCGGAGATATCAAGGGCGGCTATCAGGCTATAAATTATCTTTTTTGCAATGATGCCGGGGAAAATTTTACCTACATCAACCGGGAACAGGATTTGGGCGACGAGGGTCTGCGTCATGCCAAACTCAGCTATAATCCGGCGGATTTCTCACGTAAGTGTGAAATATTGGTGCGTTAGGATTAGAGATTCATCTCGAAAGCAAAACGTCTTGTTCTCAAAAGCAGTCCTGCCACGCCAATCGGGTATTGCCATTTACGGCAATATGCCGTACATTGTTAAAAACAGGGAGGACTTATGCCTGCTACCATGTCAACAGCCCGATTGGAGGCCAGGATCAGTCCTGATTTATACAGTATGCTTAAACGCGCTGCCGAACTGCAAGGCAGCACGGTCACGCATTTTGTGGTTTCTGCCGTGCGGCAAGCGGCTCAACAGGCGATAGAGGAGGCGGAAGTCATCCGCCTCTCGTGTGCGGATCAGCAAAGCTTTGCGGAAGCTGTTCTGAATCCTCCGGTGGCGGCGTCTTCTCTGAAAAAGGCTTTTGCCGCCCGCGACCGGCTTTTGCTCCCTGAATGAGCGAAGCGCATTTTGTCCTTGCGCGGCTTAATTCCGGGCATGATCGCGGGGAGTTCCATTGTGGTTCAGAACCTCTTGACCGCTACTTGCGAGAACAGGTCACCCAGGACACCCGGCGCAGGGTCACGGCATGTTTTGTTGCGTTGACGCATAAACAGCGGATTGCCGGATATTATACTCTTGCCTCGGCCAGCGTGCCTTTGCTGGACTTGCCGCAGGAAATGCGCAAAAAACTGCCGCGCTATCCCGCAGTTCCGGCGGTGCGCATGGGACGGCTCGCTGTCGATTTGTCGTTTGCGGGACAAGGGCTGGGCGGCGCTCTTTTAGCTGACGCCATTGCCCGCGCGACAAATTCGGAAATCGCCGCATATGCTTTAATTGTTGATGCCAAAGATGAAAGGGCGGCCGCTTTTTATTACCACTATGGGTTTATAGCCCTGCCGGATTCGTCGTTGATGCTGTTTTTGCCGTTTGTTTCGATCAGTCGGATGTAAATGTTTCCGGAAATTATTTCACACGTCATCTTGGGTTTTTTATACATTAAGGAAGTCTGATGCGGTTCAGACCAGGAGTCGAAGCGGAAGGAAATCTGGGACTTCCAGGCGTTGTCGCCTGTAAGGGGCGGCCATTGTCTGGACGTATGGAGAACAGTCAAGATGGTGATTTGTTCTTTGCCGATGGAATAGACCAAAATATAGTGCTTGTGAGCAGTAAACTCGCAGGTTCCGGGGACTCTTCCCGGTTTGCCAAGTTCAGGAAAATTTAGGAGATATTCAGCCTGGTGAACGAAAAGTTTGTCCATCGTTTCAGCGGCATCTTTGCTATGTTCAAAAATATAGGTGAATATCTGTTTGCGATCTTCCGTTGCTTGCGGAGTCCAGAACAGATTCACAGCGCCGACTCTTCCTGCCGTTTGCACCTGAGAGATGCTTTAAACACCTCTACCTGAGCGTTTGCCATCGCATGAGGAATAACGCTCCCATCAGCCAGTTCCCGCAATCCAGTTTCAACCTTATGCTTGAACCAGCTTTTATATTGTTGGTCTCTTTCATCCTGCCGGACATATTCAGCCATAAATCCTCTCAACAAGTCATCCCCATCGCAGGCGTTTTTCTCTGCAACATGGGCAAACGCGGTTCGCAATCCAGCATCAACGGATAAAGTAACTGTCTGTTGTTCCAGCATGATATATCTCCTATCCAAAATAAAAAGTAAAAATATATTCGCCCACTGTCAAGGAAATATAGTGAGCCAGACAGATTTGCCACTCCGGGACTTTTGGGTTAAAAAATCTGCGGGGCAATCCTCCGAGTCTCAGGACAAGGAGGTGCTTCCATGGAGCATTTCTTGCTTAACGTACTGGCCGCGATTGTGGCCGGCGTTGCGGTGGCGTGGATAGTG
>JAISKK010000133.1 GCA_031260965.1 Desulfovibrio sp. | reverse complement strand
AAGGGCGCAAGAAGAGAGAAATATGATCTATTTTTCGCAAAAATACGGTTAATTTTTCAAAAATTGACCAGATTCAAGAAAACAGCAGATGAAGTCGTGAATTATTCAGCGTTTCCCTAAACTATTTCTATATAAAATAAAAATTAAAATGCTCTAGGAAGTGCGGTAGCCCTGAGAACGGATGAAGTCAGCTGCAGAACAAGATCTTAACTGCGCCTATCCCCCCAAAGTATGCGGTAAAAAAATCGCCATTTTGAATCTCATAGGCTTTGGTAAACGAGCCGGAAAGTACAACTTCGCCTTTGTGCAGACCAACGCCCATGATGCTCAGAGAATTTACTAGCCAGGCTGCCGCCTTGGCCGGATGTCCAAGGACTGCGGCTCCGGCAGCCGTATCTATGATAACGCCGTTCTTTTCCAGCACCAGTCCCACATATTTCAGGTTTACCGCGTCAACCGGCACAAGTTTGGAGCCAAGCACCAGCCCGGCGCTTGAACCGTTATCCGCAATGGTGTCCTGGATTTTTATTTTCCAGTCGATCACCCGGCTATCAACCACTTCAAAGGCAGGGACAATGGCTGCGGTTGCGCGCAACACATCCACAAAAGTCACTCCCGGCCCCAGCAAATCTTCGCCCATAATAAAAGCCAGTTCTGCCTCTATTTTGGGTTGCAGGAAGCGGGAAACAGGGACAGCAATTTCTTCGTCAAAGACCATATCCGCAAAGAGGTAACCAAAATCAGGTTCGCCCACGCCGAGAAATTTCTGCATGGCTTTGGAAGTCAGCCCAACCTTTTTGCCGATAATTTTTCCGCCATCCGCCAGACGAGCTTTAACCCCTGCATACTGCACCGCATAGGCATCCGCAATAGTCAGATCGGGATAGGCGGTGGTTAAGGGCTTTATTGATTTGCGTTCAAGCTCAGCGCTACGCAAACTGCCGGCCAGGGTATTAACGATCTTTGTGTCCATGCAAAACTCCTGGGGATAAAAAAAGACGGCGGTGCCGCAGAATCACGCCGGCGCGCATGTTGGCAAAGGCGATGTTTATTGTATTATTATTCGATGAGTGCACGCCACGGCCGTAAACGCGGTACCCAGCGTGGAACATTTCGCCTGTATTCCCGATAGCTTTCTCCAAAACGCTTCTCCAAAGCCTTTTCTTCCACGAGAGGGAAGTACAGCATATTGGCGATAATAAAAAGGACCAGCAACATGAAAATTGTTATTGAGTTAAGCAAAATTGCTTCAGCGGCCTGCATGAGAAAAACACTGGTCAGCATAGGGTTACGGACATGACAATAAGGGCCGTTCACAATCAGACGCTGCGGCGGATCCCAAGGCGCTGCCGTACCTTGTCCGATAAAATGAAACAGCCGCATCGTCCATGCGGCGAGCCCAAGCCCACTAAGCAATAACAGGCAACCAATGACCAGCAATACCGGGTAATTCATCTTCCATTGGTAACCCGTCAGCCAGAGGAGGATGCCTGGAATGAACACAAGGACGTTCATTGGCAGTATCAAAACTGGTAAAATCCATTTTTTGACGGTATTTGTGTCCTCAGCACTGATTGATGTTTTCGGCATAGCGAAAAATGCTCTAGCGCCGGCCGCTGTTCTGCAAAACCCAAGCCACGCAGCGGGCCAGCCCTTGACTGAGGGCGCCCTCACAGGCCAGGGCCAAGGCGGAGTTGTCCCCATCGCCCGCCGCGGTCTTTTCCTCCACATTCAGGGAACCGAGGATTTTCCCGTTGCGCAGATCCAGCAGCCGCACATGGGCAGCAAACACCCCCTGGGAAGGAGTTCCGTCCTCCAGGCAGCGCAGGCCAAATTCCCTGATGTCAATCAAAAGGCGCAGATCGGCCGCCAGACCCATTGTGTCGTCGCCTACCCCGCGCAAGCCTCCACTGGCATCCAGGGCCTCAAGCATGAACCGTTGCACGAGAAAGGGCACGTCAGCAGTCCAAAAAGTTGCAGACAAATAGCGGATCTCCCGGTTCGGAAAACTCACGGCTATGGCATCGGAGCTTATCTCGTTCCCGGCTGTGGGCCTTGCCACCACAAGCTGCATATCTACAGGCTTTGTGGTGACGCGCCCCGGCAGGACCGGACGAAGCTGCAAGCGCACCGGAGCAGGTCCGGGAGAGAGCATCAGTCCGCAACCGCAGAGACAGAGAGCCAAAAGGCAAATCAGGTATGAGCGCCTCATTTGTTCTGATACTCCTTACGCTGATCCCCGAAGAAGAAACGCCTGGGATCGTTTTCCAGTTTCTGGCCCACGCGCATCAGCAACTGGGTGAGATTGCGCAGATCGCCCACCAGCAGACGCAGATCCACAAGCCCCTGTCCGGCGAACTGTTTAAGACCCGGCTCAAGGGCTGAGAGCGTCGCCTCCGTGCGTTGCATGGTCCTGTCCAGGGCAGCGCTGCCTGCTTGCAGTCCCGGCAGGATCTTTTCCTCAATGTGGGCAAGCACCCGATCCAGACGATCTGCCGCAGCTCCCACCCGGCTCAAAGTTGTTGGCAGAGAACCTTCGGGATGGGTCAGACTCCGGCCGGATTCCAGAATCTGACCTACAGCCTCAATATTTTTTTCATTGAGCATTGCGTCCAGTTTGCTCAAAATACGTTCGGCGCCGGAAACGATGTCCGGCACCCTGGAGACCAGAGAGGACAGGGAGGAGGGTTCGGTAAGGATAACACCTACCTGGCCGGGGGATATGTTCAGCAGGGGACTGTTTTGCGTGCCTCCGGAAATGTTGATGATCGAGGCGCCGGTTATGCCGCGCGGCTCAAGCTGGGCAATGGAATTCGCACGCACCGGGGCATCGTCGTCGATGGAGATGCGCACCCGGACCTCACCGGGGTTTTCCTTGCTGATAGTGATGGCCGTGACTGTGCCGACCTTGATGCCGACAAAGAGAACATCGCTGTTTACGGACAGTCCCTTTACGCTTTCCGTGAAAGAAATGTCATATTCCCTGAAATCGTCGTCGGGACTGCGGCTTGCCAGCCAGAATATGAAGGCGGTCGCGCCGACAAACATTGCCAGGGTAAAGAGGCCGACCAGCAGGTAATTGGCGCGTATTTCCATGAAAGGCTCCGACTGATTCTGATTGCGGCTGAAATAATTCAGAGTTAATCTGCTCCACCCCGCCGGGAATCCGCAGCCGCCCGGCCGCGCGGTCCACGGAAATATTCCTGTATCCAGGGATAATCCACCTGCAGAAGGCCGTCTATCGTATCCAGGGCATAGATGCGTTTTTCCGCCAGCACGGCAACCCTGTCGCACACAGTGTACAGCGAGTCCAGATCATGGGTCACCATGCACACGGTGAGGGCGAGATTCTTTTTAAGTTCCAGAAGCAAACGATCAAAGGCCTCGGCAGCCAGGGGGTCAAGACCTGCCGTCGGCTCGTCCAGAAAAAGCAGATCCGGGTCCAGAACCAAGGCTCTGGCCAGACCAGCCCTTTTACGCATTCCTCCGGAAAGTTCGGAGGGGAACTTCTTATACACTGAAGCGGGCAGACCCACAAAGGATAATTTCAGCATAGCGACGTCCCGGCGCAGAGATTCAGAAATCGCAGTGAACTCGCGCAGGGGGAAGGCGATATTTTCCCCCACCGTCAGGGAGGAAAACAGCGCTCCGCCCTGGAAAAGCACCCCCCAGCGCCGGCGCGTCCTGTCCCTGTCCTTTTTCCCGGCCGCATCCATGTCCGTCCCCATAACCCGCACACTACCCTCGGTCTGGCGGTTCAGTCCGATGATGGTACGCAAAAGCACCGATTTGCCGGAGCCGGACGCGCCAATCAGCCCCAATATTTCGCCGCCGCAGATATCCAGGTCCAGATGCTCGTGCACCACCTGATCACCGAAGCGGTTGCATATCCCGCGCAGGGAAACAAGGGGGGGGGCATCCATCAGCTTCTTTTCCCTGTGTCCGCAATCACATGCGGATAGCTGTAAAAAATATGGCGAACAGGGCGTCCAGCAAAATAACGCTGAATATGGACTGCACAACGGCCAGAGTGGTCAGAAAACCAACGGATTCCGCGCTGCCGCTGACCCGAAACCCGTGAAAACAGCCGATCAGCCCGATGGCCAGAGCAAAGAAAGGCGTCTTGATCATGCCCACGAGAAAATTGTTGGTCCTGGCCACAGCATAAAGCTGGGTGATAAAGGCATAGATGTCGATGTCCAGGATGTACCAGATGGCCAGCGCCCCGCCCAGCAGGGCCATCATGTCGGCGAGAAAAACCAGCAGGGGCAGGGTAAGGATCAGGGCCAGCACCCTAGGCACAACCAGAAGCAGGTTCGGGTCCAGACCCATGGAACGCAGGGCGTCCACTTCTTCATTGGCCTGCATGGCGCCGATCTGGGCGGTAAAGGAGGACCCGGAGCGCCCAGCCACCACTATGGCGGTGATCAGCACCGCCATTTCCCGCAGCACGGTAATTTCCAGCAGATTGACGGCAAAAATATGCGCCCCGAAGGTCTGAAGCTGCCTTGCCCCCATATAGGCCACCACCATGCCGATGAGAAAGGTGAGCAGGGCGACAATGGGCACGGCCCGCAGACCAGTCTGCTCCATGTAGAAAACCAGGGAGGTGAGGCGCAGCCGGCGCGGGTCGCGGAGAATGCCGGCCAGGGAATGGAGAAAAGCTCCGAAAAAAGCCACCAGGGCCAGAAACATGGCGGCGGCCTCGCAGACCGCAATTCCCAACCTTTCCAGCAGCAGGGCCGGAAAAAAAAGCGCTTTGCCCTCCGTCTTTCCCGTGTCCGGCGGACCGGCAAGTCTCAGCAGCCCTGCCCGGGGACCGTCCGCTCCCTGGCAAACGCAGGCGCATCCGGATGCGCGCAATCTTTGCCCGGTCTGGTTCAGAAAAAGCGCGCCGGCTGTGTCCAGACGCTTGAGATCCCGCAGATCAATGGTCAGAGGAGCGGAACGGACAAGGTCCGGAGTACTGGTCCGGCCAGTGGTCCGGCTGTCGGACGGCAAGACGTCCGGGAGGGGAGGGACAAGGGCGCGCAAGATTGCCGGCAGACCTTTTTCCAGTTGGGGCAGGGTCTCCACGGTAAGCGCGCCGGACAGGATCAGGCGGGTATCTTCCCTCTCAAACTTAAAGTGCAGGTCTGTAGACGGGGTTTCATTCTCCATGTGTCGCGCCCTCTGCCAAAGCGCCCGCACGCGCGGTCAGACCGTATTTTCTGAGCTTGTACTGCAAGGTGCGCCGGCTCATGCCCAGGGCCTGGGCCGTTTTTTCCCGATGTCCACCGTGCCGGCGCAGGGTCTGGATCAGGGCGGAGCGCTCGGCTTCTTCCAAAGAGGATGCGGGAGGAGGGAAGGCTCCATCCGGGGCAAACTGGGGGTCCGTCCAGACCGCGCCGTTTTCCCGGGCCGCATAAGAAACGTGGGGGGGGAAACCTTCCGGATCGGTTATATAGGGGGGCAGGGCATCAACATCCGGGATATCCGAGCGGCTTAGAATCAGGGCTCGTTCCAGCACGTTTTCCAGTTCCCGGACATTCCCCGGCCAGGAATACCCGGACAGGGTTTTCAGAAAAGCCGGGGTGACGCTGCGTATGTTTTTGTGATTTTTTGCCGAGAGCTTGTCCAGCAATCTGGAAACGAGCAGGGGCAAGTCCTCCATGTGATTACGCAAGGGCGGGGCCTCAATCTCCAAAACATTCAGACGGAAAAAAAGGTCTTCGCGAAATTTGCCGTCGGCCACGAACTGACGCAGATCCCGGTTGGTGGCCACGAGAATGCGCACATCCACGGGCACAGAACGCACGGCGCCCAAAGGCTCAATCATCCTGTCCTGAATGACGCGCAGCAGTTTGGCCTGCAAATCGAGGGGCAGTTCACCTATTTCGTCCAGAAAAATAGTTCCGCCGGACGCGAGCTGAAAACGCCCCGGCTTATCCTTGACAGCGCCGGTAAAAGCGCCGCGCATATAGCCGAAGAGCTCGCTTTCCAGGAGCGAACCCGGCAGGGCCGCGCAGTTCACCTTGATCAGGGCTTTGCCGAAACGTCCGCTGCAGGCATGCAGGCTTTCCGCGATCAGTTCCTTGCCTGTTCCGGATTCTCCGCTGATCAGAACAGTTGCCTCGCTCGGACCCGCCTGGAGGATGAAATTATGGATATTGCGCATGACTGCGCCCGCGCCCACCAGATTTTTCAGGGCATCCCCACCGGACAGCTGCGAGCGCAACTGGACGTTTTCCTCTTGCAGACTGCTGTATTCAAAGGCTCTCTTCAGGGTCAGGATCAGTTCGTCATTATCCGCCGGTTTTGTAAGGTAGTCGAAGGCACCGCTTTTCATGGCCTCCACGGCGGAGCCTATAGTTCCATAAGCGGTAAGCAGAATAACGGGCAGACCGGGGCGAATTTCATGCAACCGGGCCAGGGTGTCGTTGCCGTCCATGCCCGGCATGTTCATGTCCACAAGGACGACCTTGGCGTAATTCAAATCACGGGCGAAAAGGGCGAGACCTTCCTCACCCGAGGCCGCCTCAAAGACGGTCCAGCCCTCGTCCTCCAGGACCGCCCGCACCATAAGGCGCAGGCCTGGTTCATCGTCAATGACCAGGACGGATTTCATGCTCTTCCCTCGCCGTTTCTGGGACGCACCCGTTCAGACCGCTCCGGAAAAACAAGACTCACGGAGCAGCCCAGACCGGGTTCGGAGACGATATCGACCGTACCGCCGTGGTCCAGCATGATGCGTTGCGTGATCGCCAGCCCCAAGCCGGTCCCCTTTTTTTTGGTGGTGAAAAAAGCTTCCAAAGCCCGATTTTTATCCTCCGGACTCATGCCGCAACCATTATCCCGCACCTCCAGGCGCACGCCCTCGGACAGGCGCTCGGAAGTTACCCGCAAAGGCCTTTCACCCGGCTCGGGAGTTTTATCTGCCAAAGCGTCCAGGCTGTTCAGCACCAGATTCAGCAGAACTTGTTTCAAACTGTCCGCATCGGCGAAAATTGATTCTGCCTCAAGCGCGAGGTCCAGATCAATCCCTTTCTGGTCCAGATCAAAACCCAGAAGGCCGATTATCTCCTCCAGCAAGGGCCGCAAGGGCACGAGGCGGGGATTATGGGCCCGGGGTCTGCCGAGAAAAAGCAGGTCTGTGATTACCCGGTTCAGACGGTCGGCTTCGCGCACCATGGTCTTGGCGTATTCTTCCTCCGGTTGGCGGCCGGCCAGTTTTTTTACGAAATACTGGGCGAAACCGCGCAGGGCACTCAAGGGATTGCGCACTTCGTGGGCCACGCCGGCGGCCAAAGCGCCTACGGCGGCCAGTTTCTCCGCATCGGCCAGATTTTTTTCCAGATTGCGCAGTTGGGTGCGATCTCTCAGGATCAGCATGCTGGCGTTATCCTTGTCGTTGCTCAGGGGCAGGGTCAGCACCTCAAGCCGCGCCCCTTCGTAATCCGCCTGTCTCCAGTTGCCGGAGGCGCCGGAGTTGCAAAAATCCGCATCTTCGTATCCCGCTTGTCCGTTCATTTCGGATTCCGTCCCGGCAGGCAAAGTTCCGACAGCAAGTTCAGCAAGTGGGGCAGGCAGATCCGCCGCCGGACGCCCGAGCAAATTCTGGGCCGTGCGGTTCAGGATACTCAGGGCCGCAGGGTTGGCGGAGCGGATTATACTGTCCGGTCCAAGGGTGATCAGTCCGTCCGGCAGATTGTCCAGAAGTTTGGCCTGAAAACGTTCCAGGGCGGCGGCCCGTCCGGCCTGCTCGCGCCGGGAAAGGAACCTCAGACCCAGACCACAGGTGAAAATGGCCACGAGAAGAATGTAGACGCCCTGAAAAAGCACGTTGCGGCGAAAGCCGGCATAGGCGTTGAGTTGCTGGTTCAGGTCTATGCCCACCACGAGAAATCCGGGCGGGCCACTGTGGTCACGCAGGCTCATATGCATGCCCCGCAAGGGTTCCAGGCGTTTTCCGTAAATATAGACCTCACGGCCGCCCACGGCAAAGCGACCGTTGGCTTCCCCCTGCCGCAGCATGGTTTCAAGCATGGATTCCGGGAGATCGATAGGGGCGTCTCCGTGCAGGGGCGAACTCAGAAAGGTGTCCCCGTCGTCGTCCACAATGCCCACAAAAAGCACATCCCCGTCCTGCTCCAGGGCCTGAAAGAAATCGGCCGTGGCCGGCGAGAGACGGTTTTCGTCTTCGCGCACCGGCCAACGGCGCACAGAACGTTCAATGGAGAGAAAGACCGCCCGCGAGGTCAGAAAAAGATGCTGCTCCTCGACCTCGCGCTGGTGCAGAAAGGTCTGGGCCGTGGAAAAGAGCACAGAAAGGCCGATGACCACAATAGTCAGAACGGCCAGGATCATCCCGCTGCGTTCTTTTGTTTTTTCCGCTATTTCCATGTGGCCCGGTTTTGCTGAAGTCCAGATTGAAGATATGGCATATTTTTTTCACGGGAGCAAATTGCTTTATCCTTTAAAGCCAAGAGCGGCATAAAATATCTCTTTGCTTTCCGGGCGCGAGCCGGCGGGTTTCAGCGTTTTGACCCGGGTAAAATTCTGCCGCAGGGCGGCGCTCAGTTCTTCCCCGTCCGGGCCCATAAAAAATTTCAGGATCAAAGCCCCTTCCTTCTCCAGGCAGTTCAGGGCCACCCGCAGGGCTTGCTCACAGAGGGCGAAAGAGCGGGCCTGATCCGTCCCCTTGTGTCCGGTAGTGGAAGGGGCCATGTCCGACAGCACGATCTGGAAAGGGCCACGCTCTTCAAGCAGGGCCGTAAATTCCAAAGAAGGTGCAAAGACATCCTCGCGCCGGAAGAGTACCCAGGCCGGGAAAGCGGTATCCGTATCCTTGAGATCCACGGCCAGAACAAAACCTTCCGGCCCGACCTTTTGCGCCGCCCCCAGGGTCCAGGAGCCGGGGGAAGCCCCAAGGTCCAGTACCCGCATGCCTTTTTTAAAAAGGCGCAAACGCCGGTCCATGTCCAGAAGCTTATAGATTGAGCGGGCCGGGTAATTTTCCCTTTTGGCCTTTTTGAAATAATAATCGCGGTATTCTTTCATGGACTGCTCACAAAGCTTGTTCGTCTGGACAAAGCGCCCTATGATAAGGTCGCCGGCTCTTTGTGGCAAGCGGCGGCGCCCTGTTTTTCAAAATGAGCCAATCCCGAACAGGGGTTCTTTATGGTGCGAAAAATACGCCGGGTCATAGTGCCGGGAAGCGGGACGGAGTTGTTGCGCCGGGAACTGCTTCTGGCATTCGGAGCTGCCGGCTTTGCCGTGGAAGAGGCCGACCCGGCCGCCCTGCATGACCCGCTCTCCCCCGGCAGGCTGGAAGCGAGGCTCGCCGATCCCGCCCTTTTGTTCAGCGTCAATTTTCAGGGTCTGGGCAAGCTGTCCCATAGCCTGGACCTGCTTGAACGCGCGCAAAGCAAAGCGGCGGTCTGGTTTGTGGACAATCCCTGGAATATTCTCTCCGGGGTACGGGATAAAGCCTGGCGGAAACTGCCCCTCTTTGTGACCGACGCCTCTTTTATCGGTCCGCTCAAGGCCGCAGGCGCGGCCCATGTTTTTCACCTGCCCCTGGCCGCTTGCCCGGAACTCTTTTCCCCCAACAGAATCCGGGATCAGGCCTTCCCTCCCCCTTCGGATCTCGCTCCTTTTGTCTTTGTCGGACGCTCTTCCTTCCCGGGCAAAGAAAACTTTTTCGCCGGGCAGACACTCCCGGAGGATTTGCTGCGCAAAGCCGAAACCCTGTTGGGCGACGGGGACAGTGCACAGCGCCCGGATCTGCGCTGGTGGGAGGAGGCTCTGGGCCTTGACCCCGCCCGCTTCTGGCCGGGCAAAACGGCGCGTCTGCCCGCCCTGGGGGCGGAAACAATGAATTTGCTCCACCGCTCCCGCTCTCTGGCGGCGGCGGCAAAACTGGACATTTTCGGAGACGGGGACTGGGGATCTTGTATGCCTGCGGGGGCGCGGCTGCGGCCGCCCGTGGATTATTACGCGCGGCTGCCCGGCATTTATGCGGCTGCGGATTTCAATCTCTGTCTGACCAGCCTGCAATTGCCCCGGGGCTTGAGCCAACGCCATTTTGACGTTTGGACAGCCGGGGGTCTGGCTTTAAGCGATGCGACACCGGGCTTGGCCCTGTTCCCGCCCGAATTAACCCGGCCCATAACTTTTACGCAGCCAAAGGATATTGCAGATCTGGCCAGCCGTCTGGGCAAAGGAGAGGAGCGCAGGCGCCTGATCCGGGACTGGCAGGCATGTCTTTACGAAAGGCATTGCTACAGGCACAGGATTGAAAGCATCCTGGAGCAATTTACGCTTGAGGCTGTTGCCTGACGGCGAAGGGTTAAGGCTGCGCCTTTGCCGCTGCCTGCTCCTTGTGGCAAGCGCGGCGTTCTTCCGCCCGGGCGTAGCGTCGCCGTTCAAGGTCAGTGCTCAACAGAAGCGGCGGCACGCGGCAGGGGTTTCTCTGTTCGTCAACGGCCACATAAGTAAGGTAGCAGCTGGCCGCATGCCGCACCTGGCCGCTGGTCATATGTTCCACTTCAACGCGTACCCCGACTTCCATGGAATGTTTGCCGGCGTAATTGACTGAGGCCTTGAGGATGATCAATTCACCCGGATAAATGGGCGTAAGAAAATCCATGCGTTCCAGGGAAGCAGTTACAACATTGGTACGGGCGTGCCTGCATGCAGCCACGCCGCCGACATTGTCGATGAGTTTCAGCAGATGCCCGCCATGGATGGAACCGGCCTGGTTCGTTTCGTCCGGCATGGGCAGATGGTGCATAAGGGAAACGCTTTCCGCGACTGTTTTTCCTTGCATTGTTTCTCCGTTCTTCCTTTATTAATAACGATCGATATGATTTATCGGGTATATGGGTGCGGGTCTATCTCATCATTTTAATTATTGCGGCCCCGCGCCAAGGGTAGGCAGAGCTGATATTTGACAGGCCCCATTTTGCGGGCTATCTTTCACCGCCTTGGCGCGGACGGCGCGCCTATACGGCACTGCGGCGCTGCTTTTCGCGAGAGTGGCGGAACTGGTAGACGCACCGGACTTAGAATCCGGCGGTTAATCCGTGGGGGTTCAAATCCCCCCCCTCGCACCACTTACAGTATTAAGGGTTTGCCGGAAACGGTGAACCCTTTTTCGCGGAAAATTACTACACATACACTACACATAAATTTCGGTCCCCCAGTTCCGGCAATAATGCCGCCGCCCGTTTCTGTCCCCCCGCCGTGACATGCGCACAGCTAACCGGCAGGCGAAAAACTGACGCGCAGACCAAGCGCTTGAGCAACTTTCACGACAGTGGCAAAACTCGGATTGCCTTCTCCAGAGAGAGCTTTATAAAGACCTTCGCGGCTCATTCCGGCATCGCGGGAAAGTTTGCTCATATTTCGGGATCGGGCAATTACGCCAAGCGCATGCGCGATATATGCCGGATCGCCCCCGCCCTCGTCCGCGACAGCTTCAAGATATGCGGCAATGTCCTCTTCCGTCTGAAGATAGTCGGCCGTGTCATACCGGCTGAATGTTGTCTTTTCGCTCATAGTCTTCCTCCTGGATTCCCAACGGCAAGGCGGTCAATCCTTGTCTGTACGCGGGTAGCTGCCCGACGGTCATGCATACCGCGCATCCATTCATCAAACTGTGTGGTTTTAAAAATCTCGAACATGGTGGGTATACAGTTTGTCAAATAATATGTCAACTATAGTTGACATATAGCCAAGGCTACCGCAAGGATTACATCAAAGCGTAGAAGGCAAATGGATTGACAGAGCCGCCATGCTGTTTAATGATGCGGATCATTGTCGGTCTTCATTTGAGAGCGAGCGGCCAGGCTTGCAGTCGCCGCCGGAGGCGAGGGGAAGGGATTAACAATGCTCGTCTGCTCTAACGAGAAAATACCGGGGCATTTTGGAAAAAATTTATGGAAAAAATAGCAGTCATCGGCGGTGGGGCTTGGGGCACGGCTCTGGCCGATATGCTGGCCGGCAACGGAAAAGAGGTCGCTCTGCTGGTCCGCTCGCAAGAACAGGCAGACGACATCGCATTGCGTCACGTCAACAGCCGCTATCTGCCCGGACTTGGGCTTTGTGAAAAACTGCGCGCAACCCTCGATCCAAAACAAGCTCTGACCGGGGCCGGCATAGTCCTCCTCGCCGTTCCCTGTCAGCATATGGCGGAAATCCTGCGGCGCCACGCTCCCTGTTTTGAAAAAAACGCCGTCCCCGTGTGCGTCTCCAAAGGGATAGAGATAAGCACCCGCAGGCGCATGCAACAGGTGGTGGAGGCGGAACTGCCCGAACAGGCCGGACGGTACGCGGCACTCTCCGGTCCTTCCTTCGCGCGCGAGGTTATTGAAAAAAAACCCACAACCGTCGTACTGGCCTGCGCCTCTCCCGATCTTGGGGATCATCTGCTGAGCGTGTTCGCCTCAACAGCCTTTCGGGTTTATTCAAGCCGCGACGTCGTCGGTGTGGAAACAGGCGGGGCCGTGAAAAACGTCATCGCCATCGCCGCAGGCGTGGCCGACGGACTTGGGCTCGGTCATAACGCCAGAGCCGGTCTCATTACCCGCGGTCTGGCGGAAATGCGCCGCCTGGGCGTTGCCCTGGGGGCCGAGCCGTCCACATTTATGGGGCTTTCCGGACTCGGCGATCTCGTACTGACCTGTACGGGCGATCTTTCCCGCAACCGGCAGGCCGGTCTGTTGCTCGGGCAGGGCGTGCCGCTTGACGAAATCCGCGCCCGCTCCCATTCACTGGCCGAAGGCTTATCGACAACCCCGGCCGTCTGCGGTCTCGCCGAACGCCTCGGGATAGAGCAGCCCATAGCCGAGGCGCTGCTGCGGGTAATGCGGGGGATTTCACCCCCGCGCGAGGCCCTGCGTGAACTTATGTCGCGTTCTCTGAAAGAAGAATACTGACCCCTCGCACAGATCAGCGGGCTTTGTCCGCATTCAGACGGCAATGGGGCGGCAGCCGTCCAAAAATTGCGCACATCTTATAAATCAGCGAGTTTTATCCGCATTCAGCCCCTGTCCGGGTTTGATGATTTGGGTGAGCGTCGCGACCATGCCTGCCGCGTCCGCTACATTGGCCGGAATGATCAGACTGTTGCCTTGTTGGGCGATACGCCCGAACTCCGTGATATAGGCTTCGGCGAGACGCAACTGGGCAGCCGCCACAGCATCGTCGCCAAGTTGCGCGCCGACGATTTTCAAACCCTCGGCCGTAGCCGTG
The DNA here is from genome assembly GCA_031260965.1 of Desulfovibrio sp. Classification (GTDB taxonomy): domain Bacteria; phylum Desulfobacterota; class Desulfovibrionia; order Desulfovibrionales; family Desulfovibrionaceae; genus Frigididesulfovibrio. The sequence goes on along the minus strand of JAISKK010000133.1, from coordinate 11,477 downwards.
GCAACGGTGCGGATCTGGGCGGCTTCGCCCTCGGCGTTGTTGATCATGGACTGCCGTTTGCCCTCGGATTCCGCGATGGCCGCCTGCTTGGAGCCTTCGGCCAGGTTGATGCGTGACTGCATTTCCCCTTCGGACTGGGCGATGACGGCGCGTTTTTCGCGCTCGGCGCGCATCTGTTTCTCCATGGCCTCCATAACCGTCTTGGGGGGAGCGATGTCGCGGATTTCATAGCGCAGAACCTTGACCCCCCAAGGAGCGGTGGCGGCGTCCAGGGCCTCGACGACCTCCTGGTTGATGTTCGTGCGCTCCTCAAAGGTCTTGTCCAGTTCCAGTTTGCCGATCGCGGAGCGCAGAGCCGTCTGGGCAAGCTGTACAGCCCCCCATTCGTAATTGGATATGCCATAGGCGGATTTTTCCGGAGTCATCACTCGCATGTAGATGACGCCGTCAATATCCACGCTCACGTTATCGCGCGTTATGCAGGTCTGTTTGGGAACCTCCAGGACCTGTTCCTTGAGGGAGCGCCGATAAGCGGCCTTGTCAATGAAGGGGACGAGGATATGAAAACCCGCGTAGAGGACGCTGCTGAATTTCCCCAGCCGCTCCACCACAAAGGCCGTCTGGTTGGGGACAACCACGATGGATTTCGCCAGCACGACGATGCAGAGCAGGGCCAGGAAAACCGCACCCCCGTAGTAATAAAGCAAATCGCTGACCAGGTCCATAAACGTCTCTCCTTTATCGCCCTGTTGTGAGGCAAAGCATTATTTCAATTCATCCTGACCGGCGGCAAAATTCGTCGCGTCCGCAGAAGCGCTCCCGACATAAAGCGTCATGGCATCATCCAGCAGAGGCGAATCCAGGACGATGACCGTTTCTCCCACGGGGATCCCGGTTTTGGCCGTTGCCCGCCAGAAGCTTCCCTCGATGCTGATCTCGCCGCTTTCTCCCGGTCGCAGGGCTTTGGTGACCACGCCCCGGCGTCCACTCAGAGGATGCCGCGTCTTAGTGTCCGCCTTGCGCGTCCCTCCGCTTAAGATGCCGCGCAGGAAATGACGCAAAAAGGCCAGGGAGATGAGGGATGATGCGGCAAAGACCAGAATCTGGAGATGGAGTCCGGCGACAAAAAAGGCCAGCCCCGCAGCCGTCCAGGCCCCAATCCCGAAGAAGAAGAGCAGAAAGGCCGGCGTTGTCAGTTCGCCTGCAAAAAAGGCGATGCCCAGCAAAAACCAGAAAAGGCTCGCGCTCATAGACCTTGTCCCGAAGCAAAAATTATCCGGTCAAGGCAAGTATAAGCGGATTTTATACATAATCAAACAATATCTGGAGAGCGGACCCTGTACACGATCAGACAAGGTATGGACCCCTGCAGAGCGGCAGAGTCATCCTTTTACATGGACGGGCGGCTTCCAACTGTATGGAATGCATATATACATATACATAATTGATATTTTACAATTTCAAAATATATCCACAAATTTGTCAGCTACAACCCCCGTTTGGAATTGCGGGATCACCACAAGGAGAAAGTTATGAGTGATTCATGGAGAATTTTGGATCCATCCCGCCGGGGTGGGAAAACCGGTCTTGCCTCAGTCCTTGCGGCCTTGATAATCGTATTGACAGGCAATTCTGTTTTTGCCGCGCCGCCGTCAGCTCTTACTTCCATCAACCTTCAGGCCTCCGCCTGGACAGTCATCGCCCAGCAAAAGGGGATCTTCAAGGAAGAATTTGATAAAATCGGCGTAAGGGAAGTAAAGCTCATCGCGGCCGGCGCTGCCGAGCTTCTGGGCGCTGAAACTGCCGCCGTGGCCGGAGGCGCCATCGCTGTTGCCCAGCGCATGATCTATCCGGCGACGGTGCATCGGGCCAACGGTCTGGATAACGTGTTGATCTGGGTGTCGGAACCTTCGAACCATTATCGCACTCCCGTTCTGGCCAAGGCCAGCAACGATGCGCTCAAATCCGTCGCCGATCTTGACGGAAAAAAATTGGGCAGCGCGCGCGCCAGTTGCTATTGGGCGGCTCCTTTCGAAATCCTGGATAAAGCCGGGTTGCCGCTCGACACAAGAAACAGAAAAGGGCGCGTGCGTTATGAGACCATCGACAACCCCACCGTTATGATCTCTTCCCTTCTGTCCGGGGCGACTGACGCCACAGCGGCGCATCTGGCCGCAAACCAGTTTACCGGGGCCTGGCTGTCCGGACAGTTTAAAATCATTGGCAGCCCCCCGGACGACGGAGTTTATGTCAATCATTCCGGTCGGGTAACCTACCTCGCCAACCGTGGTTTCGTCGAAAAATATCCTGAAGTCATCAAAGCCTTTTTGATCGCCCACGAGCGGACAAGAAGCTGGGCAACGGATCATACCAACGAAGCCGCCGAGATCATCGCCAAAGAGCTGCGCGAACCTGTCGAGGCCGCGCTGTTCCAGATCACACATCTCGGGCAGTGGGATTTTATGGGCGGCGAGCCTGATGCGGAGAAGGCCGTCAACAGCATCAAAGCCTTTCAGACCTGGTATGTGGAACACGGAGACGACATTCTGGGCGACCGCAAGCTGACGGACGAGCAAATCAACGCTTTCGTGGCCAAACAGTTTTTTAGCGGCGGCAAGTATTCGATTTACCAATAAATTCTTGGGAGAAATGACTATGGGCGATGTCAGCATTGTGCATACGCCGGTCGGCAAAACATACGACACCCGTCTCCGGGATCATCTTCTGGCCCTGAAGATGCGTCTTGGCAGTCCTATCGGCCTGATACTGCCCTTAGTCATTTTACTCTTATGGCAGACTGCGGCGACTTTTCAGTGGGTCGAACCCGTGTTTTTGCCCGCCCCCCGCAAGGTGGCCGTGGCCTTTTGGGTGATGCTGACGAAGCAGGATCTGATCTTTGATTTTCTCGCCAGCATATCCATTGTGGGCCAATCTTTTATTTACGGGTCCACCATCGGGATCGGTCTGGGCATAGCGGCCGGACTCTCCCGGAAATTCGAGCAGTTTCTCGGCGTTACCGTAGACACTATCCGCCATATTCCAGGCATCGCCTGGCTGCCGCTGATCGTATTATGGCTCGGCATCGGCGCGCCCGCCAAAATTCTGGTCATAGGCAAATCCGTGTTTTTTCCCCTTTTCCTCAACACCCTGCAGGGGATCCGGTCGGTTGAGAAACGCCATATCGAATTGGGAAAAGTATTGCTGTTAAGCCGCAGGCAAATGGTCTTGAAGGTTATTCTGCCCTCGGCCATGCCCAGCATCATGGTTTCCCTGCGTTATGCCGCCGGTCTGGCCTGGGCGCTGGTAGTCGTTGCCGAGGGACTTAGCGGTCTCGAAGGGCTGGGATTTTTGATTTTCCGCGCTCAGGGGCTGTTGCTGACGGACCAGCTTCTGGTGTGTATGGTGGTTATCGGCGTTGTCGGCTTCATCATCGACCGTCAGATGTATGCGCTTCAGGCCCGAATTCTGCGCTGGCAGCAAGGATTTAAAGGATGACCGGAGAATCCCTATGAGCGTTGCGGGAAAACTGGAAATAAAGTCCGTCAGTAAACATTACGATGTGGACCAGAACAGGCTGCAAGTTTTGTCCGGCTTAAGCTTTGATGTGCATTCCGGGCATTTTCTCAGCATCGTAGGAGCATCGGGCTGCGGCAAATCCACTCTTCTGAGGTTGATCTCCGGTCTGGACGACGATTATGAGGGGGATATCCTTTTAAGCGGTGAGCATATTTATGGGCCAAGCCTCAAACGCGGCATCGTTTTTCAGGATCACCGCCTCCTGCCCTGGCTCACGCTGGAGCAAAACATCGGCTTGAGTCTCGAAAACACGGGATGGAGCGCCAGAGCAAAGAAAGAGGCCATCCGCGCGCAGATAGAACTGGTCGGTCTTTCCGGTTTTGAAAAGGCCTATACGCACCAGCTCTCGGGCGGCATGGCGCAACGCGCGGCCATTGCCAGAGCCTTGGCCAACAAACCCGAGATATTACTGCTGGATGAACCGCTGGGCGCCCTGGACGCCATCACCCGAATACGGCTCCAGGAAGAGATGCTGCGTATCTGGCGTGTTGAGGGGACCACCATGATCCTGGTGACCCATGATGTGGATGAAGCGATTTTTCTCAGCAACGAAATTGTCGTCATGAGTTCCAATCCCGGACGGATCACCAAACGTTTCCTTGTAAATCTTGCCACCCCCCGGGACCGCGCCAGCGCCGAATTCATTGAATTGAAACGTCAGGTGCTGGTCGAGCTGCATCTCTATCGGCAGCAAAGCAAAGACGCACAGGAAAACGGGATTGATATGGCATCGCTGATTTGAGGTTTATTCCGGTAATTTATCATTGAGGAGAGTCCATCATGTCCACAGCATCAGCCAGAAGTTATACGTCTACAGATGCCGCTGCCCCTGCGGGGAAAAGTTTGCCGGACGCGCCTGATCCCGCCGCGCAAGCGCTTGACGGGAAGGGAAAATTGACGGCGGACGCGCAGGCGCGACGTTGCAAAGATGCGGCCCGGAAAATCAAGGAATTTTTGCTGAACGCTCCGCAAAAACTTGATACGGAAAGATTGACGCATCTGCTTGACGTCTATCGGGAATATGCCCACGAGCCGGTGATTGTGCTGAGAGCCAGAGTATTCGAGCGCCTGTTACAGAAAAAAACGATTTATCTGGATGACAATCCCCTGGTGGGCTCGGTCGCCGGACGCCCTGCGGGCGTTTATGTATACCCTGAATACGGCGCGGAATGGGTGCTGGAGGAACTGGAACAGCCCATTCTCTCCCATCTGGGAGAAGTGGCGATCAGCCGGGAGGAGAAGGAACTGCTGCTCAAGGCGGCAAATTTCTTCAGGGGAAGAAACGCGGAAAACCGGGCGAGACAACTTTCCGCGCAGCTTCTGGGATTCAATCCCAAAGAATCCGTAAAGGCCGGTCTGTTTACGGAAACCGCTCCCTACACAATAGGGTCCGGAACAGTTGACTATGCGGACTTCGTCCGGCGGGGAATCAGGGATGTCATCCGGGAAGTTGAAGAGCGTCTTCAATGCCTCCCCCGCAATACGCTTAACAGCGGGAAAATCGACTTCTACAATGCCGTTCTGATCTCGCTCAAGGCCCTGGTGACCCTGGCGCACCGCTATGCCGATCTGGCCCGGACAGAATCGGAACGGACAAAAGATATTGTCCGCAAGGCCGAGCTTCTGGAAATAGCCGAAGTCTGCCGGCAGGTCCCGGAAAATCCGCCGCGCAATTTCCGCGAAGCCCTGCAATCCTGGTGGTTCATCCATCTCGGTGTACAGATCGAACAAAGCGGCTGCGGATCTTCTCCGGGTCGGCTGGGGCAGTATCTTGAGCCCTATTACCAGCGGGACAAGGCCGAAAACGGCCTTACCGCGGAACAGGCCAAGGAATGGTTCAAGTGCCTGTTCGTCAAGATGCTGGAATATGGCTATTATCAGGGACAAATCGTCTCCAGGATGAATTCGGGGCATACGGGGCACACCATCAACCTGGGCGGTTTGAACGCCGCCGGGCAGGACGCCGCCGGCGAACTCGACTTCGTCCTGCTGGACACGCAGATTGAGCTGCAAACCATTCAGCCGACCCTGACCATCCTCTATCATGACAATCTGTCCGAAGATTTCCTCCTCAAAGCCGTGGAACTGGAACGCACCGGCCTCGGGCAGCCGCAGTGGATGAACAACTCCATTATCATGGAACGTCTTTTCGCCCGCCACGGCAGGAACGGCATCACACTTGAAGACGCCCGCAACTGCATCAACATGAGTTGCGTCGGCACGGGCATTGCCGGGAAGACGGTCTTTTTGCACGAGAACGGTTCTTTCAACCTGGCGAAATGCCTGGAGCTGGCTCTGCATGACGGGCGCGATCCGCTGACCGGCCATGTCATCGGCGCGGCCAGCGGAGATCCCAAAAGTTTCACAAGTTTTGAGCAGGTATTCCAGGCCTACGACAAACAGGTGGAACACATGTTTGCAACCATACGGCCTTTTGGCTCCCTCTCCAACAAGGCGCTCGGCGACGTCGTTCCCCCGCCCTTCCGTTCGGCTCTTTACAGCGCTTGCCGGGAAAGCGGCAAAAACATCTTCGAAGGTGGAGCGCAGTATTACCTATATTTTGTGATAAGTTCCGCCGGGGTTGATGTCGCCAACTCCCTGGCGGCGATCAAAAGTCTTGTTTTCGATGAGAAAAAAATCACTCTGGAAACGCTCATAGAAGCTGTGGACGCCAATTTCGCAGGTTTCGAATCCCTGCGGGATTTATGCCTCAAAGCGCCGAAACACGGCAACTCCGATCCCGGGATGGATGCCCTGACGCGCAGGGTTTACGATACCTCCATGGAGAATTTCCGCAAAGCCGAAGAGAGCTTTTTCGACGGACATATCGCCAACATCGAGGCCTATTCCCTGTCTATCCACAATTACTTCGGACTGTTGACAGGCGCTCTGCCCAGCGGCCGCCTCGCCCGCACCCCCCTGACCGACGGCAGTGTTTCAGCGACCCCCGGCACGGATGAAAAGGGTCCTCTGGCTCTTGTCGGCTCCGCCGCCAAAGCGATTGACACCGTCAAATACGGCTCGAATCATTTCAATATGAAATTCCATCCCTCGGCGCTCTCCGGCATCGGAGGCGCGCGCAAACTTCTTTCTCTGATCAAGTCTTATATGGACCAGGGCGGCTCGCACATCCAATTCAATGTTGTTTCCTCCGACACGCTTAAAAAAGCGCAGGCCAACCCGGATGACTACAAGGGACTTACCGTGCGTGTGGCGGGCTTTTCCGCCTATTTCACGCGGCTGCACAAAGGCGTACAGGATGAAATCATCCACAGGACCGAGCTGAATTTTCAATAACAGGAAGCGGCCGGAGAAAATAGTTCATCCCCGGCCGCTCTCCCCCAAAATCATATTCATGCGACTACCATGTCTGAGAGCGGCGTAATTTTCGATATTCAGCATTTCAGCCTGCACGACGGCCCCGGCGTCCGCTCTACCGTTTTTTTCAAGGGCTGTCCCCTTTCCTGCGTCTGGTGCAGCAATCCGGAATCCCAGCGGCGTTCTCCGGAACTTTTGTTTTTTCAAAATAACTGCGTCCAGTGCGGCGCTTGCCTGAACAATTGCCCAAACGCCGCGCTTGCCATACATGAAAAAGGCGTCCTTGTCCGCCGGGATCGCTGTTCGGGTTGCGGCGCCTGTGTTTTGAGCTGCCCGCGGGGCGCGCGCAGTCTTTCCGGAAAAGTGATGCAGAGCAAAGATATTACGGACGAGGTGCGGCAGCACTGGCGTATCTTCATGCAAAGCGGCGGCGGCGTCACCTGCAGCGGCGGAGAGGCGCTGGCGCAACCGGAATTTTTAAGGGCGCTTCTGCAAAACCTGCATGACGAGCTGGGATTCCATACCTGTATTGACACCAGCGGACACGCTGCGTGGAGTATCTGGGAATCAATCCTGCCCTATACGGATATGGTGCTTCTGGACATCAAGCATATGGACAGCGCGAAACATAAAAAAGGCGCGGGCCAGGAAAATCTGCTCATTCTGGAAAATGCCGGCAAGCTGGGTAGTCTTTGCGTTCCGACGCTGATCCGTTTGCCGCTGATCCCCGGTTTTAATGACGATGACGATAATATCAACGCCCTGGGCGCTTTTATGAAAGACAAGGGGCTGGCGTCTATCGAAATACTTCCCTATCATTCCTATGGCGCGGCAAAACACGAAGCCCTGGGAAAAATATACACATTGCACAGCATGAAAAAAGCGGATACAGACAGGGCAGAAAAAATTCTGAAAAGTTATGGACTTGAAGTTGAAATCGCTCAACAGCACTGAAGCATTTTTCGCTTGAGAAACCTTCTTATAAATTAATTTTACATGGCAACGACATCAGCCCGGATTGACGGACAGGCCCTGAAAGACAAGATCACCCTTGAAGCTGAAGGGGCGGGGATCAGTCTGCTCGGCTTCGCGAACGTCAAACGCTGGGAAGAGGCTGCCGCCGCTATGCCGGTACTGCCCGGTTCTCCCGCGCCCTCCGAGCCGAGGGAGAATTATTTCCCCCAGACCATCTGGCCCTGGAGCAGGACCGTAATCTCGGCCGGCGTGCCCGTCTTCCTCTCCATGGGGGAATCCACTCCGTCCAATTTTTATTCCGAACTTTACAACACCACCAACCGCATTCTTGACGATGTCGCCTATCGTCTGGCGAGTTCCCTTTTTTCCCTGGGTTTTCGGGCGCACTTTTTCCCCCGGGACGGCTACGGCGAAATCGGGGCCCTGGTCAAAAAGCCGGAGGCGGCTTTTTCCAATGTTCTGGCGGGCAAGTATGCGGGGCTTGGGAGCATCGGCGCGAATCACTGCCTGCTGACGCCCGAATACGGCCCCAGGGTGCGTCTGGTCTCAATTATCACCGACGCCGAGATCCCCCCCGATCCCCTGCTTGAAAAAGAACTCTGCTCGGGCTGCGGACGATGCCTGAAAGCCTGTCCCATCGGCGCGTTCAGCAAAAGACCCGACATGCACATAGCGGATATGGAACGTTACGCCTGCGCGAAATATCATCAGTTTTTGCGCGATGAAATGCGTTACCCCTGCGGAGTTTGTATTATGTCCTGTCCCGTCGGGGAGGACAGAAAAATTTTCAGCGGAGAAGCCGTCTCGGAAAAGGGCTTTTATCATTTGCAGAATTACGGTTCCCCCGAGAGGAATGCGACGGAATTTTATCTGGCGCGAAGGAGATTTATCATGGCCAACAGAAATTATAAGTTTGAAACCATCCAGGTCCACGCCGGGCAGGAAAAACCGGACTCCGCCACCGATGCGCGGGCGGTGCCCATTTACCAGACCTCATCCTATGTCTTCCCCACCTCGAAGTCGGCGGCGGACCGCTTCGCGCTCACCGAGGCCGGCAACATTTACACCCGGATAATGAACCCCACCTGGGACATCTTCGAACAGCGCATGGCCGCTCTGGAGAAGGGCGTCGCGGCCCTGGCGACTTCTTCCGGAGCTGCGGCCATCACCTACGCGATACAGAACATAACCAAAACCGGCGACCACATCGTCTCCGACAACCAGCTCTACGGCGGCACTTACAACCTTTTCGCCAACACCTTCAAGGACATGGGGGTGGAAGTCACTTTTGTGGACGGCCACAATCCCACCAACTTTGAACACGCCATAAAAGAAAATACCAAAGCCCTCTTTTTCGAGAGCATCGGGAACCCGAACGCCAGCATCGTGGACATCGAAGCGGTGGTCGCCATCGCGCATCGGCACGGCATCCCCGTGATCGTGGACAGCACCTTCGCCACTCCATACCTGCTGCGGCCCATTGAGTACGGCGTTGACATAGTGGTCCATTCAGCGACAAAATTCATCGGCGGTCACGGCACTTCCATAGGCGGCGTCATCGTGGACGGCGGCAAATTCGACTGGGCCCGGAACGACAAATTCCCCGGTTTAAGCAGACCCAACCCCAGCTATCACGGTATTGTCTTCAGCGATGCGGTACAGAATCTGGCCTATATCATCAAGGCCAGAACAACCCTGCTGCGCGATACCGGAGCCTCTCTCTCGCCTTTCAATGCCTTTCTCTTTCTGCAGGGGCTTGAGACCCTTTCCCTGCGTGTCGAACGACACGTTGACAATACCCTGAAGGTTATAGACTGGCTGAAAAAACATCCCAAGGTGGAAATTGTGAATCATCCCTCCCTGCCTGAACACCGGGATCACAAATTCTACGCAAAGTATTTTCCCAAGGGCGGCGGCTCGATCTTCACATTCGAACTCAAGGGCAGCGCGGAAAAGGCCAAACGCTTTACCGAGGAACTCCACCTCTTTTCGCTTCTGGCGAACGTGGCGGACGTAAAATCCCTGGTCATCCATCCGGCCTCCACCACCCACTCCCAGATGAGCGAAGGCGAACTTCTCGCCTCGGGCATCAAGCCGAATACGGTACGGCTTTCCATAGGCACAGAGCATATTGACGACATTATTGATGATCTAAGGCAGGGTTTCGAAGCTGTGAAGTAGAAGGCGGCAGCCGTGCAGCGGCGGGCATTGTTTCCAGAAAAAATCCACATCCGGTAGAGCCACGCCGCAACAGGATATGGAATTGATCAAACAGCGGCTCAAGCAGGCGCAAGCCGATGCCAAGGAGAACAGTCATGAATGATAACGAAATAGAAGTAAGCAGCGGTAATGTTTATGAATACCTCGGCATGGGAAATGCCGCTGAAATGCTTGTTAAAGCCCAGTTTGCCTCGACTATACAAGATATTATGGATTCTCGGGGTTTGACGCAAATTCAGGCGGCGGAAATGATGGGTTTGCCGCAACCCAAGCTTTCCCGGCTGCTGAACGGGCATTTTCGGGGCATCAGCGAATTCAAGATGCTGGATTGTATAGCCCGTCTCGGCAGGGATATTCATATAACCATAGGCCCGGAATCTTCTATGCCTTGCGGCCGCATTGAAGTCTTGCACGCTGTATAAACCGTCATCCGAAACAGACCCAAGAATGTTTTTTACATCTTTTATTTTTGTAGGTATTTAAGTAGATATTATTAAATTTAATATTTTAAAAATACTTTTATATCAATATATTATAGTATAAATATAAATCCCCTTGGTGAATATATCGCGCCTCGGTCAGGGTGTGTGAGGTCAGGTGGCGCACGCCCGCAGCTAATGTATTGCGTCAACTTGTCCAGAAACAATATTGGGCTCAAACATCGATCCGGAAGACGAATCTCGAAGCAAAAAATCGCCACTGAGGATTTGCGTTCCCTGATTTAGATCGGGAAGCGAAAACGACAATTCAGTTCCGGCGCCGATCGGACCAGATGTAACGCCCCAGCCCCAGCCGGAGCCCACAAAAGAGCCGGAATAGCCGCTGACACTGCCCAGTCCACCCGTGTACTGCCCGGTGCCCCCGGACAGACTGAAGGAAATAATAAAATTACCTCCACTGACCCAACCGTTTGAAATTGCTCCACCGGAAAGAGCTATGTCAAAGCCAAAACCTGCGCCATCCACACGAGTGCCACCAAAAGTTCCCGTTATCGTGGCAGTGGTGGGCGCAAGGGGTAGTGTTACCGGCAGGGCTGGTGAGGCAAGATCAGCCACAGCCAGATCATTCAACGCGGACGTTGACGGCAAAGTATTTGTGCTGGCGGTCAAATTGTTCGTGGCTGTCGTTCCGGCCTCATTACCCGGTTCCGGCGCGGCGGCGGCGGAGCCGTTGCCGCCGAGAAAGGCCAGACCGCGGCCGATCTCCCGCCGATCCTGCGGGGCAATGGGCGCAATGCGCGGGGGCTGACCGGGGGTAATGGTGATTTTGTTCAACTGCGGCACATTTGTGCCGTTCACATAGACCTGGCGCAGGGTGTTTTCCACATAGACGCTGGTCGAACCGTTACCGGAGCGCATGCTCACAATGCTGCCGCGTATGCCGATAGT
>JAISKK010000132.1 GCA_031260965.1 Desulfovibrio sp. | reverse complement strand
CATGGGAGCGGCATCGAAACCTCTGTCCCAAAGCCATTAACTGGCAATTTCAAACAGCGGATGCCAGGATAAAGCTCAAAAAGCTATATCCACAAATTTAAACGTTACACGGTACTAGGTATCAATGACATAGTGGGCTTTCATGGCGACTCTGTTGGAGAGGTACGCACGGCATTTGAAGAATCTGTGGATTTTTATCTTGAAAGTTGCGCAAAAATGGGCCACGAACCCAACAAGCCCTATTCCGGGCGCGTTACCTTGCGTATGCCCCCCGACCTTCACGCCAGACTGGCAGTGCAGGCCGAAGCCAGCGGAAACAGCCTGAATAACTGGCTGGTCACGGCCCTGAACAAATCTGCGGCGCAACACGCCTGACCACTTATGAGCGTTCGTTATCCGGCTGCTCCATCCGCACAGTCAGGCTGCGCATGACTTCGTCAACCCGCGCCAGACCGGGCGCCCCGCCCTTAACGCTGTGCACATGGCGCAAAAGAGCCAGCGTTACCCTGCCCTCCCCGTTCAGGGCGCTTTTTTCAGCGGCCAGGGCCGCCGCCTCAAGCAAGGTGCTTTCCGGAACTTCTTCGCGAGCGTGGGAGCGGCGCACCAGCACATGCGCCCCCGGCGCATCCTCGGCATGCAGCCACAAATCATGCCCGGCCCCGATTTTTATAAGCCCTGCGTTGCCGCGCGCGTTTTTCCCGCGCAGGATCACAAAACCGTCGACAGATTGAAAAAACGCGATATCCTTGAATTTGTCACCCTGCCGACTGCTTTCCCCGACCTTGCCCGTAGCGACGCCTTTCGACCCTTCCCCTGCCTTGCCCGCAGATCTGCGCCCCGGATCTTCCCCGGCCGCGGCAAACGCGCGGACCACGGCATCCGCGCCTGTTTCCAGCAAACTCTTGCGCCGCTCCGCCAACATGGCCAGTCCCCTTTTGCCGCGCGCCGTTTCTTTGAACATATGTTCCATATTTTCCCGCAGGGTCAGACGCGGGTTCAAAACCAGGGTTGAGGCGCTCGCTCCTTTCTCTCCCGGCAGAGATATTTCCGAAAGCTTCGCCTCCGGCGGATATTCCCAGAGCGCCGACTTGATCAGCTCCGCCCCCGCGCCCAGAGCAATCATCCCCTTGAGCCTCTCTTCCTCTTTTGTCAATTTGGCGAGCAGCCTGGTCTTTTTTTTCGCGGCCCCCGTTTCCGGACGCTCCCGCACAGCGCGGGCCAGTTCACTTTCGCGCGCGAAAAAAATTTGCCCGGCCGCATAAGAAGCCCCGGTCAGGGCCGGGTAAACGTAAGAATCAAGAAAATCAGGCAGATTGGGAGAGGCAAGAAGTCTAAGTCCCAGACGTTGCGCCTGGGCTTGCGGCAGGGGCCAGGCGGAGCAGAAAGACAAATCTCCACCCGAACCGGCATAAAAAAATACCTCCCCTCCCCCTGCTTCCAGGTCAACAAGCAAAGCCCGCCCTTCGGGAGGAGAAAGATAAGACAGGCTCTCGCGCAGCAAAGGGGTGAGGACGGTGAACTCCCGCCAGGGACCGTCTTTCTCGCCCCTGCTCCAGGGTCGGGCGCAAAGCTCCTCCACGAGAGCAGGAGGCGGATAAGGGGGATTCGCCCTGAATCCGGGCGGAAGTTCAGGCAGCGCAAAGGCCCCGCGCGTCAGGTCCAGGAGCAGAAAAGGTCCTTTTTCCCTGTCCTCGTCTTTTGCTCCTTCCCTGCACGTCAAGGGGACGGGCGGAAAGCTCAGGGAAAAAGCCAGACGCCGGGTGGGATAATCGACAAAAGCGCGACCCAGGCGTCTGTCCGCGCAGTATTTGCGCAAAAGCATAATCCGGGCCGGTGGGACAGGCGGGTTGGGCGGCGCCGCCCCGGCGAGAAAAAGAAGGGGATTTTGACGTTCGGAGCGCAGGATGAGGCGGTGTTTTTTGCTGCCAGCGAAAAGAGTGAAGACGAAAAGACCGGGACGCGGACCGTGTATTTTCTCCAGACGCCCCCCTTCGGCAAGGGCGGCGAGTTCCGCAGCCAGCAGACGAAAAAGGTGCGAATCCAATTATTCGCCCCTTAAATGCTCGTCTTCCTCCTGTTTGCTCTTGCAGTTAATGCAAAGTTTGGTCACAGGACGGGCTTTAAGACGCGGCACGCCGATTTCATCGCCGCATTCCTCGCAGAGGCCGAAATTTCCGTCATCCATGCGTTGCAAGGCGGCCTTGATTTTCTTGATCAGTTGCCGTTCCCGGTCGCGGATGCGCAGGGTAAAAGTGCGGTCTGCCTCCATGGTGGCCCGGTCCGCAGGGTCCGCGAAAATTTCGTTGTTGCCGGTCATATCCTCAAGCGTCGCCTCTCCCTGTTGCAGAGCTTCGGCGAGCATGTCATCGAGCAGGACACGAAAATACTCCAAATCTTTTTGTTCCATACCGAGTTTCCCCAATGCTGTGTACTGTATCAATATTTAATTTTTTTTAATAAATCAAAAAAAAAAGGTTGTAAAGCCCAATTCTGACGGGCCTGTCCGCTCCGGAGGCTGTCGGCTGTTTAATTGATAAAGGTTGTTTCTCATGTTATTTTATTTGCTGAATAAAGCGCAAAGAAACACGGAGGGCTGTATGCAGGCTGTGACAATCAACTCGCACTGGTGCAAGGGCTGCGGAATATGCGTTGCCTTCTGTCCCCGGCAATCCATAGGGTTGGAGAAGGAAAAGGCGGTATATAACGGGAAAGGCTGTATTGTTTGCGGTCATTGCGAACTTGTGTGTCCTGACCTCGCCATCAGCGTGGACTTAAGCCAAAAACCGAAAAGAGCCGGAAAGGAGGAATCCGTATGAAAGCCGCAGGCACGGGAAAATCCCCCGGCGGACGAGCCAAAAAAGCCTCCGCCGCCCCGGATGTCCGCTTTGTGCAGGGCAATGAAGCCTGTGTGCAGGGCGCTCTGTACGCCGGTCTCAATTTTTTTGCCGGCTACCCCATCACCCCCTCCACGGAGATAGCCGAACATCTGGCAGAGCTTCTGCCCCGCAAAGACGGGGTTTTCATCCAGATGGAAGACGAGATCGGTTCCATGTGCGCCGTCTGCGGCGCGGCGCTGGCCGGGGCCAAGGCCATGACCGCCACCAGCGGACCCGGCTTTTCCCTGAAACAGGAAGCCATAGGCTACGCCTGTATGGCAGAAATACCCTGCGTGATTGTGAACGTGCAGCGCGGCGGACCTTCTACCGGACTGCCCACCAAAGTCGCCCAGGGCGATGTGATGCAGACCCGTTGGGGAACGCACGGGGACCATTCCATAGTCGTGCTCACGGCGTCATCCGTGCAGGACATTTTCGAGATAACGGTGGAAGGCTTCAATATATCCGAAATTTACCGCACCCCCGTGGTCCTGCTTTTTGACGAGGTTGTGGGGCATATGCGCGAGCGGCTCATTGTCCCGCCCCAGGGCGAGCTTTCGGTCGTGGACCGTCTCTATACCGAGGTCAAGGCGGGCGTTAACTATCATCCCTATCTGCCGCGCGAGGACGGACGTCTGCCCGTTTCCGATTTCGGCGGGGTGCACCGGTACAACGTGACCGGTCTTTTCCACGACATTTTCGGCTTTCCCACCGAAAATCCGGATCAGGTAAACAAGCTCATTCACCATCTGGTGGACAAGATAGAAAACCGCGCCCATCTGCTGGCGCGCTGGAAAGAATATCATCTGGAGGACGCCGAGCACATAATCATCTCTTACGGCGCATCCGCCCGCAGCGCCAGGCATCTGGTCGAGGGCAGGCGCAGCAAGGGAGATCGCATCGGTCTGCTTGATCTGCAAACCTTATGGCCCTTCCCGGCCCAGTTGATCCGGGAAAAGACCGCCCACGCCAAGAACGTCTTTGTGGTGGAAATGAACATGGGCCAAATCACCACCCAGGTCAAACAGGCCGTCGTCACCCCGAACCGGGTCTTCCTCGTGAACCGTATGGACGGCATGCTGGTCACCCCCACGGATATCGGCACGGTCATGCGCACCGTGGAAGGAAGGGGTTTCTGATATGGCATTGAAAAATTATATCCGCGAACGTTTTTTCCCCCATATCTGGTGTCCGGGCTGCGGACACGGCATAGTGTTGAACGCCCTGTTGCACACCGCGGATACTCTGGGTCTTGAACGCTCCTCTCTGTGCATGGTCTCCGGGATAGGCTGTTCGGCCCGCATTTCCGGCTATGTGGACTTTCACAGCATGCACACCATGCATGGCCGGGCTCTCGCCTGCGCTACCGGCCTGAAGCTGGCCCGCCCTTCCCTGAACGTCTTTGTGCCCATGGGCGACGGCGACGCCACGGCCATAGGCGGCAATCACTTCATCCATGCCTGCCGGCGCAATATCGACCTCACTGCCATTGTCCTGAACAACCGTATTTACGGGATGACGGGCGGGCAGTTTTCTCCCCTGTCCGGACGCGGCATAGTGGCCACCACCGCCCCCTACAAAAACATCGACGAGCCATTTGACATCGTCAATCTGGCCCTGGGCGCGGGGGCGACCTTTGTGGCCCGGACCACGGCCTTCCATGTCCGGGAGATCGCCTCTTTGCTGAAACAGGCCGTACAGCACAAGGGCATCTCCGTGCTGGAGGTGCTGGTGCAGTGTCCGACCTATTTCGGACGCAAGAACAAGGAAGGCGGAGCGGTGGAAATGATGGAGTTATACCGGGACCACACGGCCCCGCTTGGTTCCGCGAAACTTGCGGAAAACCCCTCCCTGATCCCGCGCGGCGTTTTTCGCTCCGAAGAACGTCCGGAATACTGCGAGGAATACGCCAAGGTCATAGCCAGGGCCAAGGAGTGAGCAATGGAACGATATCGTGTTCTCATGTCGGGGTCCGGTGGTCAGGGGGTGATCACCATGGCCATCATTCTGGCCGAGGCCGCCTGTATTTATGAAGGGCGCACGGCCATCCAGTCCCAGTCCTACGGCCCGGAAGCGCGCGGCGGGGCCACACGCTCGGACGTAATCATCTCGGACGGCCCGATCTTTTTTCCCAAGGTCTTGCAGCCCAACTGTCTTGTCGCTTTGACCAACGAGGCCTCGGCCAAATATCTGCCCCTCATCCGTCCGGGCGGCATTTGTCTTTATGACTCGGACCTTGTGCAGCTTGATATGCGCGTGGATGCGCGCGGTCAGGGTCTGCCCATGCACCGGGCGGTGCTTGAGGAGTTCGGAAAGGTCCAGGTCTTCAACATCTGTGTGCTGGGCGCTCTGGCCGGACTTACCGGGGCGGTGAGCCTGCAATCCCTGGAACTGGCGCTGAAATCGCGTTTCGCGCCCGCCCAGTTCGAGGGCAACCGCAAGGCCTTGCTCCTCGGAGCTATGTTGGCCGCTCCTCTGGCCGGAGCTTCACTATATTGACAGCGCAGTAAATGACCTCTGCTGAAAAAAACATCTTCATCCGCATCAATCTTGGGGAATTCCTGGCCTTTCTGGTGATCGGCCTGCCCCTGCCCGTGCTGCCGCTTTATATCCACAATGAACTCGGTTACAGTCCGGCTGTGGCCGGGGCCTGCGTAGGCGCGCATTTTCTTTCCACCATTCTTTTCCGGACCAAGGCCGGGCGGATGGCCGACACCTGGGGTTCACGGCATACAGTGTTATGCGGCTATTTTTTTACCGCCTGCTCCGGACTGCCCTATATGCTGCTCGCCGTTACCGCTCTGCCCCCTCCCGTGCAAATAGGCATCATTCTGGTGAGTCGCGTCTGCCTGGGCATAAGCCAGGGCATGCTCGGCACCGGCTCCATCACCTGGGGGATCGGTCTGCTGGGCCCCTTGCACGCCGGAAAAATTCTCGCCTGGAGCGGGTTGACCATGTACGCCGGCATAGGTTTCGGCGCTCCGGCCGGGCTTGCGCTCTGGGATATGGGCGGGCTCTTTCTGCTTGGTCTGGTCTGCATGGCTCTGCCGGGCTGCTCCACCCTGGCCGCTTTTGTCCTGGCGGAAACCCCGGTGCAGAAGGCGGCCCTGAAAACCGGCGCGGGCCGCATTCTGCGGCAGGTGCTGCGTCCGGGAATCAGTCTTTTCCTGAACGGGGTGGGCAACGCCGTGATCAGCGCCTTCATCGGCCTCTATTTCGCGGCCAAAGACTGGGAAAACGCCGGTCTGGCCTTGAGCTGTTTCGGATTTTCCTTTGTGATCGGGCGTATGGTCAGCGGTTCCATGGTGGAACGCTCCAAAAACGGCGGGGCGGCCAAAATCGCCTTTGCCCTGGAAATGGCGGGCCTGGGACTTATAGCCGCTGCCCCGCATCCGGGCGTCGCCATCGCCGGGGTCTGCCTGACCGGTGTGGGCTGTTCCATAGTTTTTCCTTCGCTGGCCGTGGATCTGCTGCGCGATCTACGCGCTGAAATCAGAGGCACGGCGCTCAGCTTTTTTACCATCTTTCAGGATATATCCTACGCCATAAGCGGTCCTCTGGCCGGACTGCTCGTGCCCTTTCTGGGCTACTCCTCGGTCTTTTACACGGGCGCCGCCTGCGCGGCCCTGGGGCTGATCCTCATCTTCCTCTGGTCCGGGCGCAGGCATTCCATCAGCTGAAACACATTACTCGTCTTCTCCCCATTTGATGAAACCGGGTTTGACGTCCAGCATGGCGTTTACGACCAGTTCGGCCAAGCCGCCATAGTGCAGATTATATTTTTCCGTGAGATCGCTCACCCGCAAAACATCCCGGATCTGTCCCTTGCAGTTGGAGCAGGGGGCACAGATGTATTTGGGCGTTTCTGATCCCATACAATCCGCGAAAGCCGCGCCGATCTGCTCCATTTTCCTGCGTCCGCTGATGTTGTTGCGCCAGGTCTCGATATTGTTGCGGGTCATGAGGTAGAGCCCGCTTCCCCCCCCGCAGCAGTAATTTTCCGCTCCATGCGGATTCATCTCCCGAAACTGCGGGCAGAGACGCTGCAGTATATCGCGCTGCGGTTTGCTGATGCCCATGAGTCGCGCGATGTTGCAGGGATCGTGCAGGGTCACGGGGAAGTCGTTGCGGGCGGGATCAAAACGAATTTTTCCGGAACAAACTATGTCCCGCAGCAGGGGGAAGCAGCTTTCCCTGGGTATGTTCAGCTCCGGCGGCAGCACCCGGTCGGCGATCACCGCCAGAGCCTTGTGCGCGTGTCCGCATTCCCCGACCACTATTTTTTTCACCCCCAGCTTTTTGGCGGCCTGGGCCTGGAGCAGGGCCACGCGCGCGAACTGTACATCGTCATAAAAGACCCCGTAGTTGATGGAATCATAGCCGGCCAATTCGCTGGACAGGGTGAAGGAAAGCCCGGCGGCCTGGAAAATGATGGAATAGGCGGCGATGGAATCCGGCCAGGCCAGGACCTCGCCCGCGTTGTGGATAAGCAGGATGTCCGCGCCTTCCTTGTCCCAGGGGGTCTGGAGGTCAAATCCCGTGCTCTGCGCATAATCCTCGTCTATAAAATCCACATTCTCGCGCATGACGGCCGGGCGCATGCGCGTGGAGGAGCCGAACTCAAGCTGGCACATGGATCCTTTGCCGTGCAGTTCCGGAGGATTGATGCCCATTTCCTGGCTGAAGATCTTGCGGATCTCCCTGGCTATGAGCCCGTTGTCCACACCGATCGGACAGGCCTGGGCGCAGCGGCGGCAGAGGTTGCAGCGGTAGGACAATTCCCCGAGCCGCGCCACCACCCGCCAGTTGAGGGGAAAATCCCCGCGCCGCAGACGGGCCAGAGGTTCTTTGGCTACATATTGTTTGTATATACGCCGGAAAATTTCCGAGCGGAAATTGGGACGGTACATTTCATTGCCGCCCGACCCGGCGAAGAGATGGCAGGCCGCAGAGCAGGAATTGCACTGGGCGCAGTAGTCGAGGCTGGTTTCAAGCTGGGAGAGGAAAGTCCAGTTGTTTTCCGGGCTTAAAAGCTTGCGCATGCCTGCCAGAAAACGCTCCACCATATCATCTTCCTCCGCCCGGTTACATGGACGGGGGATGGAGAGCACCAGCAGATCGTCAAGATCACTGCAAAAATTTTTGCGAGTTTCCTTATCCAGTCTCCGGAAGGGGAGGTTCTCCATGGCAAAGGGGCTGGGGATCAGGTCTTCTTCTTCGATCCGGCAGATCCTGTCTTCGTTTGAGGCGATGTCGGTAAGCTTACGCGGCGCTTTCATCCTTTTCCCCTTTGCTGTCCTGTGTTCCGTTGCAGTCTTTCGCTGCGTTTTGGGCGGGATTTTCCAGCGCCGCCTCGGCCCAGGTCTTGACCCCGTCGCCGGCGATGTGCGAAGCCCGCCAGGAGACGGGAAAGGCCAGGGCTTTGGCGATTTTCGCCCGCAGGTCCGGGCTGTCGCAGACCGGCCGGTCGTCCCAGCGGATGTCGTGATAAAGAAAATATTTCATGAAAAAATGCCCCATGTGCGTTGCCGGCACGTAGGCAGCCAGGGCGAAGCCGCTGACCAGGAAAAGACCGAAGAGACAGCTCTCCAGAGGGAGGAAGGCAAAGGTCAGCATACTTTCTATAAAGGCGCGCGTTTTAAGGAAAAAAGAGGGTGAAGCGAGCCAGTTCAAAAGACCGAGAGCGGCGAAGCAGACAAAGGCCCCAAGGTTGAAAAAATGTTCGCGTGTGCTGTATATTCTCAGGTCCGGGGTATTCAGACGCCGGCGGATCAGGGCGACACCGCCCCAGATGATGCCCAGAAATCCCACGAAGCTCAAAACCTGGACGATGTTGCCGAGGGCGGTCAGGACGAGGCCGGGATCTATTCCGCCGAGAGCGGCCAGAGCGGCCAGGAGAGTGAGAAAGATCGCGCCGAGGAGCAGGTAAATGCCGGCGTGAAAAGGATAGGTCCGACGCCAGAGGTCGGGTTGGCTTTCCAGGGTCAGACGCAGAAAGAGCAGTTCGGCCAGCAGGGCTTTGCAGGCGGCGAAATGGTTCGGCTGCTGTTTGTGTTTCCACCAGTCAACATCTTCAAGATAGCTGCCGCCGTGCGCGGCGCGGTCCGCTTCGTGCGGGACAGGGTAGATTTCCCAGCGAACATGCAGAGGGTTGCGCCGGTAGGCGCAGACCTTGCGGACAATGATAGCCGCACTGGAGATCAGACCCAGATAGGCGAGGATATAAACAAGGGTGGAGGCCATAAAATCTCCCTTTTACCGGTGTGCCTGCAAAAGTTATAAGCATATTGCAGCCTTTGGTAAATGGACAATCCGGCCCGTTGAGCGGGAATTTTTCCGGCGCATTTTCAAGGAAAATTCGCCGAATCCAGACCCGACTATTGACCCCATTGCAAATTTGGATTATAATTACTTTCTTATCACCAATGGCGCGGGGTAGAGCAGTTTGGTAGCTCGTCGGGCTCATAACCCGGAGGCCGCAGGTTCAAATCCTGCCCCCGCAACCAGAAAAATCAAGGGTTTGTGAGTAAAATCACAGGCCCTTTTTCTGTGCATTGCCTGTTTTATCCCCACTCTGTCCCCATTTTTTAGAAATCTCCCTCGCAACTTCCCCTCATGGTGGAACAGTGGCAAGCGGCACATTTGAAAAAATAGCTGACGCACGGGCGGAACTTATTGGACATACCACGCTGGAAATGACACGCCTCTTCAGCCGCCATGCTCTGATTCCATACGCAAAGCTGCCATGAACCTGCAAGGGAAGCTGAAGCAAAACCAGCTACCGTTTTAGCCTTTACTGGAAGCGCAGTTATTGATATTGTCACAGAGGGATAGGGGGCTGGCTTTGGACGGTAGGGCATATCATTTGCTTGTCCCATACTATATAGTATATCGCTCAATATAGACACTATCGGAGAAATTTATGCCGGAAATACTTCAAGATGCTCTGGATAAAAATAGGGTTCGAGGATGAAGATACTGATCAATGGATACAAGAAGTATCGGAACAAACATTAGAAGCAGAGACAGTGGCTGAACAAAAGCGATGGGCATTAGCATTTGCTAAGGGTCGATGGGGTTATAGAGAGACAGGGCCACCGCATTTTAATTGTTGCTAAAGAAGTGTTCGAGGGCATAGTTCCAGTTTAGCGCCATCCGTAGTCTTGCCCGTTTGACAGTTGTCTTTTTGTTGGGGAGGCGTTCTTTGGTCAG
>JAISKK010000129.1 GCA_031260965.1 Desulfovibrio sp. | reverse complement strand
GTGGCCAAGATCGAGGGCAAAGCTCTCTACCGCCTGCTGGCCGACCGCTACCGCAAGGGTCAGGCCGATGACAAGGTCTGGGTCTACGCGGCCGGCGGCTACTATTATCCGGGCAAAGACCAGAAAAAGCTCCAGGACGAAATGCGCTCCTACCTGGATATGGGCTATTCGGTCGTAAAAATGAAAATCGGGGCCGTGCCTCTGGCCGAGGATCTGGAACGCGTCGAGGCGGTTCTCAAGGTCGTGGGTGAAGGTAAAAAACTGGCTGTGGACGCCAACGGCCGCTTTGACCTCAAAACGGCAATCGCCTACGCCGAAGCTCTCCAGCCCTACAACCTGTTCTGGTACGAGGAGGCCGGCGACCCTCTGGACTACGCCCTGCAGGCGGCTCTGGCCGAACATTATGCCCCGCCCTTCGCCACGGGCGAAAACATCTTCTCGCACCAGGACGCGCGCAACCTGTTGCGCTACGGCGGCATGCGCCCGGAAAAAGACTTCCTGCAGTTCGACTGCGCCCTCTCATACGGGCTCGTGGAGTATATGCGCACCCTGGAGATCCTGGACCAGATGGGCTGGTCCACCCGCCGCGTTGTGCCCCACGGCGGGCACCAGATGTCCCTGAATATAGCAGCCGGTCTGCACCTGGGAGGCAACGAATCTTACCCCGGAGTCTTTCAGCCCTTCGGCGGATTCGCCGACGGCCTGGCCGTGCAAAACGGCTATGTCGGCCTGCCCAGCGCTCCCGGCATAGGGATCGAACAAAAAAGCGCCCTCTACGCCGTGATGAAAGAACTACTTCAGGGATGATTCAGTGCGGGGCAGATTATTAAGAAGTAACCCGCGCCTGTAAAATTTTGGGGTCCGCCCCGGCCTCAAGCAACAGACGGCAATGTTCCGGAGTGAAGAGTTTTTTATCCGCGCAGAGCCTGTACAAAGCCTTGTCCAGCGCCTTCTGGTCCGCTTTATAGCTGAGAAGCGCTCCCATTACTTTGGCGTTGGGGTTGCCCAGAGACATCCCCAGCGCCGAATAATCGTTGTAAGACACTTTGCCTCCGGACTCGACAAGAATGTGAATGACCTCCGGATAAGGCGTGGAAGCAGCGGCAATGTCCAGTTCCGTTACATAGGTTTTGCCGTGATGCAGCGAGGCAAACGCGTCAAGGGGGTCCACCGCCAGACCCAGAAAAAGTCCGATGCCGGACATATAGCCCAGACCTGCCGCCAGAGAAAAATTGGAGCCGGTCCAGCCGTCTTCAATCACTTTCGCTCCGGAAAGGGCGTTCCCGCCAATGATCTCGCGCACTTCATCCGGAGTCGCCACCGCATAAAACTGGCTCACATACACCGCTTCCCGCGGATATTTGCGCGCGGCGGCCATAATCCTGCCCCTGTCCGGCAACCTGGGACGCCCCTGATCGTCAACAAGGGGCGGCCCCATCTCTCCCGCCATATTATGCGTATCAAGCGTGCCGGCGCAAGCCGGGACAATCAGCATACAGACAAGCAGAAAAAGCGAAAGGAATTTGCGAGAGAGGAATTTTTCACAGCATACGGCGGCTATTCGTTTGCCCATATGCTGATAATAACCGTTTTTATTCGGATAGCAAGGGGATATTCAGGATGAAGCATGGGAAGAATACTTGCTCTCAGCGGCAGGTGCGGCAAATTTCGATATTCGCGAATTTTTCCGCGCAGTATTCATGGATCAATCCCTTGAAATAACTGGAGTTCCAGACTTCGGCGATGGAGGTGGAGGCGACGTTGCCGACAACAACGCTCTGCCGCCAGTCATGGCAGCAGATAATCATGTCTCCATTTTCCACTATGTAGGCCTGTTTGAGAAAGAGGTCGCAATCCCGCTTAAATCCGCCCTGCTCCTGTTCCGCAGAGACAATGCCGTTAACGGCGGCATCCCCGGCCCGGTTGTCCAGATACTGAATCTTGAAGACCACGTTGCGTTTCGCCCAGTAGTCCCCGGCTTTTTCCAGCTCATGTTCCACCAGTTTGGTGCGAACAGTGCTGATAACAACCTTTGGGCGTCTGCGGCGCAGGCTTTTCTTCATATCCAGAAAAATGTCTATGTTGCGCATGGTGGTCGCAAAATCCAGGCCCATGGACTCCGCGTAACTCTCCGGACTGTATCCGTTGACGCTGATCCAGATATGCGAAAGCCCGGAATTGATGAGTCTTTCGCTCATTTCCCCGGTAAGCAGGCTCGCATTCGTGTTGATCTTGGTCTTGACAAAGGGGCCGCAGGCCTTGCGTATGGCGCGGATGATGTCCGGCATGCGCCGGTCCAGGAGCGGCTCGTTGGTGAGATAGGGGCTGACCCGGCCCAGGACCAGCCTGTGCCGGCCGCATTCGGCGATAATCTTGCGGATCAGCGCGTCTTCCATGCGCCCATGCGGAATATCCTTGGGGCTGTGCCTGTGGCAACAGAAAACGCAACGCGCGTTGCAGGTTGACAGGGTCTGAAACTCGACCGCCCTTGGGAAAGACGGACGCGGCATTTTGCCGCCGCGCACCCAGGCGAGGATATTTTTCAGCAGACCATCGCCCTCGGCGGGCATAAAATATGTGGACATGGAACCCGCTCCGGATAAGCACCCGCGCCTGACGGGACATCCGCTGCAAAAAATTCAAGACCGGCGCGGGGCCTAATGAAAGCGCCGCGCCGGAACAAAACCAAACTTATTTATTCAACCTATGCGGGAGCCGCATTGGCCACCGGCTCCAGTTCAAGCGGTACATTGTCCCTGAACCAGTTCGCCTTGGACAGAAACACAGCCAGAGATGCGGCGGCAATGGTGCAACCGATGCCCACCGAAACGGTGTAGTCGAGTCGCAGGCCTTCCGGAGCATAGAGTATATAGGTAAAGACCGTGGCCGTCATGAAGGTCGCGGGCAGGGAAATGAGCCAGTGGCACCCGCCCCGGCGCACGACATAAGCCGCAGCGGACCAGAGCACGACGGTGGCCAGGGTCTGGTTGGACCAGCCGAAATAACGCCAGATGATGTTGAAGTCCACCTGGGAGAGCACAATGCCTATGGCGAACATGGGCACGGCGATCATCAGACGGTTCTGGGGCTTGGCCTGGGAAATGCCGGTGAAGTCGGCGACGATCAGACGGGCGGCGCGAAAAGCCGTGTCGCCGGAAGTCACGGGCAGGGCGACGACGCCGAGGATGGCCAGAACGCCGCCGATGGGGCCCATGAGGTGATGGCAGACATAGTCCACTACCACAGCCGGTCCGCCGGCCTTCATCAGGGCGGGGGCGCTGTCGTACAGGGTCATGCCGGCCGTGGCCCAGATCAGGCCGATGATGCCTTCGGCGATCATGGCGCCGTAAAAGATGCCCCGGCCGCACTTCTCATCGGGCAGACAACGCGACATAATGGGCGACTGGGTGGCGTGGAAGCCGCTCAAAGCGCCGCAGGCGATGGTGATGAACATCATCGGCCACAGGGGCAGACCTCTTGGATGCTGGTTGCCGAAAATGCCTACGCCTTCCGGGGGGGTCCATGCGTAGAAGGTGTAGCCGTCAATGAACATCATCCCGCCGACGCCGAAGGCCATGATCAGCAGCACTATGGCGAAGAGGGGATAGATGCGGGCGATGATCACGTCGATGGGCAGAACTGTGGCCAGGAAATAGTAGCAGAAAATGACGACTACCCAGAAATTCATGGTCGCGAAAGCGAAATTTCCGGAACAGACCTTGGCCAGCAGACCGGCCGGGGCGGTCACGAAAACCACGCCCACCAGCACCAGAAGGATGATGGAGAAACCGCGCATGAACTGTTTGAAATAGCTGCCCAAAGTGTAGCCGACCACGTCCGGAAGGGAGGTGCCGTTATAGCGCACGCTCATCATGCCGGAAAAATAGTCGTGCACGCCGCCGGCCACAATGGAGCCGATGACGATCCAGAGCAGGGCGCTCGGGCCGTACAAAGCTCCCAGGATCGGACCGAAAACGGGTCCGACGCCGGCGATGTTCAGCAGTTGAATCATGAATATTTTCCAGCGGGGCAGGACAACATAGTCCACCCCGTCCGCCATGGTGTTTGCCGGCGTGGGCCTGCCCCAGTTGGCGCCGAACAGGCTTTCAATCACACGGCTGTAAATGAAATAGCCGCCGAGCAAAGCCGCGAGGGCTAACAGGAAAAAAACGTAACTTGGCATATTCTACCCCTGCCTTTTGGTAAAGATGACGCGCAATACGCGCACATTTATCCTGATACATCAAAATCCGTAAAATGGTCAAGCGGGGATCGCGCTTTCCCGCTGATGACGGAAATATTGAATTAACAACAGTCCCGCCAAAATGACCAGACCCACCAGATCCGTGTAAATGCCGCTGTCAATCAGACAGAGCGCCCCGGCAAAGACGACGATGCGCAAGGGAGCATACACCCTGGTGAACAGGTAGCCCTCAACCGCCACGCCGATCAGAAAGACGCCCAGGCAGGCTCCGATGACGACGCGCACACCTTCAAGAAAGGTGGTGTCGATCAGCATCAACTGCGGGGAATAGACGAACATATAGGGAACGATAAAACCGGCCAGGGCCAGTTTGACCGCCGCGAAACCCGTTTTGACCGGGTCGCCGCCGGAGAGCCCGGCCGCGGCAAAGGCCGCCAGGGCCACCGGCGGGGTGAGGTTGGCGAACATGGCATAATAAAAGGAGAACATATGCGCCGATATGGCCGGAATGCCCAGTTTCGCCAGGGCCGGGGCGGCTATGGAAGCCGTGATGATGTAAGCCGGTATGGAGGGCACGCCCATGCCCAGGATCATGCAGGTGATCATGGTGAAGACCAGAGTGAAGAGCATGCTCTGGCTGCCCATGGTGATTATGGCGTTGGCCATGGTCAGCCCGAAGCCGGTCTTGGAGATCACGCCGATGATGATGCCCACGCAGGCGCAGGCCATGGCCACAGATACGGTCTGCTTCGCGCCGTCGGCCAGGGCGTTCACTATATCCGTGAGGCTCATGCGCGTGTTTTTCCTGAAACCGGCCACAACAATGGTGGCCGCGATGGTGATGACGGCCGAATAGGTGACTGTCGTTCCGGAAAAGAGCAGCAGATAAAGCAGAATGGCAATGGGGATGAGCAGATGCCCGCGCTCGCGCATCACGGCCCCGACGCGCGGCAGGCGGTCTCTGGGCAGTCCGAGCAGACCTTCCTTGCCGGCGCGCAACTGCACCTGGATGATGATGCCGAGGTAGTAAAGAAGCGCCGGAATAGCAGCGTGCACGATGATCGTCGAATAGGGTATGCCCAGGATCTCGGCCATGATAAAAGCGGCCGCGCCCATGACCGGGGGCAGAAGCTGCCCGCCCACCGACGCCGAGGCCTCGACCGCGCCCGCGAAGTCTTTGGAATAACCCGTCCTCTTCATCAGGGGGATGGTGAAGGCCCCGGTCGTAACCACATTGGCCACGGCGGAGCCGTTAATTGAGCCGAGCAGACCGGAGGAAATCACCGAAACCTTGGCCGGACCGCCCTTGGTGTGCCCGGCCAGGGCCATGGCGAAGTCATTGAAAAAGGCCCCCATGCCGGACTTGGCCATGACCGCCCCAAAAAGGATGAAGAGGAAGATATAGCTGGCCGCCACACTCACCGAAGTGCCGTAAATGCCCTCCGTGTTGGCGAAAAAATGATTGGAGAGCTGCATCCAGGTGTAGCCCCGGTGCCAGAATATGCCCGGCGCCCCCCGGCCGATCAGCCCGTAAATGATAAAAATCAGGCTGAGTATGGGCAAAGCCCAGCCGGCCATACGCCTTGAGCCCTCAAGCACCAGCAGGGTAAGGAGCGTGGCCACGACCAGATCCGCGGTGTCCGGGTTGCCCGCCCGCTCGACCACTCCCATATAATCCATACATATATAGACAGGCACGGCTATGGAGAGCAGAATCAGCAGCCAGTCCCCCCATTCCACTTTTTTATAGCTGTGTTTTTTGCTGAAGGGATACATGACAAAACCCAGACAGAGCATCATGGCCACATGGAGCGAGCGGTGCTCCAGCACGACCGGGGTGCCGACCAGAGAGGTAATCAGGTGGTACATGGACACGGCCACGCAGGCCAGGGTAAACACCCTGGACAGGATCGGACTGGCCAGCTTGCGTGTGCTGGCCTCCTTGTCCAGGTCCTCTATGAGCTTTTGCTGATCCTCGGTGAGCACCCCTTCCATGGCCTGGGTTATGCCCTCATCGAAAAGTTCCGGCCCGGCGTCCTTTGCCGCTTCCTCCGCCAGAGGCGGATCCGTGTCTTTAGTTTGACCCATCCCCGTATCCTTTCTCGATAACCAGCCGCAGCCGGACATGATTTGGCAGATCTTCGCCCCGGACAACTTCGGCCCCGTCCAGGAGGATCTCCCGCGTTGCCGTGTGTGAATTAAGCCAGACAAGCTCGGAAAATTTCTGATTGATCTTTTCCATATGGATCAAGCCGCTCTCAATACGGCAGACGCGCCCCTTGTCTGCCGGGACGCCCGCCCCGAAAGCGGGAAAGGAGATCGCGTCCAGCACCAGGGTGCGATCCGCGCTGATGTTGTAATATTCGCTCCAGGGAAATTTCTCCAGGGAATGAACCCAGCGAAAGCTCAGACGCCCCCCCGTCCTGACCGGGGCATCAAGATAGATCGCCCCGCTTTTCCAGTCATAGACGCGCAACACAGCTTTCGCCGTGTCCGCCGAAGCGGGGGGCGTTTCCGCCGCGTCCGCCGGACCCGGGGGATCTGCCGGACAAAAAAGAAAAAACAAAATCAGAAAGGCGCAGGCCGGGCCGGAACGCACGGCGCGATCCGCCGGAAAGGACAGCGCCTTTTCCGGCGGATCGACAGATCCATGACAAAGACGCGGGCCTATTTAAGCGCCCCTTTGTCTTTGTAGTATTTAGCCGCTCCGTCGTGGAAGGGAACGGAGGTTCCCGCTATGCCGCGCAGGGCCGTTTCCGGTTTGATGTTCGCCCTGGCCGTGGAATGCGAGGCATGAACAGCCTCCAGTCCCTGCGGGGAATAAATATTTTCCAGCAGGTCATAGACAACGTCCGCGGGCAGCTTTACGTCCACCAGCATGATGTTCATGACCGCCGCCGTGGTTGTGTCCTTGTCCGCGCCGTAAACCGCGGCGGGAATAGTCGCTTCAATGTAGAAGGGGTATTTCGCGATCAGCTTCTTCAAGGCCTCGCCCTCAACGGGCACAAAGGCGATCTTCTTGCTCACCCCGAGTTCCCGGATCGTGGCGTTGCCGAGGCCCGAGGTGACGAAGGCCGCGTCGCAGAGGCCGTTTTTCATCTGGTCGATGGCCTCGCCGTAATTGAGGTAGTCGATGCGGCAATCCTTGTAGGTCATGCCGTGGGCCTCAAACATCATGCGCGCGTTGATTTCCACGCCAGAGTTCGGGGCGCCCACCCCTATGCGTTTGCCTTTCAGATCCGCAAAGGTCTTGATGCCGGAATCGGAGGTGGTCACAATCTGACAGAAGTTCGGCCACAGGCCCATCATCGCGCGCAGATTTTTCGCCGGCGGCTTGCCGCTATACGCGCCGAAGGATTCAACCGCCTGGATGACGGAATCCGCCATGGCGATGGCCATTTCCCCCTGTCCGGTCAGGAGGGCGTTGATGTTTTCCGCTGTAGCGCCGGTGGCCGTGGCGGACGATTTATAGCCCAGGCTGCCGATATAGGTGGCGAAAGCCCCGCCAATCGGAAAATAAATGCCGCTTGACGGGCCGGTGAGGACGGTGATCACGTGATCACCCCTTTTCACTGCGGATGCCGCAAAGCCGACGGAAGAACAAAGCGCCAGGGACAAAACAATGACCAGAGCGCCCGCGAATCGTAATCTTTTCATTTCGCCTCTCCTTGTTGGAATCATTCGGATTTACCTAGCATCAATCCTGAGGCCAGTCCACACAATACGGCGTATGGAAGCGGCTCTTTTGCCGTATTTTTCAAAATGAGCCACTACCCCCCGGCCTTTGTTTGCTTAAACTTTGATAACGCGCGCGCGCGGCCACCGGGTCCAGACCCAGAGAAAGGGCTATGTCCTCCAGCTTTTCCTCGGCATCGGCGGGCCGGGCGTAGAAAGGGTCAATGTCCGCTGTCCCGTATTCCAGAGATACGGCCATATCCAGCAGGGCCTCGGGCAAGGGGCGGCTGTATTCGGGGGGAAGCAGCCGGGCCTGGGCGCGGGGGAATTTCCCCGCCTGCGCGCAAAGAATCCGGGCGAATTCCTCCCGGTTTTTGTCCAGTCCGCTTCCCAGAAGCAGGGGCGGGGCAGCGGATTTGGCGGCGTAAGCGGCAACAAGAAGCGCAAGTTCGGAGGGCGGGAGGATCAACAATTCACTTAAAGCGCGGGGACCGGGGCTTTGCGAAGCGGACGCTTTCGCACGCAACTGCGTCGCGGAGCCTGCCGCGTTCAAAACAACCGTGCTTTCCGGACCGGCAAAAGCCTGGGCGTAAACAAGATTACGGCGGGCGTGGACAATCGCCCACAAATCCCCCCTCTCGCAGGCCGGATGCTTACCGTAAACTTGCCGGGCACTTTGCGCGAGCAAAGGCAAATAATCGATACCGGCCTGTACGGCCCCGGTCGCGCGGGCCAATCCCGCCGCCGTGACCGGCCCGAGGCGCAGTCCGGTAAAGCCGCCGGGGCCGCGCACGGCGGCAATGCGCTCAAGATGGCCTGCCTCAAGTCCGCCCTCGACAAAAATTTGCCGGATCAGCGGGGTCAGTTTCTCCGCGCCCTGCGCGGGGGCCTGAATTTCCCCGTAAGCGACCAAGATGTAAGCTTCTTTCTCCCGGCGACCCAGGACGGCCTGCAAAAGACCCTCGGCGCTGTTCAGGGCGAGCAGAAAGTCGCCCGCGCTCTCAGACCGCATCGGCGCAGAAACCCCTTGAAAATGCTCTAGCGCATGATGTCATTGAAGGTCGCCGCGACGATCAGGCAAAGCAGCGCGGCCATTCCCGCCAGCATGGCCTTTTCCTGAACCCGCTCCGGCACCCGGCGGCGGGTGAGCATCTCCGCAAGCAGAAAGAGCAGATGTCCCCCGTCCAGCACCGGAACGGGCAGAAGATTCAGGAGGCCAAGGTTCACACTGATCAACGCGGCCAGCATCAGAACGCTTGCCGCGCCATAATCCGCCTGTTTATAAATGGTCTGGGCAATCAGCACCGGGCCGCCCACATTGTCAAAGGCCACCCGGCTGGAAATTATGTCCGTCAATGAATTCCAGGTATATACGACCATATTGGCCGCATCGACAAGCCCCTCCCAGGCCGAGGCGAAAAGGCCGAATTGCTCGTTCTCCTGCTCTCCGGCCGCACGGATGCCCATACCCCAGCTTTCAATGCTTTTCCCGTCCCTGCTCTGATGTTTCAGCAGAGCCGGACTCAGGGAAAAAACCAGCATGGCGCCATCCGGGCGCTGCGCGCTCACCACAATATTGTTCCCGGCCGCCCTGCTCACCAGGGGAGGCATATCCTGCCAGCGGCGCACGCTGGTTCCGTCCAGACTCAGGATGCGATCCCCGGCCCGCAAGGGGGAGGACGCGGCCGGACTGTCCGCGATGATTTCACCCACCAAGGGCGGAATAAAGCTGCGGCCCTGCGCGAAAATCAGACCCCAGCAGATCAGCCAGGCCAGAATCAGGTTAAAGGCCGGGCCGGAGGCTATGACCAGAAAACGTTGCCCGGCCGGACGCAGGGAAAAGCTCTCCGTTTCGCTGAAGCCTTCGGGGATGTCAGCCTTGGCCGTTTCGCCCACCAGGGAGACAAAACCGCCCAAAGGAAGCGCGGCAACCTGATATTTCGTCTTTTTTCTTTTGAAGGAAAAAAGGGCCGGACCGAAGCCGAGGGAAAAGGTCTGTACACCCATGCCGAGCAGCCGGGCGGAGAGAAAATGTCCCAGTTCGTGAAAAAAGATAAGTCCGCCAAAAACCAGAATGACAGAGACAGTTCCGATGATGCTGTTCATATGCGGCAAGTATAAAGCGCTTTTTGCCAAAAAGCCATAGCTCCGCATTGACCAAACCCGGAAAAAAGGACCCTGGTCATGCCGCCATATCTATTCCGCGCGCTGACCGACATAGCCTGCGGTATCGCGCGCCCGGAAAAAAATCAGGGCTGTAAACGCCGTAAAACACCCCAGGAGCAGGAAGGTGTCATGGAAAGCCGTGAGTACCCCCCCCTCTCCCGCCATGTTTTTGAAAAAGTCCAGCAGCGCCGCCGCCACGGCTACTCCCATGCTCATGGAGAGCTGCATGACAACGGAGAGCAGACTGTTGCCGCTGCCGGCCCTGTTCTCCGGCAGGTCTATGAGGGTGACGCTGTTCATGCTGGTGAACTGCATGGAATTCACCGATCCCGAGACAAAAAAAAGCAGCGTGATGCATAAGATTGAGGTCTGAACGCCTATCAGGGCGTGTCCGGCCAGGGCCGCGCCAACCAGCACGGTGTTCAGGGTAAGCACCACGCGGAATCCGAGTTTTTTCAGGACCCTGCTGATCCAGGTTTTGGCGGCGATACCTCCGATGCTGATGGGCAGCATGATCAGACCGGCCGTGAACGGTGCATGGCCGAGGCCCACCTGCAAGAGCAGGGGAACAAGATAGGGAATGGCCCCGAAACCCAAACGGGCGAAAAGATTGCCCAGGATACCAACCCGAAAATTGTCTATTTTGAACAGATCCGGATTGATCAACGGGGCTTTGGCCTTAAGGGCGTACAGGGCGTATACGGCCAGACTGAGCAGTCCGGCCGGCCCCAGGACCAGAAGAGCGTCCGAACGCGGCCCGCCGGCGCTGAAGCCTTCCACGGACAGGGTCATCCCCACCATAAAAATGGCCAGCAGGACAAAACCCACGCGGTCAAAAGCGCCGGTGCCGGATTCGGCCGCAAGGTCCGGCATGTAGCGCAGGGTAAGCAGCGCGCCCAGCAGACCGACGGGGACGTTGATGAGGAAGATCCATTCCCAGGAGGCATAGGAAACCAGAAAGCCGCCCAGGAGCGGACCGAACAGCGGGCCGAGCAGACCCGGCAGGGTGACGAAACTCAGCGCCCCGGCCAGTCCGGAGCGCGGAAAGGCGCGCAGGACCGCGAGTCTGCCGACGGGCGCCATGATCGCCCCGCCCGCCCCCTGGACGATACGGCCCGCGATCAGCGGCGTCAGGCTGGAAGACAGGGCGCAAAGGGCCGATCCGGCGGTAAAGACGAGAATGGACAGAAAAAAAACCCGGCGGATGCCGAAACGGTCGGCTATAAAACCCGAAGCCGGGATGAGCACGGCCGTCGTCAGCATATAGGCCACGACCACGGAGTGCATGCGCAGGGGATCGGCGTTCAGGGCGGCGGCCATGGCGGGCAGGGCGGTGTTCAGGATGCTTCCGTCCAGCATCTGCATGAAAAAGGCGATGCTGATGAGCCAGAGCAGAACGCGCAGGCTTTTTTCGTCCGTCCCGGAATTTTTCATACTCCGTTTATGGCATTATCCGCTTTTTTGCACAAGTTAGGGCATTTTGCGGCCAGAGCCACCGCATTTTAATTGTTGCTAAAGAAGTGTTCGAGGGCATAGTTCCAGTTTAGCGCCATCCGTAGTCTTGCCCGTTTGACAGTTGTCTTTTTGTTGGGGAGGCGTTCTTTGGTCAG
>JAISKK010000112.1 GCA_031260965.1 Desulfovibrio sp. | reverse complement strand
GTTTGCTTATCGGTTCAATCGCAGATACGAACTGTCGTCCATGATTGATCGGTTGGCCTATGTCGCCCTCAGGACTCCACCCATGCCATATCGGCTATTAAAGTTGGCTGAGGATAGTGCGTAATCAGGTAGTAATATATTTCAATATGTATAATCTAAGGAAGTATAATATAGGGTAAAATATTTTTTATCCAATAAATCAATATAGATATATAATCTTCTTCGCTCTAAATAAGAAACAGATTATTCTAACAAAGGCTGTTTTTTGGAATAAGAATTGTATCTATTCCAAGAAAACGCTCAATTTTGTTATGTCTGGCAGCACAACGCGCGCCTGCCTTTACTATATGTGCGGAACGGGCTAAATATAAGCGAAGAGACAAAAAAATGATTCGAGGGGACGCGCATGAGCGATAAATCCACACTGCCTGCGGAGGGTCATGACCCCATGCGGGTCGTCCGCGACCGCATCAGGTCCAAGGTAGCCGATTATAAGGGCTACGGTTTCAACATCGCGCAATCCCGCGCCATGAACATTTTTTTTGATCTGGCCCAGGAATTCGACGAGACGGAAAAAGTTTACGCGCTGTCCACACTTGTTCTGCGCGTGATCTTCTCTTATGACGCTGAATTTTATCTCTGCGGCGAGGACAGCCTCCTGCATCTCGTCTCGCCCCCAGCGCGGTCCACAAGCTCCGCGCACCTGGACAGGGCGAATACCCCCGAACTGGGCCCGCATTCACAGCATGGGGACGGTTATTGCCTGATCCCCGAACTGGACCCGCATTTACGGCGCGAGGACGGCTATTGCCTGATCCCCGTATTTGACCGCGGCCATCATAAAGACCCCACGCATCCTTTGGCGGAAAATCCCGCCCAGTCGGCCCCGGACGCAAAACCCGGCGATCCGGCCTTTGAAAACAGCTCTGCAACGCCGGCTAAGGGGCAGGATAGCGCCAATCTTCTGGGTGTGCTGGCTGTCAGGGAACGCAAGCCTCTGGCGAGACATGAACTGCTTTTCCTGCAGAAATACGCCAACCGCCTTGGCTATTGTCTGGACAACAAGCGGATGGCCAAACGCAACGCCAAACATCTGTTTTTTTTGCGCAAACTGGCTGGAGACATCGGTCACAACATCATAACGCCCAATATCCGTCTCAAGAGACAGCTCAGACTTTTCAGAATCAGAATCGATCAGCTCAATGAACATCTGAACGCCATAGCGGATATAAACCCGGTCATCCTCCACGATCTGCACATTCTGCACGGTTCCATGATCGACCAGTTTGAACAAATCAACGCCGGTTTCAGCAATGGCGCGCTTTTTATGGAAAGCCTGCTTCGTCAGAGCCATTTTGATCTCGGCCGCTACGTGCTGCGCAACTCGCGTCTGGACCTCGGCAAGATGATCGTCATCCCGCAGTTTGAACGCTACCGCGATCTTTTTGCCGAACGCGAGGTTCTCCTCGAGCCGGATCATCCCCTGCTCCCGGCCGGTCCCTGTTATGTGACCGCGGACCACGGTCTGATCAGTCAAGTGCTGGCCAATCTGCTTTCCAACGCCGCCAAATACGCAGCCCTCCCTGCCGGAGCAGCAAGCCCGGTAAAACCAGTGGTCCGTTGCACACTGGAGACAGACGCAAAAGCGGCGAAGGTCACGGTCTTCAGCACGGGCGGGCATATAAGCCCGGCCGATGCGGCCCGGCTCTTTGACGACAATTTCCGGGCCGCGAATTCGACGGGACGCGAAGGGGTCGGACACGGGCTTTTCTTTGTGAGCCAGATCATGGAAGCCCACAAGGGTCAGGCCGGCTATGAACCCGCGCCGGGGGGGAACAATTTTTATTTCCGCCTGCCCCTGGCGGACGAACAATAAAAAAAACAGGAGGCCTGATATGTATGCGCTGGCAATAAACGGAAGTCCCCGTAAAAAGGGTAACACGGAAACACTTTTGAACACGGTTTTGGCGTCCCTGCGCGCGACCGGCTGGGAGACGGAACTTTTCCAGTTGGGCGGGCAGGCGATCAAGGGCTGCATGGCCTGTGGCAAATGCGCGGCCAATCAGGACAAAAAATGTATAAACAACGCCGATGTCTTTAATTCCGTCATGGAAAGGATGATCCGCGCCGAGGCCATTATCATCGGCTCCCCCACCTATTTCGCCGATGTGACCGCCGAAACCAAAGCTCTCATCGACCGCGCCGGGTTCACGGCCATGGCCAACGGCCGCCTCTTCGCCGGCAAAATCGGAGCGGCTGTTGTGGCAGCGCGCCGGGGCGGGGCAATCCACGTCTTTGACAGCATCAATCATCTCTTTTCCATATCCCAAATGCTCGTTCCCGGCTCCAGTTACTGGAACATGGGCTACGGTCTGGACAAGGGCGATGTGCAGGGCGACGCCGAAGCCCTGGCCAACATGGAGCACCTCGGACGGGCCATCAACTGGCTGGGCAAAGCCATTGCCCCGCACAAGGACAGCTATCCGGTTTTGCGGTGAGCAATTATCTGGCCCCGGAACAGATTAAATGTATGTCTTTAAGCTTTTTGCCCCGGCAACATGCCTTCTCTTACGATGAACTCCACGACGGCATCCACACCCGCGCCGGAGAGCAGTTCTGTAAAAACAAAGGGGCGATTCCCCCGCATGCGGGCGGAGTCCTGCGCCATAACCTCAAGGGACGCGCCCACATGGGGAGCGAGATCGGTTTTGTTGATGATGAGCAAATCCGAACGGGTAATGCCGGGCCCGCCCTTACGCGGTATTTTGTCGCCTCCGCTCACGTCGATGACATAGAGGGTCAAATCCGCAAGCTCCGGGCTGAAGGTGGCGGAGAGATTGTCGCCCCCGCTTTCGATGAAGATCAGTTCCAGACCCGGGTGGCGGGCCTGCATTTCCTCCACGGCCTGGATGTTCATGGAGGCATCCTCGCGGATGGCGGTATGCGGGCAGCCGCCCGTCTCCACCCCGATAATGCGCTTTGCGTCCAAGGCCTGGTTACGCATAAGAAATTCAGCGTCTTCCCTGGTATAGATGTCATTGGTGACCACGGCCATGTCATAGCGGTCACGCAGGGCCTGGCAAAGGCGCAGGAGCAGGGCCGTTTTTCCTGACCCCACGGGTCCGCCGACGCCCACCCGGAGAATGCGTTTTTCCTTCATCGTTTCAACTCCTGAACATTCTGGAATATTGCTCTTCATGCCTGGAACTGGCTATGGCCAGAGCGGGCAGACAGGCGCCGATCTCCTCGTCCGCAAGCCGCGTTGCGCCTTGCACATAGTCCGGAACAAAAGCCATCAGCCCGATAACGATTTCCTGGGCTGCGCTCTGCCCTAGGGGAAGGCATTTGCAGGCCGTTACCACCTGATTTTGCAGCCAGCTTATGGCGTAAGCGCAGGCGACGTCTTCTTCCGCCTCCGGCAGGCAGCCGAGGCGCTCCGCCGCCAGGGCGAAGGCGGCCACATAGCCGCAGGAACAATCCCCGAGCCAGTCCGGCCAGAGTTTCTGCGCGTGCAGGATGCGCCCTAGCGCCAGACCCATCTGCTCCTCCTCCAGCAGCAGTTCCGCGCTTTCCCGCCCGGCTTTGAGCAGTGCGTCCCAAGCCAGAAAAGCGTTGCGGTCCTTTTGCGCCGCAGCCCGGTAAGAGCGCAGCAGCAGAGGCAGATCAAGGCGTTCCAGCCCGTAGCGCAGTATGCCGTGGAGCCAGACGCGCAGGGAAGGAGCGTCATGGACCAGGGCTTCGGCGCAGGCCCCTTCCAAACCCTGGGACCAGGCAAAGGCCCCCACGGGCAAAGACTGCCCGGCCAGATAGAGCAGGGCAGGGAGATGCCCCGGCGTTCTGCGGCTGTCGGGCGCGGTCCCTTTTGTCACCTTTGCAGCCTTCAATCCGTCTTCGGCTGTTGGGGGTGTTCATGGCAGTGCGCGTGATCAGGGGCGTGTCCGCGGTCAGGGACATGTATATGTTCGCAGCCATGATCGTGACCCTGTCCATGGTCATGGGCGTGGTCATGATGCAGCGCCTGCGCGTATGCGCCGCCCTCGGGGGTGAAAGGCGCGTCTTCCCTTTGCAGTTCAAACCCCAATTGCCGAAGCATGGTTTCAAGCACTGCGTCCGGCTTAAAGCGCAGCCGCAAGTCTCCGATCTGCACGGGGACGTGTCGGTTGCCCAGGTGATAGCAGCCCCGCGCCAGAAGCGGCCAGTCGCGAGCCAGGGCCAGAACCGTTTCTTCCGCTTTACAGAGTGCCCGGACCAGATGGCCCTCGGCGGAACACAATATGTCGCCCTCAGCCAGCACCTGCCCGCGCTTCAGAAATAAACCGGCCTCCGGACCGCTGTCCAGACGCACGCGCAAACGTGCCCTGCAACGGTTCTCATAGTCCAGGCTGAGCGTATCCCCGGCTTTAAGGTCAGGTCGTTGCCCAAGATTTTGGATCAATTCAAGCATAGGTCCTCAAAACAGGAAGTAGCGCTGGGCCATGGGCAGTTCGCGCGCCGGCCCGCAGGTTAAAAGTTCACCGTCGGCCCGGACGGCGTAGCTTTGCGGGTCAACCTCAATACGCGGGGTTGCGCCGTTCAGGGGCAGGTCTTTTTTGCCCAAGTTTCTGGTCCTGGAGCAGGGGAGAAGCCTGCGGGTCACGCCCAGACCGCGCAATTCCTCCACGCGTCCGTTGGCGAAAGCCGCCCCGCTGATGAAGGTTATGCCGCTGCCCGCTCCGGCGGCGCCGAAGGCCGCGAACATGGGCCGGTAATGTGTGGGCTGGGGAGTGGGGATGGAGGCGTTGCAGTCGCCCATGGGTGCGGCGGCGATGCTTCCGCTTTTGATTACCAGATGCGGTTTGACCCCGAAAAAGGCCGTTTTCCACAGCACCAGATCCGCTAGTTTGCCTTCTTCCACGGAGCCGATTTCTCCGGCCAGGCCGTGGGTCAGGGCCGGATTGATCGTGTATTTGGCGATATAGCGCCGGACCCGGAAATTGTCGTTGCCGCTACCCGCGTCTTCGGGCAGGGGGCCGCGTTGCGTCTTCATCTTGTGCGCCGTCTGCCAGGTGCGCAGGATGACCTCGCCCACCCGGCCCATGGCCTGGGAGTCGGAGGAGATCATGGAAATGACGCCCAGATCGTGGAGAATGTCTTCGGCAGCTATGGTTTCTCTGCGGATGCGGGAGTCGGCGAAGGCCACGTCTTCGGGCAGGGAGGGATTCAAATGGTGGCAGACCATAAGCATGTCCAGGTGCTCGTCTATGGTGTTCACCGTATAGGGGCGGGTAGGATTGGTGGAGGATGGCAGCACATTGGGCAGGGCGCAGGCGCGCAGGATATCTGGGGCATGCCCTCCGCCCGCTCCTTCGCTGTGGTAGGTGTGGATGGTCCGTCCCTTGAAGGCGGCCAGGGTGTCTTCCACAAAACCGCTTTCGTTCAGGGTGTCCGTATGAATGGCCACCTGCACGTCATAGGCGTCGGCGACTTCCAGACATACATCAATGGCGGCCGGGGTGGTCCCCCAGTCCTCATGCAGCTTGAGTCCGCAGGCCCCGGCCTCGATTTGCTCGCGTAAGGCCTGGGGGAGACTGGCATTGCCCTTGCCCAGGAATCCGAAGTTCATGGGCATGGCGTTGGTGGCCATAATCATACGGGCCAGATGCCAGGCCCCGGGGGTGCAGGTGGTCGCGTTGGTTCCTGTGGCCGGTCCCGTGCCCCCGCCGATCATGGTGGTGACGCCGCTGCACAGGGCCTCGTCCACCTGTTGGGGGGCAATGAAATGGATATGCGCGTCCAGGCCGCCGGCCGTAAGCAGACAACCTTCCCCGGCGATGATTTCCGTGCCGGGTCCGATGACGATGTTTACCCCGTCCTGGGTGTCCGGATTACCGGCCTTGCCTATGCCGGCAATGCGTCCGTCCTTGAGGCCCACGTCCGCTTTGACGATACCCGTGTAGTCGATAATTACGGCGTTGGTGATCACCGTGTCCACGGCTTCACCGCGTCCGTGCTGGCTCTGCCCCATTCCGTCGCGTATCACTTTACCGCCGCCGAAGGAGACCTCGTCCCCGTAGACGCAATAGTCCTTTTCCACGGCGATCCATAAATCGGTATCCGCGAGGCGGATGCGGTCCCCTGTGGTCGGACCGAAAATTTCCGTGTATTGTTCACGCCTTATACATCGCATGGCTTGTCCTCCTCATTCGTGCGCAACTCGCCCATAATCGTGCCCCGGAAGCCGAAAATACGCCGCCGGCCGCCGAAGGGGACCAGGCGCACGACGCGCGTCTGCCCGGGCTCAAAACGGACCGCCGTGCCCGCGATAATGTCCAGACGGCGACCCAGGGCCTTGCTCCGGTCAAAGATCAGGGCCGGGTTTGTTTCATAAAAATGGTAGTGCGACCCGACCTGCACCGGACGATCTCCCTTGTTCGCGACCTCAATCTCCACACTTTCCCGTTCCCGGTTGATCAGGATATCCTCGTCCAGAAGCATGTATTCACCTGGGATCATGATATTGTTTCCTCACTGTATCGGGTCGTGCACGGTGACCAGTTTCGTGCCGTCCGGGAATGTCGCTTCCACCTGCACCTCGTGCAGCATTTCCGCAATACCCTCCATAACGTCCGAGCGCTTGAGCAGTTCGCGGCAGGAGCCCATCAGCTCGGCCACACTGCGTCCCTCGCGCGCGCCTTCCAGCACGGCCAGGCTTATGTAAGCGGCGGCTTCCGGATAGTTGAGCTTCACACCCTTGTTCTTGCGCCGTTCCGCCAGCAGTCCGGCGACAAACAGCAGCAGCTTGTCTTTTTCTCGCGGCAACAGGTCCATATTAGACTCCTTGTGATTTGACTCTTCTCAAGTATGCCAGACGCGCGGGGCACAGGCCTCAATCCCCAACAGCAGCGGGCGGGTGAGACCCCAGGCTTTGCGGCAGAACCGTCTGGCTACATTCGCGTTTGCGCCGAGGCAACGGGCGATCAGCACTTCGCCGCGCAAGGTCACGCCGCAGCTTTCCTGCCCCCCGCTCTCTTCCCGCGTCCGCGCGCACAAGCCTTGCAAGGCCTCTTTGGCCGAGCGCAGGGCTTTGGCATCGCGCGGGTGGTCCGGGCGGCCGCAGGCGTAAAAAGCGGCCAGCACCTGTCCTCCCCGCAAAAGGGCGGGGTTGGCGCCGCCCTCGCCTCCGCCTTCAAGATCAAGGCGCTCGTGCAGGAGCGGCTTCTCGTCCCGCAAGATGCACAGACTTTGCACCAGACGACCGGCGGCAAATTTTTCGTCACATGCGGCGCGGCCGAGGCAGGTCAGGTCCCAGGCCAGAAGGCGGCTTTGTCCGCGCAGGCGAAAAAGCGTGGACAGCCGCGCTTGCGCGCCGTTGTATACAATATTCTCCAGAGGCAGCCATTCCAGGACACCGTCTTCAAGCTCGGCGCAACAGCTCTGGCTTTGCGCAGCCCACCCTTCCCCGGCCCGATAGATCTTGCCCGCCGCCGGAGTAGTTACCAGACAGTGTGAGCCCGCTTGCAGGCGGCATTTGATGTCCAGACTGTCCCCGCTGACCATGCCGCCGGGCGGATGCAGAAGATAGCAGTGGCAGGGCAGGGAGGCCTGATCCGCCCTTTCTTTTTCCGGATAAAAGAGGCGCTGCACGCGCAAGGGGCCGGAAAAATTCATATGCTCCAGCCTGGTGCGTCCCCCCTGTCCGCTGAAAGAGCAGTCCAGAGAAGCCGGCCAGCGGCGGGCGCCGATAAATGAGCGTTCACTTTCCAGCATGGTCACAGCGTCCTTATACGCTGAGCAGGGCTTTCACCGTGGCTGCGTCCAGACCCGTCATGGGTCCGGCAGCCGCGATATGCCCGCGTTCCATAATCGCGTAGCTGTCCGCTATGCTGCGCGCGAAGGGAACCTTCTGCTCAACGAGCAGAACGGTCATGCTCATTTCTTTCATCAACCTGCGGATGGCGGCGGCGATTTCCTGCACGATGTTCGGCTGGATGCCTTCGGTCGGCTCGTCCAGAATGAGCAGATCCGGTTCAAGGACCAAGGCCCTGGCTATGGCCAGTTGCTGCTGCTGGCCTCCGGAGAGGTCGCCGCCCCGGCGCTGGAGCATTTCCTCAAGCACCGGAAAAAAGGAATAGATGCAGGAGGGAATTTTGCGGTTGCCGCTGCGCGAGGAGAGCAGGGCCAGACGCATATTTTCCTCGACCGTGAGCAGGGGAAAAATCTGTCTGCCCTGAGGCACATAACCGAGACCGGCTTTGGCCCGTTTCTCCGGGGGCAGGCGGCTTATGTCCGCACCGTTCAATAAAATGCGTCCGGAGAGGATAGGCAGAATGCCCATGATACATTGCAGGAGGGTTGTCTTGCCCACCCCGTTGCGGCCCATCAGGCAGGCGCAGGCCCCGCGTCTGGCTTCAAGGCGCACATCGCGCAGGATGTGACTCTCGCCGTAACTCTGGTTCAGGCCTTCCACCTTCAGCATTGGGATTCTCCCAGGTAGGCTTCGATCACAGCCTGGTTATTGCGGATCTGGTCCATATTACCTTCGGCCAGAACGCTGCCCTGGTGCAGAACCGTCACCTTGCCGGCCACCGCCCGCACAAATTCCATATCGTGTTCTACCAGAATGATGCTCTGTTCCCCTTCCAGGGTACGCAAAAGTTCTATGGTCCGCTCAATTTCGCGCACGGTCATGCCCGCCACCGGCTCGTCCAGAAGCAGCATTTTCGGTTTCTGGGCGAGAAGCATGCCGATTTCCAGCCATTGTTTCTGCCCGTGCGAGAGCCGGCCGGTCGGCATGTCGCGCTGTTCCTGCAAGCGGATGCGCTTCAGCGTCTGCTCCAGAAAATCCTTGTCCTCGCCGGAGAGGCGCGCCCGCAGAGCCCCGAATACGCTTTTTTTCCCCTTCAGGGCAAGTTCCAGATTGTGCAGCACACTCAGTTCCTCAAAAACCGAGGGTTTTTGGAACTTTCGGCCGATACCCGCCTCGGTGATGCCCACCTCGTCCAGGGCGAGCAGATTGTGTTCGCGGGTAAACCAGGCTGACCCCCGATCCGGTTTGGTCTTGCCGGTGATCACGTCCATCATGGTGGTTTTACCGGCGCCGTTCGGGCCGATGATACAGCGTAACTCGCCTTCGTCAATGTAGATGGTCAGGTTGTTCAGGGCCTTGAAACCGTCAAAACTGACGGAGATCTTCTCCAGATAGAGGGAGATGTTGTTCTGCCCGCGCAGAGCCTTGGGCGGGGTCGCAATCTGGCGTCCGGGGCGCAGACCGTGGCGGCGGCTGTTGAAATCGTCCAGGATAGCGCGGGCCGCTTCGTCCAAATCCGACTGATTTTGCGGCGGAGCTACAGACGTTTCACGGTATGATGCCGGATCGACATGTCTTTTTTCCGGGGCCAGGGTGGCGGCGCTCATCTCTTCCTTCTCCTTATGCGCTAAGCGGGGCCGCAGACGGGACAGATTTTTTGCGCGCGGCCTCCTGTATTTGATCCGGCAGACCAGCCAGACCGCCGGGCAAAAAGAGGGTAACCAGGACAAAGAGAGCCCCCAGGAAAAAGAGCCAGACATCGGGCAGGGCCGTGGTGAACCAGGTTTTGGCAAAGCTGACTGCCAGAGCGCCCAGGATCGCCCCGTAAAGCCTGCCCCTGCCGCCGAGGGCCACGCAGACCACCATTTCCACGGAAAAGAGAGGGGCGAAGACACCGGGGTTGATGATTCCCACCTGGGGAACATAGAGGGCGCCCGCCACTCCGGCCAGAAGGGCGGAGAAGACGAAGGCCGCCAGTTTTACATATTCCACCCGATAGCCGATGAAGCGGGCCCGGCTCTCCGCGTCACGCACGGCTATGAATACCCGCCCCAGCCGGGAGACGACAATCAGGCGGCAAAGAAGAAAGGCGAGGAGCAGGGCCAGGGCGGAAGCCGCGAAAAGAGCCGCGCCCATACCTTCGGATTGCAGGGGAAAGCCAAGCAGACTTTTGAAGTCGGTCAGTCCGTTGTTGCCGCCGAAGCCCATCTCGTTGCGGAAAAAAGCCAGCATCAGGGCATAGGTCATGGCCTGGGTGATGATGGACAGGTAAACCCCGGAGACGCGCGAACGGAAGGCGGGCCAGGCAAAGAGAAAGGCGGCCAGACCGGGAAGAATCAGAATAAGCAGGCAGATGAAGGGGAAGGAGTCCGATCCCAGCCAGTACCAGGGTAGTTCCTTCCAGTTCAGAAAAACCATGAAGTCCGGCAGGAGCGGGTTGCCGTACATGCCCCGGCTGCCGATCTCGCGCATCAGATACATGCCCATGGCATAGCCGCCGAGGCCGAAAAAAGCGCCGTGCCCCAGGCTTAGAATGCCGAGATATCCCCAGATGAGGTCAATGGAGAGGGCGAGCAGGGCAAAACAGAGATATTTGCCGAGCAGGCTGACCATATAGCCGCCCATATGCAGGGGGGATCCGGTCGGGAGCAGGGCGCAGAATATCACGGCCGCAGAGGCCAGAGTGATGCCGGCGCTGAAAATGAGGGTGGAAGGGGCAAATAAGCGTTCCGGCTG
Organism: Desulfovibrio sp.; assembly: GCA_031260965.1. Taxonomy (GTDB): domain Bacteria; phylum Desulfobacterota; class Desulfovibrionia; order Desulfovibrionales; family Desulfovibrionaceae; genus Frigididesulfovibrio. The sequence goes on along the minus strand of JAISKK010000112.1, from coordinate 7,275 downwards.
TTCCGACTGCATAATTAATTCTCCGCCGCCCGGCCGCGTTCCGGAAAGAGCCCCTTGGGCTTGGCCTGCATGAAGAGGATGACCCCGGCCAGGAGGATGATTTTGGCGAGCATGGCCCCGCTGACCGGTTCAAGAATTTTGTTGACCAGACCGAGAATAAGCCCGCCGCAGAGCGTGCCCCAGAGATTGCCGACGCCGCCGAAGACCACGACCAGAAAGGAGTCCACGATATAACCCTGTCCCAGATTTGGTCCTACATTGGTTAACTGGCTTAAAGCCGCTCCGGCCATGCCCGCTACCCCGGAACCCAGAGCGAAGGTCATGGAGTCCACGGCGGACGCGTTCACTCCCAGGGATCTGGCGATGGGGCGGTTCTGGGTGACGGCGCGTACTTCAAGACCGAGGCGGGTTTTGTGCATAATCGCGTAGATCAGGATAAAAACTCCCAGGCAGAAGCAGATTACGTAGATGCGGTTGCAGGTCAGGCTGAAATTTCCCGTGATGTGCAACATGCCGCTCATGAACTCCGGGCTTTCCACGGCCCGGTTCATGGGCGAGATCAGAGTGCGCACGGCTTGTTGCAGGATCAGGCTTACCCCGAATGTGGCCAGCAAAGTCTCCAGAGGACGGCCGTAAAGGTGGCGGATGACACAGCGTTCAAGCAAGGCGCCGGTGCTTCCGGAGACGAGAAAGGCCGCGGGGACGGAGAGCAGCAGGGCCAGACCGGGCCGGCCGGGCAAAAGCTGCTGCATGCCCCAGACTGTATAGGCCCCGAGCATTACCAGTTCGCCGTGGGCCATGTTGATGACCCCCATGACCCCGAAGGTGACGGCCAGGCCGATGGAGGTCAGTACCAGTATGGAGCCGAGGCTCAAGCCGAAAAAGAGGGTTTCCAGCATGGAGACGCGATCCGCCGTGACGCGCAGGGTATAGAGGGCTTTATCCGCCGCCGCCGCCACGGCAGGGTCCCTGCCTTTTTGTAGTTCTTCCAGGACCTGCCGGGTCTTTGGCGAAGCCTCGTCGCGCAGGATTTCCACAGCCCGGAGCAGTTCCGCGGGCGAAGAGGCGGGGTCGCGCGCGCTGAGCAGGGCCAGAGAGCCTTCCAGACGCTGCCGGATTCGGGGGTCTTTCTCGTCCCGTAAAAGGGAGAGAAGCAAATTTTTGTCCGTCTGGGACCGCTCCAGCAGGTTTTCCAGGGCGCGTAAGCGCGTGTCCGCGTCCGGGTGGCGCAAAAGCCGCCCGCTCAGAAAACCCGTAATGGCCTCGCGTTGGCTGTTGCTTGTACCCACCTTGCGCAGGCGGCTTTTGTCCGGAGCAGGCAAGGCTGTACCGCTTACGGCGTCAGCAGCTTTTTGCCCATCCGCCTCCAGGATGATCAGGGAATCGTCCTCCTTGTCCACATAGAGAGCGCCGTCGCGCAAGGCTTGAAGCAAGGTGCTCGCGTTCTCGGAGAGGATCCGCCCCAGGTCCTCGATGGCCCGGTTGCGGTCGGTCACCCTGGCGCTCTTTAAGGATTCCAGGGTTTCCGGAGCGAGGGTCAGCTCTGCTGCCGCATAGGCGCGCAAGGGCAGGAAAATGAGCAGGCAGATACAGAGAATCGCCCGGCGGCAGTTAAACATAAATGTTCTCTTCTTGATTTTTTGCTCCCCCTCGCCAGGGCTCACGGCTCCCGGCGAGAGGGTCAGGGGAAAATCATCCCCCGCTGGGGTTCGGGGTCTGACCCCGGTTTGTATCGGTTTTTATTTCTTGGCGCCGCCGCATTGTTTGCTGCGCGTATTATAGTTGCCGCAGTTGACGGGGTCCGTCCAGTCCGCTTCCAGATCCTTGGATTCCGGCAGGTAGTCGGACCAGGCGTCGCCCGCCACTTCTTTGGGGGTTTCCCAGACTACCTGGAACTGGCCGTCAGCCTGAATTTCGCCGATCAGCACGGGTTTGGTCAGGTGATGGTTGGGCAGCAGGGTGGCCGTGCCGCCGGTCAGATTGGGAACGGAAAGGCCGACTATGGCCTTGAGCACATCGTCAACTTTTGCAGACCCGGCCTTTTCCACGGCCTTGACCCACAGATTGAAGCCGATGTAATGCGCTTCCATGGGGTCGTTGGTCACGCGCTTCGGATCTTTGATGTAGGCAAGCCATTTCTTGATGAATTCCGCGTTGATCGGTTTATCCACGCTCATGAAATAGTTCCAGGCGGCCAGATGTCCGACCAGGGGTTTGGTGTCGATGCCGGACAGCTCTTCCTCGCCCACGGAGAAAGCTATGACCGGAATGGCGGAAGATGCGATGCCCTGGTTGGCGAGTTCCTTATAGAAAGGCACGTTGGCGTCGCCGTTGATCGTGGAGATGATGGCGGTCTTTTTGCCGGCTGCGCCGAATTTCTTGACCTCGGCGATTATCGACTGCCAGTCGGAATAACCGAAGGGCGTGTAGTTGATCATGATGTCATTCCTGTCCACGCCCTTGCCGATCAGATAGGCTTCGATGATTTTATTGGCCGTGCGCGGGAAGACATAGTCTGTTCCCGCCAGGACGAAGCGTTTCACCCCCAGGTCGTTGATCAGGTAGTCAACGGCCGGGATCGCCTGCTGGTTCGGGGCCGCGCCCGTGTAAATGACGTTCCTTGAGGATTCTTCGCCTTCATATTGTACGGGGTAGAAAAGAAGTCCGTTTTCGCCTTCAAAGACAGGCAGCACGGACTTGCGGGACACCGAGGTCCAGCAGCCGAAAACGGCTGCGACCTTGCGCTGGGTCAAAAGCTCGCGCGCCCGTTCCGCGAAAAGTGGCCAGTCCGAGGCCGGGTCCACAACCACCGCCTCCAGTTTTTTGCCGAGCAGACCACCCTTTTTGTTCTGTTCCTCTATGAGCATGAGCATGACGTCTTTCAGCGTTGTTTCGCTGATGGCCATGGTTCCGGAAAGAGAATGCAGGATGCCGACCTTGATGGTGTCGTCAGCGGCGAAAGCTGTGCCGCTGAAGGAAAAAAGACCCAGTAAAAGCAAAGCGCCGAGTTTTTTGCAAATCATTTTTGTCTCCCGTCTTCACTGTTATTTGAAGTTGGCGCCGCGTTCATGCGAACAGCGCCGACAGCCCGGAAACTGAGAATTATGGTCATTGCCATATCAGCAATATGTATTCCAAAACAGGTTTTGCAATTTATATATATGAGTTATATGATTCTGCCTGTTACGATCCGCGGGGAAATTACATTTTAGTGCAAATATTATGGACTTTTTTCGGGAATTGCGCCGAAGAGATCGACATTCAGGTATAATGCTCCCGGTGTATGGCTGGACGGCGGTCTTGAATTGCGCGGACCTATGCGTTACACCTCTTTCGAAAATTAAAAACAAAAGGCAAAAATATGGGCCATTATCTTGTTACCGGTCTGGCCGGATTTATAGGTTCGGCTCTGGGCCGCGCCCTGCTTGAGCGGGGACACTTTCTTACCGGCATCGACAACCTGAGCACGGGTTTTATGGAGAATGTCCCGGCCGGAGCGGAGTTTTTCCGGGGCGACTGCGGGAGGGAAGAGTCTTATGCCGGACTGCTTCCAAAACATCCTTATGACGCCATTTTCCATATCGCCGGGCAGAGCAGCGGGGAGGTGAGCTTTGACGATCCCCTCTATGATCTGCGCACCAACACCGCCTCCACCCTGCATCTTCTGCGTTTCGCGCAAATTTGCGGCTGTAAGCGCATAGTCTATGCGAGCAGCATGTCCGTTTACGGGGAACAGCCGGACGCGCCCACATCCGAAGACGCCCCTTGTCGTCCCCTGTCCTTTTACGGGGTGGGCAAACTGGCCAGCGAACACTATCTGCGCATATACGAACAGTACGGGATCGCATCTACGGCCCTGCGCCTTTTCAACGTTTACGGCCCGGGACAGAACATGGGCAACATGCGCCAGGGTATGGTGAGCATCTATATGTCCATGCTCGCGGAAGGGACTATCCGGGTCAAGGGCCGGCCTGACCGCTATCGGGATTTCGTCTATATCGACGATGTGGTAAGGGCTTTTCTGAATTGCCTGGAACACAAGGAATCCGAAGGCCGCGTCCTGAACATAGGCGGCAGCGGCAAGGTGCTGGTGCGCGAGTTGCTGGATATGCTCCTTACGGTCAGCGCCGATCCGGCGCGGGTTGAATACGGGGGGGGAACCCCGGGCGACATGTTCGGCATCTATGCGGATGGGGAACTGGCCGGGCGCTGCCTTGGCTATAAGCCGCAATTCGGGCTTAAGTCGGGTCTGACCGCCATGTACGCCTGGCATAAAGGCCGGAGCGCGCTCTGATGCGTCCGCTGGGGAGGCCGGGGGATCTTTTTACGGCCTTTTCCCGCATCACTGGGCGGGCCTTCAAAGACGCGCGCCTTGTTTCCTGTCCCGGTCTGTCCAAGGCCCCGGATCAGGGCGAGGTTCTGCACCGTTTTCTGAGCGACGCGCCGCCCTGGAAGCCTTCGTTTGCGGAACTTTCCCGCATTGCCGGGCGCTATGTCCTCGCCAACTGCGGGCATTTTCTTTTTATGCTCGGCACGGCCCTTTTTCTGCGTCTGCTGCGTTTTCCCCTCACTCCCGGCGCCTGGGAGCGCATCCCGAGTGCGATGAAAACGGCGCCCCCTCCCAAAGGGTCCCTGCGCGTCGGGGCGGACGAGAAAAAGGGCAGACCGGCGCGAATCCTTCTGGACACTTTTGCCGTGTCACCAGGTATCGTCAAAGAGGGTCGCTACCGCGAGCTCTATCTCCAGGGTTTGGAGGAGGAGGCGAGCGCCTGCGGTCACAGGGTTCTGACCCTGTTCCGTCTTTACGGCAACCGGGACCCGCGTCTGCTCTGGAAGACCCTGAAAATATTGCGCGGCAAAGAAGGCGTTCTCTTTGAGGCCGGACTTTTACGCAGCGGCGACTGGGGTCGGCTCGTCCTGCACATTTTACTCTATCCCTTCGCCCTGGCCGCTCTGATCCGCTCTCTGCGGCAAGTGCCGGAAAATTCACCGCAGCGTTATATCCGAGAGTCTTTGCTGCGCGGGGCAGGACAATGCGTATTGATCGGCGAAGCCCGCCGTCTGGCCGCCCGCGCTTTAAGCCTGGATCTTGCCTCTGCTCCAGCAGATCCTGCGCGCATAATTTCCTGGTATGAGAATCAGACCCTGAACAAATGCTTCCAGCGCGGTCTGGCCGATGCCGAAGCCCTTGGCGCGCCGCGTCCTTTTCTTGTAGGCGCGCAACTTTTTATCTGGCCGGACAACCTGCTCAACAATCATCCGGACGATGCCGAGGCGGCTCTGGGTCTGGCTCCGGACTTGGTGCTGGTGAACGGACCGCATTTTCTGCCCCAGTCCTCCACCCAGAATTACGCCGTGGGTCCGGCCCTGCGTTACGCGCATCTGTTCAGCAAGGGTGAGACAAAGAGAGTACCGGGGGGAGTCCCGGAGGAAGTGGAACAAGGGATCGTCGGGGGGGGCGCCGCCGCGGGGAACACCTATGGAAAAAGCCCGCAAAAGCGGCCCGCGCTGGTCCTGCTTTCTTACCATCCTGCAGAAATCGAGCGCGTGTTGCGGCTGCTTCTGCCTCTGGCGGAATCTGATCCGGAAAACTTTGTCTACCGCTTCCATCCGGCCACGCGTCCAAACGACTATGCCGCCCTGTTGCCGAAGCGCGCGCGTCTTTCGGAAGGGGGGCTCGCACAGGCCCTGGACACTGCCGGGGCCGTGATCGGCGCGGGGTCGGGATCTCTGGCCGAGGCGGCGGCTCAGGGTCTGCCGGTTTTGGCCGTGGAGGACGCTTCCGGGATTCCCGGAATGGGACTCAATTATCTGCCGGAATATGGCCGGGGAAAACTCTGGGCGGGGGTAAAAGATGTTCGGGAGATGAAGGAGTCCCTGCAACTTCTGCATGCGGCCCGCCTCGACCCGCAACGCCCGGAAATGGTGCGCCGTTTCCGGGATCTGCTCTTTTGCGAGCCGGACCGGGAGCGAATCCGGGAGGCTTTTGGACTTTATCCCCAGACTGTCTGAGAGGTGTTTACAGGCGCTGTCCGCCCTCAACTCCGCATAATCCGCTTGAGTAAATCCAATATAATGAGTTTGCCGCGCAAAATTCACGATGTTCTGACCCTGACCCGAGTCCGGGGTCTCAGCGCGCGCCGGATTGCGGAAGGCTTACGTCTGGGGGCGGATGCGGGGTCTGTGGATGCGCTGTGCGGATATTTTCATTTGCGGGCCGGACGCTGGGACTCGGCTCGGGAGGAAAGCGCCGTCATCCTGGAAACTTGCCGATCCCAAAACATAGGGATCAGGGTCCTGGGCGAAGCTGGCTATCCGCCGCTTCTGGCGGAGATCCCCGACCCGCCTCCCTTGTTGTATGTAAAAGGCGCCGGGATTGATCTTTTGAACCAGACCTGCGTTGCTGTGGTGGGCAGCCGGGCCGCTGTGGAGTTCTCCCTGCGCAAGGCTGGGGAACTGGGCGGGATTTTTTCCGCGCCGCCCTATGTGCATGTCAGCGGTCTGGCTCTGGGCTGCGACTGCGCGGGGCATGCGGGGGCGCTGCGGCAAAGCGGCCGGACCCTTGCGGTGCTGGCCGGCGGACTGGACATGGTGCATCCGGCGGGAAATAAAGATCTGGCGGAGGCGATTCTGGCGGCCGGAGGCTGTCTGCTCAGTGAGAACCCGCCCGGAACACGGGCTACCGGGAAAAGCCTGATAGCGCGCAACCGTATCCAAAGCGGCTTGAGCCGCGCGACGATTATCGTCCAGACGTCAGTCCGCAGCGGAACCATGAGCACGGCCCGTTTCTGCCTGCAACAGAAGCGGATATTGGCCTGCGTTGTTGCGCGAGGCATGGAGGCCGAAGCGTCCGACCTGTTCGGGGGCAACGCGCTTTTGCTCTCCGAACACAAGGCTCTGCCTGTAGATTCCCCGGATGACATCAAGAGACTGCGGGCGGCCCTTGCTCCTCAAGGCGATCCGAGATAGAATTTTCGGTACCATGTTTACATTGTGGCCGATTGCAGCCTTCCAGAAACCTGTCTATCAGGCAGGCCGCTTTGTTGAATTCAAATATCAGCATGTGATCCGCAATGGCGGAAAGTTGTGTTTTTACGGCAGGATCAAGCGCCTGCGCTGCAAGCTTTTTCAAAATTTTGTCCGCCAGCCCGATTTTTTCCGCCTCCAGCGCCTCTTTCAGGCGCAACAGCGCGGCTTTGTCCAGAGAGACTGCCGATACCTCCTCCGGCCCGCCTGATTCGCCGGATATTCCTTCAGCCGCTTTTCCGGAGTCCA
>JAISKK010000105.1 GCA_031260965.1 Desulfovibrio sp. | reverse complement strand
ATGTCGGCTCATCACATCCTGGGGCTGAAGCAGGTCCCAAGGGTACGGCTGTTCGCCGTTTAAAGTGGTACGCGAGCTGGGTTTAAAACGTCGTGAGACAGTTTGGTCCCTATCTGCTGCGGGCGTAGGATATTTGAGAGGGCCTGTCCCTAGTACGAGAGGACCGGGATGGACGAACCACTGGTGGACCTGTTGTCGTGCCAACGGCACAGCAGGGTAGCCACGTTCGGAAGGGATAACCGCTGAAAGCATCTAAGCGGGAAGCCTGCCTCAAGATAAGATATCCTTGCGCAAGTGAAAGGCCCCTTGTAGACCACAAGGTAGATAGGCCGGGAGTGCAAGCGCGGTGACGCGTTAAGCTTACCGGTACTAACAGGCCGAAAACTTGAACTTTTCTTCCTTCCTTTCCATCCCTTCAATTGGACGCTTCGTCTGTCGGGGATTACCTCATCCCCCCCGGAACCAAGCGTGAGCTTGAAACTTGTCGGCTCCCATGGAGAAGGGGGTACACCCGGCTCCATTCCGAACCCGGAAGTTAAGCCCTTCATCGCCGATGATACTGCATACTCTTGTGTGGGAACGTAGGCCGGGGCCGACATTAAATTCTTCAGGGGACATGACCGAGCGATCATGTCCCCTTTTCAATGTTCATCTGCTCTAACATCGAAGGAAGACAGTGCGCGAACTTTTGCCCATTGTGCCCAAGCCTTCCCGCTATCTGGGGATTGAGGAAGGCGCTGTCCACAAAACCTGGCCTGTGCGGGCGCGTGTGGGACTGGCCTTCCCCGACCTATATGAGGTAGGAATGTCCTACCTTGGCCAGAAAATTCTCTACAGCATCATCAACGCCGATGAAGATTACGCGGCCGAGCGCGTGTTCGCGCCCTGCCGGGAGACCGGGGAAATTTTGCGCACGCGCGGCTTGCCTCTGTGCACGCTGGAAAGCGACACCCCCCTCGCCTCCCTGGATATTCTCGGCTTCAGCGTCACCCATGAGCTTTGCTTCAGTAATATTCTCTATATGCTGGATCTGGGCGGTCTGCCTTTGCGCAGCGCGCAACGGGAGGGGAAGGGGCCGCATGGTCGCCCCTGGCCCCTGGTTCTGGCCGGAGGCGGTTGTGTTTTGGCCGCTGAAGCCCTTGCCCCCTTTGTGGACATTATGTGCCTGGGCGAAGGCGAAGACCTTGTCCCGGAAATTTTGCGTCTTTTTTGCGCGGAACGGGAAAAGGGCACGGATCGCAAAGAACTGCTTGAAAAATTGGCCGGGATTAAAGGCGTCTATGTGCCGGAATTTTTTCCGCAAGGGGCCTTCGGCCCGGCTCTGGGCGGAACGGCCGGTCTGCCGCGTCCGGCCCGGCGCATCGTCAGGGATATAAACGCCGCGCCTTACCCGATCAGCCAGCCTGTGCCCTTCGGGGCGGTGCACAACCGTCTTGCCCTGGAAATAGCAAGGGGCTGCACGCGCGGCTGTCGTTTCTGTCAGGCCGGAATTATATACCGTCCGGCGCGTGAGCGCGGAGTAGAAGCTTTACGCTCGATTATCGACAACTGTCTGAACAGTACCGGTTATGACGATCTGTCCTTTCTCTCCCTTAGCAGCGGAGATTTTTCCGCCCTGAAGGAACTTTTTCTGGGCGCGGCCGAGCGCTGCGCCGCTGAGCAGGTCTCCCTGTCCCTGCCGTCACTGCGCGTGGGTTCGATTGACGCAAGCATCATGGAGCGTATGGCCGGCATCAGGCGCACGGGGGCGACCCTGGCCCCGGAGGCAGGTTCTCAGCGTCTGCGTGATGTAATCAACAAGGGAGTGCGCGAAGAGGAACTGCTTCGCCATGTCGCCCAGCTTTATGCCCACGGCTGGCGGCAGATTAAATTTTATTTCATGATCGGTCTGCCCACGGAAAGCGATGAGGATTTGCTGACCATAGTTGATCTCTGCCGTAAGGCCAGGGATGCGGCCGGACCCTATGCGCGCGACTTGCAGATCACTGCCTCGGTGTCGCCTTTTGTGCCCAAGCCGCACACCCCTTTCCAGCGCGAGACCCAAATCTCCCTGGGTGAGACGCGACGGCGTATCGGCGTGTTGCTTGACGCCGTAAAAAAGGAGAAGCGCGTCACCCTGCGCTGGCATGTGCCGGAAATGAGCCTGCTGGAAGGCATTTTTGCGCGCGGCGACCGACGACTGGCAGCCGTACTGGAATCGGCCTACCGCAAAGGGGCGCTTTTTGCCGACTGGGCCGATGGATTTTCCCTGGACCCCTGGCTTGAGGCCATGAGCGAATGTGGTCTTGAGGTTGATGATTATCTGCGCGCGCGCAGCCCGGGGGAAATCCTGCCCTGGGATCACCTGGACAGCGGCGTGAGCGGAAAATTTTTTCTCCGTGAAGCGGAGCGGGCTCTGCGCGGGGAGCTGACTCCCGATTGTCGCTACTCGGACTGCAACGCCTGCGGCGTCTGCGCCCCCGGGTCCGCTTCTTTGCTGCTCAACAAGAAATGGCGGGATCAGGAAAATCCGCTGCAAGCAGATCTGCCGGCTGTGGAGCGACCGGTACAGACCAAACCGGAAGGAAAAGCCGAAAAAAATTCCCGGCGCCAGAAGCCTCCGGCTCTTGCCGAACATCTATACGTCAAGACTGCACAACTGCGTTTTTGGTATTCACGGATGGGGTCGGCCGCCTATTTAAGCCAGCTTGAGATTCAGCATGTTTTCGATCGTGCCCTGCGCCGGATCGGATTACCCTTGAGTTTCAGTCAGGGTTTTCATCCCCTGCCCCTGCTTTCTTTCGGACGCGCCCTGCCTGTGGGGGTGGCCAGCCGCTGCGAATGGTTTTCCGCCTATCTGCGCGAGCGCCGACTCTTGCCGCAAATTCTGGAGGACTTGAACAAAACTCTGCCCTCCGGGATCCGGATTACATCTATTGAGGCTCTGTCCCTGAGTAAACAAAGCGCGGACGCCGTACGCGAGATTTTTTACCTGGAATGCCTGGGTAAAGATTTGCAAAGGGCGGATTTTCCCGTTGCCTGGGAAAAAATTGCGCAAAGTGCTTCCTTGCCCTGGACCAGGGAAGGAAAAAAAGGACTCCGTTCCCTTGACGCCGCAGGCTTCTTTGCTAAGATTGCCTTGGGGACGGAAGACGGAATTGCGGTTGGTGCGGAGCTGACCCTTGACTGGAGCCAGGGTTATGTTTCGCCTTTGGCCCTGTGTACTCACGTCCTTGCCTGGGCCGGATTTGCCCCTGACCCGGCCTGTCTGCGCCTGACAAAAACCGGGCTTGTCCTGTGAAATAAAATAGCTGGAGTATGGAATGCCAAGTATGAACCTTCTAGTCGCAGGATTGCTTATGACCCTTTCCTTCGCATCCCCCGTCCTTGCCGGACCCGGCAAGGCTGACGACAAATCCGGCCGAACGAGTCTCCAGCCGATCCAGTCGCCGGAGAAGGCCAAAAGCCTTCTGCGCGTTTTGTCCAACGGTCTGAGAGTGCTGGTGTTGCCGGACCATCGTTTCCCCTTGGTCTCACTGCGTCTTTATGTACACGCAGGCTCCGCCTATGAAAATCCGGAAGAAGCGGGCATCAGTCATATGCTTGAGCATATGGTGTTCAAGGGCACGGAAAAGCGCCCGCACGGACAGGCGGCCAAGGATGTGGAGACGAGCGGCGGCTATCTCAATGCGGCCACCAGCTTTGACTATACGGTTTATCTCACGGATATGACTAAAGATCACTGGAAGATCGGCCTGGATGTACTTAAAGATATGGCCTTTCACCCTTCCCTGACCCCGGAGGAACTGGAGGCGGAAAAAGAGGTGGTGATCGCGGAACTCAAGCGCGGCGAGGACAACCCCGGACAGCGGCTTTTCCGTATAAGCCAGCAGGCCGCTCTGGCCGGCACCCCCTATTATGATCCCATCATCGGCTATGAAAAGACCATCCGTTCCCTGAGCGTGGAAAATATCCGCGCCTATATTGAGCGCCTCTACCACCCCCAGTCCATGCTTCTGGTCATCTGCGGCGATGTTGAGGCGGAAGAGGCAGCCGCCGAGGCGGATCGGCTTTTCGGATCCTTGCAGAACCGGGCGAATTTGACGCCTCCCCTGCCTCTGGATGAAAAGATCACCGACGCGAGCTTCAGCGTGACCCTGGACGAAGGCCCCTGGAACAAGGTGCATCTGTCCCTGGCCCTGCCGGTTCCGGATCAGGGGGATCTGCGCTCTGCCCGGCTGGATGTCCTGGCCCATATTCTGGGCGGGGACAGTTCCTCCCGTCTGCCGCGCCTGTTAAAGTACGAGAAACGCCTGGTGGACAGCATCTCCGTGGGTAACTACAGTTTTGAACGCATCGGCTTGCTTTACATCCAGGCCACTTTGGACGCGGACAAAATCGTGCCTTTCTGGAAGGAACTATGCAAGGAACTGGGCAATACGGGCAAGGGCGGCTTCAGTGACGAGGAAGTGGCGCGGGCCAAATTTAATATTGAAGACGATCTCTACCGTTCAAAGGAAACTTTGAGCGGCTATGCCTCCAAACTCGGGCATTTCGCTTTTTTCGACAAGGGAGAACAGGGCGAGGGCAATTATCTGCGGGCAATCCGGGATTGCAATTCCGCGCTGCTGGCGGAAACGGCTCAGGATTTTTTGCGTCCCGAATCCTTGAGCGTTGCGGCTGTCTTGCCTGTGGGCACAAAAGCCCCGGCGGGTGCGAAAAGTTCCGGCGGGGAGCTTGAGGCCTGGAAGGTCTGGCTGACCGAGAATTTGCGCGCCGGCTGGAAGACGGCGGGAACAGAAGACAAAAAAGTCCCCGCCGATCCCAAAGTGGAGAAATCCGCGCCTGTCGGCGGCGTGGAAGTCATCGATCTGGGCAAGGGCCGCACTCTGGCCCTAATCCCCGACAACACCCTGCCCTATGTTTCCGTGAATATGGTTTTCAGCGGCGGAGATGCCTTACTGGAAGAAAAGGATCAGGGGCTGGCCGCCTTTGCCGCTTCCCTGCTGACCAAGGGCACCAAACGCCTGGGGGCAATGGAGGTGGAGGACTTTCTGGCGGACCGCGCGGCCTCCCTTGCCGCCTCCACGAGTCGGGGCAGCTTTTTTGTGAGCATGGATTTTCCCGTCCGTTTTATGGGCGACATGTTCGGACTGCTCAAGGAAACCTTGACCACCCCGGCCATGAAGGAAGAAGAGGCGGCCAGGGCGCGGGAAAACCAGATTGCCGGCATCGTCATGCGTGAGGACCAGCCTACGGGATTGGCCTTCCGGCGCATGTTTCCTTTCATTTTCAGGGGACACCCTTACGGCTATATGCAACAGGGAGATAAAGAACGCGTGGCGGCCTTCAAGGCCCGGGATGCGCGGGAGTTCTGGCGTAAGCAGAATTTAAGACCCTGGGTGCTGGCCGTTTGCGGATCCTTTGACCGGGAAGCCATACTGGCGGAAGCGCAGAAGCTGCCCATACCTGCTGCCGCCGAAATCGTCATGCCCGCGCCCGTCTGGGGGGAAGTCAGGGATCTGGCCCTCAACCTGCCCCAACGCAATCAGGGACATCTTTTCCTGGCCTTCCCGACGGCAGGCTTCGCGGCGGAAGACGAGGCCGAGCTTGAGCTTTTGCAGAACATTCTGGCCGGACAGAGCGGTTTGCTTTTTCGGAGTCTGCGTGATGAACAGAGCTTGGGCTATACGGTGACGGCCATGTCCTGGAAGGCCGCCAAAGCCGGGTTGCTGATCTTTTATATCGGCACGGAGCCGGGCAAGATGGCCCAGGCGGAGGAGGGTTTCCATAAAATCATCGCCGATCTGCAAAAGGACGAACTGCCCAAGGAAGCACTGGAACGGGGGAAAAACGGCATGTTGGGCGATTATTATCGGGATCACCAGAGCTTGGGCGCGCGCAGCGCGGAAGCAGCGACCCTGCTTTCTCAGCGCCGTTCCCCGGATGCGACCCGCGCCCTGATCGACAAGGCGGCAAGCCTGAACGCTGCGGATCTGCGGGAAACGGCCCGCAAATATCTGCATCTGGACAAGGTCTATGTTGTCAGGGTTATGCCGTAAGGCTGAACGATCAAGAAAGAGAATACGGCATGGAAGCGGAACTTGAGAAAATAAGGGCTTATTTTGCGGCTGACCGCTATGCGGCAGTTTCCGGCATAGTCATTGACTTCGCCCGTGAAGACTGCGTGCAGTGCAGTATGGAGATCGGTGATCTGCACAAAAACGCCGGGCGCGAAGTGCAGGGCGGGGCCATCTTCACCCTGGCCGATTTCGCCTTTGGCGTCCACTCAAACTTTGCGCGGGTGAGTGGCCGGGGGGACGGCCGCATCGTCGGCCAGTCCTGCTCCATTTCCTACTTCCGGCAACCGAAGGGCAAACGTCTGATCGTCCGTTCCGCTCTGCTGTCCGGTGGCCGGAATGTGTCTGTTTACCGGATGAGCGTCAGCGATGAACTCGGCAACCCGGTTGCCGAAATGGTCGGCAACGGTTTTACCCGGCATGAGAGGAACAAGGCCTGAATATACCGCAAGAGCTTGAAAAACCGAACAATATCAAGGCGCAATACGGCACAAAGCTGTTGATTAAGAACTTATCCTTAAATAACTCCAACTTTCCGCAAAGCGATAATCGCGGATGCCAAGTGAAGTAACGCCATATATGTGCAATGCAATTTCTCATAGCGAACAAAGAGTTTACGAAATCTGTTCATCCAGGCATGGCACACTTCCACTATCCATCGGCGTGGACGATAGCTCGAATCGTGAATCTTTTTCTGCCGCTCTTCGCCGCGAGAGCGCGCATGGGGTTTATACCCTGCCGAAAGAATGCTCATCTCTGGTCCGGCACCGGTATATCCGGCGTCAGCGCATAAATTCTCTTTTTGGCCGACCATTGTCGGAGAAACAATTTTCTGTTCAAACACAGCTTGCAACTGGCTTACGTCATGCCGGTTGGCTCCGGTCACGACGATCGATAACGGGACGCCATGCCCTTCTACAAGGATATGGCGCTTTGTTCCATTTTTTTCCCCGATCCGTTGGGTTTGGTCCCACGGTTTCTCTAGCCAGAGGCGCTTTTACCATGCTGCCGTCAATGGATTGCCATTCCCAGGCTATACCCTCAAGATCGTCAAATTCTGACAATCCTCTTTGCCACAATTCAAGAAAAAATCCCTGTTGTTCCCACTCTCTAAAATACGCATGTATGGAACTTGGGCTTCCGAACACTACTTTTGGTAACGCCTTCCACTGTATGCCAGTATGTAAAACATATACAATCCCTGAAAACACTTTACGCGGATCAATGGGTTTTCTTCCTCCACCGACCTTGCGTTTATACAGTTTTTCCCCGTCTCTTTTGCGTACAGGAATTAATGGTTCAACAATGGCCCAGAACTCATCTGAAACTTCCCATGATTTTACTTTCATATGCTTGTCTCCCCTGGAGAAAAACATATATC
>JAISKK010000136.1 GCA_031260965.1 Desulfovibrio sp. | reverse complement strand
CGCGGTCTTGAGAATGACGTGTTTTTCCAGGTCGGACTGCTGACCACAGTGGGACTTTCAGCCAAAAACGCCATCCTCATAGTGGAATTCGCCAAGGAACTGGAAGAATCCGGAAAAAGTGCGGCCGAAGCCATGGTCCTGGCCGTGCGTCAGCGTTTGCGCCCTATCCTCATGACCTCCCTGGCCTTTATCCTCGGTGTTCTGCCTCTGGCCATAAGCAACGGAGCGGGATCAGGGAGCCAGAATTCCCTGGGCACGGGGGTCATGGCCGGGGTGATCATCGCCACCGGCTGCGGCATATTCTTTACCCCGGTATTTTTTGTACTGATTCGCGGACTGCTCCGGCGCGGACGCGAAACTTCCTGTTAACGCAACTAATTTTTTGCTTATCGTGCGAGTGAGTTTGTGCTTACGGCAAACGACAAGGAGAACCTGATGAATCTTATATCACCTTTTATGCGGGCGACCGCCCTTGTCAGCCTATGTTTCGCGCTTGCTTCCTGCACCATGGCCCCCATATATGAGCGCCCCGCCCTGCCCACGCCATCCTCTTACGCTGATGGCGGAGCAATGGGCGGATCTTACTCCCCCCTGCCGCAATGGCAGACTTTTTTCACAGACCCCGGTCTGCAAAGGCTGATCGGTCTGGCCCTTGAGAATAACCGCAGCCTGCGCTCCATTCTGGAAAATGTGGACAAGGTCAGAGCCCAATATCGGATCCAGCGCGCCGACATTCTGCCCACTATCAACGCCCAGGGACAGTCCAGCAACCAGAGTATGCCCTCCGACATATCCGGTCTACCCCAACGAGCCGTTGTGCGCCAGCAGCAGTTAGGGGTTGGTGTGACCAATTTCGAGTTTGACCTCTGGGGCAGAATACGCAGTCTGAGCGAGTCCGCTCTGGAGAACTACTATTCAGCCGAGGACGATGCCGCGAGCGCGCGTCTGGCCCTGATTTCCGAAACGGCCGCCGTTTACATGCAGCTTATCGCGGACCGCGAGCTTCTGGACGTCACACGCAACACCTATAAGAACCGCAAAGGCCAGTATGATCTGGTGCGCAACAAATTCACCTCCGGCGTGGCTTCACAGCTTGAAGTCAGTCAGGCGCAAAGTATTATGGAGGAGGCACGCTCCAATGTGGCTCGTTACTCCACCCGGGTAGGTCAGGACGAAAATATGCTCTCCCTGTTACTCGGCTGCCCCCTGCCAAAAGATCTGCCGGAGGTGCGCAGACTCTCCAAAATCAAGCTCCTGGCCGATGTGCCCTCAGGTCTGCCCTCCTCTCTGCTGGAACGCAGACCGGATGTCCAGGCGGCCGAACACCGGCTCAAGGCGGCAAACGCCAACATAGGCGCGGCCCGGGCCAATTTCTTCCCCGCCATCCGCCTGACTTCGGCCTTGGGGACAATCAGCCCCGATGCCTCCGATCTTTTTAGCGGCGGAGCGGGCTTCTGGAACTTTCTTCCCTCGGTGACCCTGCCAATTTTCGACACTGGACGCAATATCGCCCAACTGGAGATGTCCGAGGCGGATCGCAATATCGCGGTCGCCGACTATGAAAAAACCATACAGACAGCTTTCCGCGAAGTGGCGGATACTCTTGTGCAGCGCCGTTACATAGGGGAACTGCTGGATGCGGAAAAATCGCTCCTCAATTCCACCACCACCACCTTCAATCTGGCCTCGACCCGCTATGACGTGGGCGTTGACAGTTATCTGAACGTGCTGGACGCGCAACGCTCGCTCTATACGGCGCAGCAGAGCTATATCGCTACCCGCCTGCTGCGCGAGAACAACGCACTGACCCTGTTCAAGGCTCTGGGCGGAGGGTGGAACGCACTTGCCGCGGCAACAACGCCGGATCCTGTACAATAAAGGCTTGCCGGACGTATGGATTTTTGGTACTGCAAACACCTTCCCGCGTGTACTCAGGGGAAAGGGATTTCCCCATACAACGCGCCAAGGCGCAATAAGGGTGGTTAGCTCAGTTGGTGGAGCATCGGCCTTACAAGCCGGGGGCCACAGGTTCAAGTCCTGTACCACCCACCAAGAAAATAAAGGGTTTACAGACAATAACTCTGTAAGCCCTTTCTTCTTCCCAGCAATCTTCCCAGCATCAAAGAGTTTCCCAGCTTCCCTTTCCATCCTTATACTGAAGTTCAGTGCATCCGGCATCAGCCATAGACCATCAGCTCAGACTCAGCAGATACTCCGCTGTTCTGACCATCTGGCTGGCGTAGGAATTTTCGTTGTCGAACCAGGAAACGATTTGAACCTGATGCAGCTCGTCGTTAATTTTGCTCGCTTTGGTTTGAGTGGCGTCAAACAGCGCCCCATAGGTAATTCCTATAATGTCGGATGAAACGACGAACTCTTCAGTATAACCCAACACTTCGTTAGTAGCGGTCAGAAACGCGGCATTCACCGCTTCCACGGTGACATCCTTGCGCTGTACGACTGCTGTAAAAACTATGCAGCACCCGGCAGGAACAGGCACTCTGTGCGCGCATCCAAAAAGCTTGCCACGCAACTTGGGAAGCACCAGCCCGACAGCTTCGGCTGCCTGGGCTACGGTAGGTACAATATTAACTGCCGCAGCTCTGGCCCGTCTGAAATTGCCTTTGGGATGTACGCTATCCACGATCTTCTGAGTAGCGGTGTAACCATGTATCGTATTCATATAGCCGCTTAAAACCGGCGCATAGTCATTTAAGGCTTTCACCATTGGGGCAAGACAGTTGGTTGAGCAAGAGGCTGCGGAAATAATGACGTCCTTAGCTTTCAATACTTGCTCGTTAACACCAAAGACTATGGTTGGAATATCGGTGCCAGCAGAAGAAGAGATGATCACCCTCCCGGCACCGACATTTATATGAGCTTGGGATTTTTGAGACGATGTATATGCCCCGGAGCATTCCATCACCAAGTCGATACCTAAATCACCCCAAGGGAGCTTTGAGGCGTCTTGTTCCCGAAAAACCGCGACGCTTTTGCCTGCAACCTCAAGGGTGTTTTCATCATGGGAAACTGCGTCCGCATGGCGAAAAGTTTCCTGGGCAGAGTCGAACTTCAGCAGATAAGCAAGCATGTCAGGCGGCGCAAGGTCATTTATAGCGACCATTTCATAGCCGTCCTGCTCAAGCATTTGGCGAAATACAAGCCGCCCGACTCGCCCGAATCCATTGATTGCTATTCGTTTTTTCATGTCCACGCTCTGTTATTTGCCGGTTATCAGGAGTATCAGGTTCACTATTTGCGGAAAGAACGTCATAACCACAACTGCTCGAATTACCTGCATAATGATTACGTCTGTATTTTTGACGCCAATATCTTCAGAAATAAGCGCCATATCAGAAGCCCCTGCGGGAGTGGTGATCAGCATGCTTTCCTTGCGGGTGAAGCCACTTGTCCTGCTGATAATATTGCCGGTAATGAAGCAGTTCGCCACATAGCCCAGTACAAGAATGAAAATTGGCAGGAGCAGATATTGCATTTCAATGACATCTTGCATCAGAATGGTGCTGCCGAAATAGCAGCCGCTCAATATTTGAGCCCCTTTTTTTATCCAGCGCGACAGGAAAGCAAAATCAAAGACGAGTTTCAAAATCAAAACCCCTATTATCGCCGCCGCAAAAGTAGCGCCCGCAATACCGGAAACGCGGCCTGCATAACCGAACAATGATGCGACTACTACTGTGCAGACAAGCGCGGGTATGGATTTAGTATCCGATTTCTTTCGCTTTTCAATATTTGCTTCTCGGCTAAAAAGGGGGGCGGAGCGCTTGGCCCTGTTGTCATAAGCAAAGATAACACCTGGCAAGATGGCAATGCCGAGGACCTGTCGGATCATCTGCATCACAACAACCTTTGGCGCATCGGCCCCCATATCGTCCGCGATAATCGGCGTGTCACTGATGCCACCCGGCACGGCGGACATGAGTGATGTAACGAGATCCAGCGGGCTGACCAAATAAATCAGACCGCCAACAAAAAGATTCAGAACGAGGAAAGCGCCCAACATTATCACGGTTGGCTTAATAATGCTCGGAAGCCGCGCAAGGTCGCTTTTTTCAATTGAAGAGCCTATAAAAGCGCCTGCCAGTATTTGGACTAAGAATTTTGTCTGGGACGGCATGTAGGCGGTGTTGAAAGCGATGTTCAGCGCGGCCACGCCCACAAGTGAACCAATCAGTAAGCCACCGGGGACTTTTTTTTTAAAAAAAGAAGTGCGAATAGACTGCCGACAACGAGTGAAAGACCGATATGTGCCAACAACGTATTTCCTCCTAGTCAGCTTGACGAAATAAAACGAAACAAGACAAAATTGAACATATGCCATATGTGCAAGCCCGCCAGAAGCTCTATTGATATTCATACTTCCAGATGTTATCAAGGATGAAATAAGTTTCCTTTTATTTTTGAACGAAATGCTACGAATAAAAACGAAATTTAATAAAGGACTGATATGGAAGAGCGCGGACTGTCGGTAGAGGACGTAGCGGAGATACTACGGGTAGGAAAAGGCACTGTTTATAGCTTGGTGAAAAATGGAGAGCTGAATCATTTCAAGGTCGGACGAAAAATCCGATTTACCGAAGAAGATGTAAGACTTTACGTGAAAGCTTCGCATGATGCCTGCCAGGCAGGAGTTCCTATTCCCACGGAGCTACCCTATTTTGATCTCTCTGATGAGGCCAAAAGTAAATCCTACTTCATTATATGCGGTCAGGATTTAATTCTTGATATCCTCTCAAACTATATGCGCCACAATGGCGTACCTGCTCTTCGGGCTTACATCGGCAGTTATGACAGCCTTATTTCATTATACAGAAATAAAATACATGTAGCGTCCTCGCACTTATGGGATGCTACGGATGATTCATATAATATATCATACGTCAGAAGCCTCTTGCCCGGAGTTCCATGCACGATCGTTCATCTGACCTGCCGAATACAGGGACTGTATGTAGCCAGCGGAAACCCCAAAAATATCTGTTCCTGGGAGGATTTTACGCGCTCGGATATATCCATGATCAATAGAGAAAAGGGGGCCGGTTCGCGGGTATTATTGGATCAAAACCTTAAGCTGCGAGGAATATCTCCCGCCCATATTTCTGGCTACCATAATGAAAACCAGTCTCACCTCGCAGTGGCCAGCACGGTCAGCAGAGGAGAGGTGGATGTCGCCATCGGTACAGAAAAAATTGCACGGCAAGTAGATAATATCGACTTTATTCCAATGAAAAAAGAACGCTACGATCTTGTCCTACGTAGTGAAGATATGGACTCTTCTGAAGTCGAACTACTTCTTAACATTATACGTGCACCCAAATTTCAAAAAGAGTTTGGGAATATCGGCGGATACGATCTTACAAATATTGGTACTGTTGTTTGTGAAACATAGTCAGTTAGGCTCCTGATATTCCAACCAGTCGGCAACGCGCTTCAACATTCTTCCTTCTCCTTATAAATAGCAATTGCTGCTGTGTTTGACAAGGTAAGCATTATTCCGCCTGGGCTTGTTTAAATGCCAAAAC
>JAISKK010000038.1 GCA_031260965.1 Desulfovibrio sp. | reverse complement strand
CCGGTGATAAAGCGCCCCTCAAATCGGCGGCGGTGTCACGTTCCGCCCGGCCTGTTGCTATGGCATAGCGGAAAATCCGTCCGCAATTCTGCAAGGCTCTGTGTGCGGCATCCGGAGCACCGTTATCCTCTATGCGCCGCAACGCTTCAAGAAGTTCCGGCGCGGTAACGGCATTGACGGGCTTTGCTCCAATTAATGGGAAGATATAATTTTCTAGACGTCTGATAATTTTTTCTGAGTGAGTATCCACCCAAGAATTTTTATACGTATCAAACCATTCACGGGATATAGCTTTAAAGGTAGCGGCGGCCACTCTCGCCTCGGCAATGGCGGCGGCCTTGGCTTCCTTCTTGGCTTCGCCGGGGTCAATCCCCTTGGCAAGCTGTTCCTTGGCTTCATCTCGCCTCTGCCGGGCATCCTTCAGGCTCACAGCGGGGTATGCGCCCAAGGTTAAAAGTTTTTCTTTTCCATCCACGTTGTATTTCAGACGCCATAATTTGCCGCCGGCAGGGGTGACAAGAAGGAATAGCCCGCCACCATCAAAAAGCTTGCAGGGCTTTTCTTTCGGCTTGGCGGCGGCTATTTGCGTAGCTGACAGGGGTATGACTTTCCGCATAGGGGTATTCCCATTTTAGGCATTAACATTTTTCCTACGGTAAAGGGGCACATGCCAGCAACCCCTCAATATTCAAAGGATTTAACTTTAGGGGTATATCCTTTCCAAGAATCTCCACACTGGACAAGATACCCTGTAACATACCCCTATGGTAGGGGTATGTCAATAGACTTTATGATACTACATGATACTGGCAAACCCCATAAAAGCGAAGTCCCACAAGGCTTTTTGGACCTTATGGGACTTCATGAAACTTAAATTTGGCGGAGCAGAAGGGGCTCGAACCCTCGGCCTCCGGCGTGACAGGCCGGCGTTATAACCAGCTTAACTACTGCTCCGCGTTTGCTGTCCAGTCAATATTTCCCGCTTGCGGAAGAAAAGAACCAGACATTGCGTGTCATTTACCAAGGGCGGCTGTTTAAGTCAAGAGGGGGAATCCGCGGCGATAAATTTATGCGTCCCAAGGCGGAGCTTCGAGGAATTGCGGGAAAAGGGCATAAAATTCGCCCAGCAGATAGAGAGAACCGCAGACCAGCAGGGGATTTTTGTCCATACCGACCCTCAGAGATCCAGGCAGGGATCGGGATAAAGTATCGGGTGGCGGACCGGGCACAACTTCAGGCAGAGCCTCGGGCAGGCGGCGGATGATGTGGCTGGAAGCCGCGCCAAGGGCCGCAAGCAGAGAAGACACGGGCCGGGAGTCAAGGCCGATGCGGGCGGCCAGATCCTCCGGCTGCGCTGCCCTGGGGTTATCCTGAATCGGAGGGATGAAGATTGGCCCCGTGGAAAGGACGCGCAGGTGCGGGAGCATACGCTCCAAATCTTTGTCCCGCAGGCAGGAAAAAATCACCGCCGCCGGCGCCGTTCCCTCGGTCGCCAAACTCGCGCCCAGAGCAGCCAGTCCATGCGGGTTGTGCGCTCCGTCCAGAAGCAGGGTGGGGCGGCCCAGAGGAAAAGCCGCGGCAGCCAGATTTTTACCGACATTTTCAATGCTCATCTGCTCTAACTTTACATGCGCAGCCGGAATGCGTTGCATGCGTCCGGGCATAAAGGCCTGAGAAAGTGCCCTGGCTTCCAACTGACGCTGACAAAGTTTTTTTTGTGAGTGCCGTGCTCCTGCGAAGTCCTCTGCTCTGGCAAGACGGTCCAGAAGCGGGGGAGGGAAGATTTTTTTCTCGCGCAGGATGTGGAAGGCGGTCAGAGCCAGACGGGCGTTGCCGAGCTGATGCCGACCGTGCAGGGTCAGATCTTCTTGTCCGGGGGCAAAAGGCAGAGGGCTTGAGACTTCCACCTTATGCAGGGGACAAGCGCGCAGGGCGGCGTATTTTTCCAGTTCCGCCATGGCTTCTCTGTCCTGCGGGCCGCTTAAGGCCGTTACGCCGGGCCGCATGGCCCCGGCCTTGTCAGCAGCTATGGCGGCCAGGGTCGAGCCAAGAACGAATTCATGGTCCAGGGCGATGGGGGTGAAAATTACCAGATCCGCAGGCGTAGCCGTTACCGCGTCATAGGTTCCGCCCAGACCGCTTTCCATGACGGCCAGATCCACTCCTGCCTCGGCAAAGGCCAGAACACAGAGGCAGGTTGTAAACTCAAACCAGCTCAGAACGCCGGCTCCGGCGCGCAGCAATTTGTTCGCCAGAGAAGTCCAGTCCGCTTCGGAAAGCATGGTCCGGTTTATGCGCACGCGCTCGCGCAGGGAAACAAAATGCGGGGAAGTGTAGAGCCCGGTTTTCAGGCCGTATTCCTCGGCCAGCTGGGCCAGCATGGCGCTGCTGGACCCCTTGCCGTTGGTTCCCACAACCTGAACCGCCGTGTAGGGCAAACGCTCAAGGCCAAGACGGCGTAGAACGGCACGCGTCCGTTCAAGTCCGGGGTTCATGCTGAAAAGACCCAGACCATCCATGTAGGACAAAAAGGCGGCGAAATCCGGGAACTGATTCAGAACTTTTTTGGGTTTCAAGTCCAGATCCTGTCCGGGCCCGGTTTTGGCCATATTTGTTCAGGCCTGTCCGGCAAAGGCCGCGCTCACCAGATCTTTGGCCTCTTCCTGAATAAGCCGCAGATGCTGT
>JAISKK010000086.1 GCA_031260965.1 Desulfovibrio sp. | reverse complement strand
CCCCCTGAGCCTTGTAACTCCTTTCATCAATTCTGACCTCGAACCCCGCTTCTTTGAGGGCATCATTTGCCATGTCCGCCCACTTTGTCCGAATGCCGATTAGCCATTCCCGAGCTTTTGGCTCGCTATTATCAAAGCTGGTTTTCCGCGCGCCACCCGTTTCTGGAGCTTTGCTCTTAACTGCTGCCCGGCGAAACCATGTTTCTGCAGAACGCGGATGCCCGTCATTTATCCTTTGCGATATGAGGACGTGACAGTGTGGATTGTGGGGATGTTCCGGATCATCATAATGGACGCTGTAGGAATACGGCAAAAGGCCATCTGGAGACATTGCAAGGGCACGGGCAAAAGCAGTGGCAAGATTAATTCTGTCTTGGTCTGCTAATTCGATGGGGATCGCAAAGTCAATCTGGCGCGCCAGCCGCCCGTTGCTCCTTTCGTACAGATCTGCCGATGCCCAATATAGGCCTGGATCATCTTTCGCCCACACGGGCATATTTCCGCTTGAGCAAAAAATTAGTTCATGCGCACGATGAGCGTGTTCACCTAGACGATAAATATAGTTATACCCGGCAGATGCGGAATTTCCCTTCTCGACGGATAGGAGAGAGGCGTGTAAATGAAATTCAGCCATTTTGCATTTCCTCCACTCTTGGCCCTCCGCAGGAGCGCAGTCGGTTTCGCGAAGTGAAACCCCTAACTGCGCCCTGCGGGGCCTCTGGTGCTATCCCTTTAAGGGAGAACACATATGTTTGAGGTATTCCTGTTCGGGGATCTGGACCAGAGTGCCGTCTGCGAGGCATTGTTTTAACACCTCCCCTCCGTGCTGGACCAGGATTTCTGACAGGCTATAGTATTTTCCCGACCTTACGGACCGGACATATTCCTCGGCAGTTTTTTGTGATGGAATGCCAGAATCGCGCGATGAGGGTTCTACAGATGAGGGATTGCCTTGTGCAGATTGCGCAGGGGCCTCGGTAGTGGCACTTGCAGAAACAGCGACTCTTTTTTTCGGATTGACAATCCCGTCAAACAACCTTGGCTCTTTTATAGGGGCATTCGATTGAAGCAATGCAATTAATCCGTCCCGAAGTGGACTTTCAAGTCGCGACAGTTCTTTGATAACGATTGCCCCAGCCACAATCTTCGTGTGATTCCGGACTTTGTAAGCCTCTTCGGAATCCGTCAAAATTTTAATTGCTTGTTGTGATTTTGCTAATGTTGCCTGTGCCCTTGCCAAATTCGCCTTGGCCTGCTCGTTTTTTCGTTTAGCCGCCTCTAGCCTGTCTGCCTTTGACTTGCGAGTATTCATGTAGACTCCTTAAACAATAAAAAATAAAAAATAAGGGCGCAAAAAAAGCGCCGGACCATTTGCCGGAGCAGCGGGGACAAAAACTAAAGAGAGGAATACTAAAACGATGACAATAAATTAACTGCTATATGCGTATACGATAACGCCGATCGAAAAGGTGGTCAACGTCAGAAGTGGGAAATATTTTACTGACGGCATAGCGCCTAGAAATATAACACCAGAAAGCAACACAAACAACACCTACTACACCTGTACTACACCTGCTGTTGCAGATATAGGCCTTGTGGCACAACGCCAAACAACACCTACTACAGCTACTACACCTATTCTAGGGGGTAATTTTTTTTCCTTGTCGGGATATGCCAAGTAGAGGACCCCGGACATCTGATCTTTTCCTATGGTCCGAAGGGGGCAACCCCTCGCCAGTCCCCGGAGTGAGCTGTGGCCACAACGGGTAGGCTGGCTGTCGGAGATAGTGCCGGGGATTTTCTTTGACCTTAGATATGGCGAAAGGTATCTTGCCGGGTAAGAAAGAGTGTGTCCGCAAAAGAAAGGATTTTCATATGAAAAACGACATAACTTTTTTTGAAGAGCGGGGCATCCGCCGTGTATATGATGAGAAGACCGAAACTTGGTTTTTTTCCGTGGTGGATATTGTCCAAGTGTTGACAGAACAGATTGATTTCCAAACCGCCCGCAAATACTGGAATAAACTAAAGACACGGCTTAAGTCAGAAGGCAGTGAAATGGTGACAAATTGTCACCGGTTGAAACTAACCGCTGAAGATGGCAAACAAAGACTTACAGACGTTGCCGATTCTGAGACAATTTTGCGCCTTGTCCAATCTGTCCCAAGCCCGAAAGCGGAACCTATCAAGCTTTGGCTGGCAAAAGTCGGACATGAACGCATTCAGGAAATGGCGGACCCAGAGATTGCTCTCAATCGTTCCCGTGAATACTGGCGGCAGCATGGCCGTTCCGAAAAATGGATTGAGCAGCGGATGCTCGGTCAGGATACCCGCAACAAACTTACAGATTACTGGAAAGGTCACGACATTAAAGAAGGTAAGGAATATGCCTTCCTTACAAACATTATCCACAAGGAATGGACCGGCGTCACTGTCAAAGAACATAAAGACTTGAAGGGCTTGAAAACTCAAAACCTCCGCGACCATATGACGGAAGCCGAGTTGATTTTTACTGCGCTGGCGGAACTCTCCACACGGCAGATAGCTGAAAGTGTTGAAGCGACAGGGCTGAATGAAAACGCCGATGCGGCTCAGAAAGGCGGAGGCATAGCCAGGCAAGCCAGAAAAGAGCTTGAGGCCAGAACCGGAATGAATGTGATTACCGGCGAGAGTAATTTGCCGCCGAAGCTAAAAAATAAGGCGGACTGATTAAATGAGAGTGACCCTGCCTATAGGGCAATATTCATTTTAAGGGGTATGTTTAGGGGTATTTTGCGCAATATTAAATTATTAGTATATATAAAACACTATGTTATGAATAGAATTATATAGCCTTCTGCCCGCCAAATTTAAGTTTCATGAAGTCCCATAAGGCCCCAAAAGCCTTGTGGGACTTAGCTTTTATGGGCTTTGGTTGTGTCATGTAGTATCATAAAGTCTATTGACATACCAACAATCTGTTGGCGTATTCGTTATTTTGCCAAGCAGAAAAAACAGGATGCCAACAAAATGAGGAAAACAGCACCAAAGCCGCTTAACGACACCTTTCTGAGGAGAGGTGCTTCGCCGTCAAGCAACAATCTCAAGCGTAAACTGCTATAGACTCCCCGCAAAATAGGCGATGGTTTTTTGCAGGCCCTCACGCAGGGGAACACGCGGCGACCAGCCCAGCTTTTCCATGGTCTGCGATATGTCCGGGCGGCGTTGTTTGGGGTCGTCTTGGGGCAGAGGCTGGAAAACCAGTTTGGATTTGCTGTTTGTTAATTCAAGGACCAGTTCGGCTATTTCCTTTATGGAGTGTTCCTCCGGGTTACCCATATTCAACGGACCGGTAAAATCCGCCGGCGTGTCCATAAAGCGAACCATGCATTCGATGAGGTCGGATATGTAGCAGAATGAGCGCGTCTGGCCGCCGTCGCCGAAGATCGTGATCGGCTCGTTTTTCAGGGCCTGCATGATGAAGTTTGAGACGACGCGGCCGTCGTTGGGGTGCATGCGGGGACCGTAAGTATTGAAAATTCTCCCGACCTTGATGCTTAAATTGTTCTGCCGCCAATAGGCGAAGAAAAGCGCCTCGGCGCAGCGTTTGCCTTCGTCATAGCAGGAGCGCTCGCCAATGGGGTTGACGTGACCCCAGTAGTCTTCGGTCTGCGGATGAATTTCCGGGTCACCGTAAACTTCCGATGTAGATGCCTGGAAGATGCGCGCGCGCAGCCGTTTGGCCAGACCCAGCATGTTGATCGCCCCGTGTACGCAGGTTTTGATCGTCTGCACCTGATCGTGTTGGTAGTGGACGGGCGAGGCCGGGCAGGCCAGGTTGAAGATTTCGTCCACTTCAACGTAGAGGGGAAAGGTCACGTCATGGCGGATGAGTTCGAAGCGCCTGTCATCCAGAAGATGCTCGATGTTCGAGCGGGAACTGGTAAAGAAATTGTCCAGGCCGATGACCTCGTGTCCGTCTGCCAGCAGACGTCCGCACAGGTGCGAACCCAAAAGTCCGGATGCTCCGGTGACCAGTATTCGTTTGCGTGTGTGCATGAACTTTCCCTGTGCGTTTCGATATTCGCTTTTGTGTCTTTGTTTTGGTTTCAGATCCAAATCGCGGCTGGGCGGTGTAAAAGGGGATGGGGAGCAGGATAGCCTTGGCCTAAAGGACATGCTATATTGCGCCCTGTCAAGGCTTATATTCGCGTCTCCGATTCTCTAAAAGCATAGTACAACAGCGCGAGATTTTTCAATGTTAATCTGCTCTAGTCAGGTTGAGCTGCATAGCGACAAAGCGTTGTCAAAGCTGTTTTTTTGTCAAAATTTTTCTTCCGCATAAATATACTCAATGTGTCGGCATTGTGTTTTCTGCTAAAAAAATGCTCAATAACCGAATAGTCGCGAGAATCAACATAGTCATGAACATAATAGAGACATTGTTGATTCTCAACTATGAGGGCGGCCATGATGATTGTGGCAACACGAAAGCGTCCGTCAATCAAGATGGCATCAGGATTTACGGGCAGCATATTTTTCCACGGAGCGGAAAAATAATTGTGGTAAAGTTGTGGAAAGGGATATGCGCCGTCAATTGCTACAGGGTGTCCCCAGGCTTGAGTGGGGCCAATATTCGCATGAATAAGGTGCAGTCGTTTTGCTTCTACAGAAGACCGTATTATAGGTACATTCAATAAATGTTTAATCCATTTCTTGTCAGACTCCACGGAATAGATGGCACTCAGTTGTTCGTTCTCCGCTGCTACGATGGTACTGCCGCCCGATCCAAATTCAATGTAAGTTTTTGCGCGGCGTAATCCCTTGCGAAAGAGCGCGCCTTCTTCCGGTGTCATGTGCAAGGGGATATCAGATGAAGCAGGCTGAGTGGACATCTAACTGATGCCGCCTTGGGTGGGCAGTTTTTGCATATTTATTGTCTCCGCTTATAAAGTCTGAATACTGCGAATCACTTAAGGACCTCGTATAAAATTATGCAAAAATCATGCAAAACTGAGAGCGAGGGGGCTTTGTATCAAGCCTTGAGCCGGCGTATGGTGAAAAAATAGGCCAGGGCAAGGGGGATGCAGGCCCCCAGCCAGGCCAGAGGGCTGGCGCAGGCCGCGCCATTAAAACCGAAGTAGCGCGTCAGGAGAATGGCGGCCAGAGCGCGCATGCACAACTCCATAATTCCGGCCAGAGTGGGGACCAGACTTTGTCCCAGCCCCTGCAAGGTAAAGCGGAAAACGAAGAGCAGGGCCAATACCCAGTACATGCAGCCATTGATGTTCAAAAAAGTCTGGGCCAGGTCCGTGACAACTTTTTGATCCGCGCCCACAAAAAGGGGAATGATGATGCGTCCGCCGAAGATGTTGAGGAAGGCCGCGGCTATGCTGAAAGACAGAGATAAGGCGCAGCAGTGGCGCACGCCCTGCCGGATGCGGGGGATATTCCCGGCCCCGTAATTCTGGCCGACATAGGTCGCCATGGCCAGGCCGAAGGATGCCAGGGGCAGAATGGCCACCATATCGATGATCCGGGCCACGGCAAAGGCTGCCACCGCTTCTGCCCCCAAGGTGTTCAGAGCCCACTGCAAAATGATTGCGCCGACGGCGATAATCGAGGCCTGAAAACCCATGGGCAGTCCGATGCGCGCCCCGCGCAGCAGTTCCTGCGCCCGCACGCGCAGATCCCTGGCATGGGGGCGCAGGGCCGCAACCCTGGTCATGATATAAAAAATACACAAAAGCCCGGCGCTGAACTGGGCGCAGAGCGTGGCCCAGCCCGCTCCCCGCACGCCCATGTCCATGACCAGGATAAAGAACAAATCCAGACCGATATTCAACAGACAGGATATGATCAGGAAGAAAAGGGGCGGGCGGCTGTCCCCCAGGGCCAGAAGGCTGTTGGAGAGCAGGTTGAAAAGCACGGAACTTGAGATGCCGTAGAGAATGATGCGGATATAGCCGAAGGCAGCGTCGATAATCTCCGGCGGAGTACTTAAAAGCTCAAGCAGATCCCGGGTGAAAAGCAGACAGAGGATGGTGAGGACAGCCGAGGAAAGAGCGCCGAGTACAATGCTGGCCCAGAAGCTGCGCCGCACCCCGGCCCGGTCTCCGGCCCCGTAGTGCTGGGCGGTGACTATGGAAAATCCCGCCGTCATACCCTGCACAAAACCGACCGTGAGAAACATGAGACCACCGGTGCTGCCTACTGCCGCCAAGGCGTCGACGCCCAAAAAACGCCCGACGATGAGCGTATTCACCATACCATACAACTGCTGAAAAAGATTGCCGATCAACAGAGGCAGGGCAAAACGCAGGATCAGCTTGGCCGGGGTTCCAGATGTCAGACTTGCGGACATTTGCCGGGCGTCACATTAGAGACGGGGATCAGGTCCGGCGAGATAATTGCGGACATAATCCGTAACGCCGTCTTCCAGGGAATGCATGTGCTCCATAAGACCGGCGGCACGCAGGTTTTTGCTGTCAGCCTCGGTATAGTTCTGGTATTTGCCGGCCAGTTCCGCCGGCATATCGACATATTCGATGTTTACCGGCAATCCCATAGCCTTGAACACGGCGGCGGCCAGATCGTTCCAGGAGCGGGCCAGACCAGCGCCCACATTGAAGATGCCGTTTAACTTCGGCTTTTGCAGCAGACCCCAGATAATATCCACACAATCCTTGACGTATATGAAATCCCGCTTCTGCCCCCCGTCCGGATAGGCAGGCGAATTGGAGCGGAAGAGGCGGATTTTGCCGGAGGCTTTAATCTGCTGGAAAGCCTTGTGAACCATGCTGCGCATCTCGCCCTTGTGTTCCTCGTTTGGTCCGTAGACATTGAAGAATTTCAGGCTGACAATATCGTCCAGAATACCTTGCCGGGCGGCCCAGAGGTCAAAGAGGTGTTTGGAATAGCCGTACATGTTCAGGGGCCGCAGATCTTTGAGTTTTTTCGGGTTATCGTCAAAACCCAGGCTGCCGTCCCCATAGGTGGCGGCGCTGCTTGCGTTGATGAAACGGCATTTGTGCAGCGCGTAGGCGCAGAGTTTTTGGCTGTAAGCCAGATTATTGCGCATGAGAAAATCGGCGTCTGTTTCCGTGGTCGAGGAGCAGGCGCCCAGATGAATGATAGCGGTAAGTTTTGGGCCGCTTACTTTTTCCAGTGCATCGCGCTCAATCAGGTCCATAAATTCATCGCGCTGCAAATAGCCGTGAAAATCGCGCTTGACCAGATTTTTCCATTTTTCCGTGCGCCCAAGGTTGTCAACGACCAGAATGTCGTTCACACCCGCATTGTTCAGTTTCCAGAGCATGGCGCTGCCGATGAAACCCGCGCCGCCCGTCACTATATACATGAATTTTCCTTATCTTGGGCCGGTCTGCTCCAGGCAGGGATCGGCATTTATGCTCTCGCCCAGCACATACAGGGAGAGATGCAGATGCGGGCCGGTGACGCGCCCGGTGCTGCCCACAAAGGCTATAACCTCGCCGCGCGTAACCTTCTGCCCCTGGCGCACATTGAAAGCGGAGAGATGCAGGTAGGCGCTGACTACACCCAGACCATGGTCCACGAGCACGGTGTTGCCGCCATAGTAGTGTTCGGAGACCAGCGTCACCACGCCATCGTCCAGGGCTTTTACAGGGTCGCCCTGTTCGGCGTCAAAATCAAGTCCTTTATGCGGACTTTTCGGGATCCCGTTAAAAACGCGGCGTGAGCCGTAAAGGCTGGTCAGGGGACCGGCCAGGGGCCGGGCCAGGGGCAGAGTCCAGTATTGCACGGGGCTAACGGCCCGAACAGCGGCGCGGATTTCCGCCCGGTCGCGTTTTATTTTTTCTTCCATTTCCGGAGGCGGACTTACAAATTTGCTGTCCACGGTCAGTTTTTGCACCGGATACCGGCGTTTTTTCAGAGGCAGAGGGGCGGCGAAGTGTTCTACATTGCCGTTTTGCCGGCGCGCGGTCAGGGAAAAGGGGAGAGCGACGTCTTTGGAGTCAAGGGCAACGGGCAGCAGGGCCTCAAAAAGTCCCGATTTCGTTGCCGGAGCGGGAATGTTCACTTCTTTGCCGCCCAGGTTGAAGAGGACGGATTGTACGCCCGGCGCGTCGAAGCGGACCAGAAAGGCTTCGCCGTCATAGGCGAAGTCCGGGACCTGCAAAATGAAACCTTTCTCCTGCCGGGCAGAGTCCGGATCTCGTCCGGCGCTTTGCAGCAGACGCCGTACCATGGAGACGGCGGGGGCTGTGACCTTTAATTTTTCTTTTTTGCTGGGGGCTTTGGTCCGGGCTTTACTTTGGCTTTCACGTTTTTCTTTGGCCGGGGCGGCGCTGATTTCCGCCGGAAGCGAGGCGGACATAAGAAAAAGGCCGAGCAGACAAATGATGAATGCGCTTGAAATACGTTTGGCAGAAATATTCAACTCGTTCTCCTCAACTGTTTTGTCATTGTCCCACATGTCGGTCTTCCACGCGCACGGCTACATCGCCGTCCAGGACGGTCAAGGTCAGGGCCTGACCCGGGCTGACCTCGGCGCGGCTGCGGAGGAAGCTGCCGTCTGCCTTGCGGGCCAGGGCATAGCCGCGTTCCAGGGGCGCTCTGGGGTTCAGGGCTTCAAGGCGCAGTCCTGCGACTTCAAGGCGGCGTTCCGCTTTATCCGCAGTGAGCTTGCCGCTATCTTGCAGGGTGCGGAGGGCCATATCCAGACGCTGCTCTCTGGTCTTGAGCATGGCGGCTCCCGCCTTGCGCAGGAGGCGGATTTCCGTCTCCAGGCGGCTGTCTCTGTTCGCGAGCATCCTGAAGGGCGAGAGGCGCGCCAAAGTTTTCTCCAGGTTTTCAAAACGTATTGCCCCGTCTTCCAGGCGGCGGTGGGCGTTTAAGCGCAAGGCGGCGTTTGCGCGGCTTAAGGCGGCGGCGAGTTCCGCACGGTCCGGGAGCAGGAGTTGGGCGGCGTGGCTGGGTGTGGCCGCCCGCAAATCGGCTGTCATATCCGTAAGGGTAAAGTCGATTTCGTGTCCAATACCGGCCAGTACCGGGACGGGAGAGGCAAAGACGGCCTGGGCCAGGGTTTCGTCATTAAAGGCCCACAAATCTTCGAGAGAGCCGCCGCCTCGAATCAGCACAATAACCTCGGCCCAGCCTTCCTCGCCGATACGGCGCAAAGTGGCGGCGATTTTTGGTCCGGCCTCGTCGCCCTGCACCGACACGGGGTAGAGGCGGAAAGCGGATCCCAGACCGCGTTTTTCCGAGAGACGTAGAAAATCCTGGACAGCCGCGCCCTGGGGAGAGGTGACGAGGGCCGCGCGTTTGGGGTGCGGAGGGAGAGGGCGTTTGCGATCCGGGGAAAAATAGCCGAGTCCGGCCAGTTTGGCGCGCAGACGTTCAAATTCGGCGTGCAGATTGCCTATGCCGGCGAGACTGGCGTATTCCAGCACGAGCTGGTAAATACCGCGCGCCTTGTACAGAGCGAGACGCCCGGCGCAGAGGATTTCCTGTCCGTTTTCCAGACGCGAGGCCAGAGAGAGGCGCGGCCCGTCCGCATAGACCTCGCCGGTCAAGGGGTCAAAGCGTTCTTCGCTTTTTATGTCTTTTTTGAACCAGACAGCCGCTATACGGCTCGTTTCGTCGCGCAGGGCAAAATATAGATGCCCGGAGGCCGGGCGGCTCAGGTCTGTTACCTGACCGCGCACCCAGACCAGGGGGAAAGCGTTTTCCAGTCTGTTTTTTATGGCCTCGGTGAGGGCTGTGACCGAGAAGATTTTTTCGTCCTGCATAAAGGTCAGGATAACTGAAGTCTCCGCAGGCTGAACCTGTGGAGACTCCAGGGTCGGGTCTTTACCGGGAAACCGGAAAATCCGGTCTGCTGCCGGGTTTATGACTGTTCGCTTTCATTGTCCTGGGCCTCGGCTTCTTCCGTGGCCTGTTTTATGAAATCGCCCAGGGTCTGGCCGCCGCTTTCGCCCGTTGTGGTCCGGAATTCTTTGGGCTTTTTGCGTTCTTCGTCTTCCTTGATCTGTTTGACGGACAGACCGAGTCTTCTTTCCTCGGCGGAAACGTGGATTACCTTGGCCTGGATGCGCACACCCTCTTTATAGAGTTCGGCCGGAGACTTGATCTTTTTGCTGCTGATCTCGGAAACATGGACCAGACCTTCTATGCCTTCCTCGACCTCCACAAAGACGCCGAAGTCGGTGATGTTGGTGATCAGACCTTCAACCAGTGCCCCAACGGGGTAGCGGGTCGGCACATAGGACCAGGGGTCTTCGGTGAGCTGTTTGATACCCAGAGTGAATTTCTCGTTTTCCTGATCCACGGTGATCACTTTGGCCTGCACCACATCGCCGTTCTGAAAGACCTCGCCGGGATGGCGGATTTTTTTTGTCCAGCTGATGTCCGAGACGTGGATGAGACCGTCAATGCCGTCTTCAATGCCGATAAACATACCGAATTCGGTAATGTTCTTGATGGTTCCCTCAATGACGGTGTTCTCCGGGAACTTCTCCGCCACGATCTCCCAGGGATTTGGTTTGACCTGTTTCATGCCGAGGGAGATGCGTTTTTTATCCTGATCCACGCCGAGGATCACCACTTCCACCTCGTCGCCCGCCTTGACCATCTGGGAAGGGTGGCGCAGTTTGCGCGTCCAGGACATCTCCGATATATGCACAAGACCTTCCACTCCGCTTTCGAGTTCAACGAAGGCCCCGTAATCCACGAGATTGGTAATGCGGCCATTGAGAATGCGGCCGCTGGGGAATTTCTCCGTTATACCCTGCCAGGGGTCGGCCACAAGCTGTTTCAGTCCCAGGGAAACCTTCTGGGTATCCCGGTCAAAAGACAGAACCTTGAGTTCCAGTTCCTGTCCCAGACTGACCATTTCCTTGGGGTGACGGATGCGTTTCCAGGACATGTCCGTGATGTGCAGAAGACCATCCAGACCGCCGAGATCAACAAATACGCCGTATTCGGTGATATTTTTTACCCGGCCCTTGACCGTCTGCTCTTCAGACAGGGTACAGAGCAGGTCCTTGCGTTTGGAGTCGCGTTCTTCTTCGAGCAGCATGCGGCGGGAAACTATGACGTTACTGCGCCGACGGTTAATTTTGAGTACCCGGAATTCAAATTCCTGATTGACGAGGGCGTCCATGTCCGGAACCGGGCGCAGATCTACATGCGAACCGGGCAGGAAGGCTTCCACGCCTCCAAGGTCAACGGTATACCCGCCCTTTATGCGTTTGGAGATACAGCCCTTGCAGATGCCGTTGTTTTCCTGCATCTTTTCAAGCTGGTCGAAGAGCTGCATCCTCTTGGCCTTTTCATAGGAGAGGGTGATGGTGCCTTCGGATTCGTTTTTGCGCACGACATAGACGTCGATTTGATCTCCGATGCCGACGCCGATTGCCCCGGACAGGTCGCGGAATTCGCTTGCCGGAATCTGTCCTTCCGATTTGAAATTTACATCAACCAGAATATTGTCTTCACCGATGCGCACCACTTCGCCCTTGACAATGGAGCCTTCTTCAAGGTCCCCAAAGTCCGGGTTCAGATAATTTTCCAGGGCGTTCTCAAAATTGATTTCGCCGTCAAGGCTTGTTTCCTGTTCCAAAGTTGCTGACATACGCGTCCTCCGACCAGCAGAATATTCCCGGATAATTTTCGGGTCCGGGTTATTTAGCAGAATTACGCGGAACTTGACAAGCCTGATTTGGGCTTTGCGCTGTGTTTTTACACAATTCCCGCCGAAGATGGGGTCAGTCTGAGTTATCCAGGGCCTCTTTGAAGCCGCAGCCTTTTTGGGGGCAGGCCAGATAGGAGCGGCCGCGCAGTTTTTTTTGTCCCAGCACCTTACAGCCGCACTGCGGGCACACTCCGGCGCGCGGGGGATCCCACATGGCGAAGGAGCATTTGGGGTATTGATCACAACTGTAAAATATTTTTCCGCGCCGGGAACTTTTCTCCGCGAGCATTCCCTCTGCGCAGACCGGGCAGTATACGCCGGTGGAAAAGGACTCGGCATGGCGGCAGGTCGGATAATTGGCGCAGGCGATGAAACGGCTGCCCGTGCGCGCGTTTTTTATGACCAGATCGCCTCCGCAGTCCGGGCACTTGCCGACAACTTCCTGCTTTTGCTGTTCGCGCGCCACGATTTGCACCTCTCCGTTGGCATCGCGTGTGAAATTGCTGGTAAATTTGCAGGCCGGATAGTCGGAGCAGGCCAGAAAAGGTCCGGATTTGCCGAATTTGACGGAGGTCGCTTTGCCGCATTTGGGACAGGGGATGCCGGAAGGCAGACCGCTTTTTACGGAACTTATATTTTGCGAGGCCTTTTCCAGGGTGGGGTTGAAAGCGGCACTGAAGTTGCCCAGCAATTTGACCCAGTCTTCCCCGCCGTCGGCCACCTTGTCGAGCTTTGCTTCCATCTGGGCGGTAAAACCCACATCCATAAGTTCTTCAAAATTTTCCGTAAGCATATCGCAGACCACGCGTCCCAGGTCGGTGACCACGAAATGCTTGTCCTCAAGGGCGGCGTATTCCCGGTCCTGCAAGGTTGCGATGATTCCGGCATAGGTGGAGGGGCGTCCGATGCCCTTTTCCTCAAGCTCCTTGACCAGCGAGGCTTCGCTGTAGAGGGGTGAAGGCTGCGTGAATTTTTGCTCCTTCTCCAGTTTCAGAAGTTTGAGTTGCGCGCCGATTGACAGCTTGGGCAAATCCACGCTGTCTTCGCTTTTTTGGGGGGAGAAGACGTAAAAGCCCGGAAAGAGCAGACGTTCGCCCTTGGCCCGAAACTGCGCGCCGGCGCGCGAGGCCAGAACCACCGTGTCCTCGACCCTGGCCCCGGCCGCCTGCGAGGCCATAAACCGCGTCCAGATAAGGTTATAGAGGCGGTATTGTTCCGGGGGAAGTTGGGCCTTTATCTCATCCGGGGTGATGCGCACATCCACCGGCCTTATGGCCTCGTGCGCGTCCTGGGCTCCGCCCTTGGATTTGAAATAGCGCGCCTTGGCCGGATAGTAGTTTTTGCCGTGCGTTTTTATGATGTATTCCTGGGCGGCGGTGCGGGCTTCATCGGATATGCGCACGGAATCCGTACGCATATAGGTAATGAGGGCAGTGGTTCCGGATTGGCCGAGGTCAACGCCCTCATAGAGGCGTTGCGCGATATTCATGGTTCTTTTGGCCGTAAAGTTCAGGCGCTGGTTTGCCGCCTGTTGCAGGGTGGAGGTAGTGAAGGGGGGAGGAGGCGATTTTTCCCGCTCTTTTATCTCCAGGGCGTCCACC
>JAISKK010000047.1 GCA_031260965.1 Desulfovibrio sp. | reverse complement strand
GATACCGAAGCTCGAAAAAAGCTGTTCCGCTCCGGCTTTTGTGTCCGGGTCTATACGGATATTCAGATTCGCTGTTTTCGCCATACATTTTACCTCTCAAAAAAAACATGGCACAATGTGTGCGCATTGTCATTACATTTGCTGATTGTCCCGCTTCCAAGCCTTCCTGTTACTTGGAGCAAAAAGTATTTGCATTAAATTGCCTTTGCGCAGGTGACGTACTCAGCCTTAAAATACCCGAATTACATGAGCGGGAACCTGCTGCGAACAGGTCTTGAACCGAACACCAGTCGTTATATCGGACCGAATTATTTGGAGATCAAAAACCTCTGGAACATATATGACTTTTTTCAGGAAAATATTCCGTGCTCACGCAGGATGTTCAGGCCGATGGCGATGAGGATCAGTCCGCCCGCCATATTCGCGTAATCTCCCAAACGGCTCAAGCCGGCAGCCCGGCGCAGGGTATAGCCCGCGTACACAGCCCCGGCGCTTATGGCGAAGCAGACCAGACCGATGATCAGGGCGGCGCGCAGCATATTTTCCCCGAGCACAGCCAGAGAAAGACCCACGGCCAGCGCATCCAGGCTGGTGGCGAGGGCCAGCAGCAATAGTTTTCCGCCCCGGCTGGGATCACTGGCCGCTCCGCTTTTTTTCTTGTCGCCCCACAGGCTCTCCCGAATCATGTTTCCCCCGACAAAAGCCAGAAGCAGAAAGGCCAGCCAGTGGTCATAGTCGAGTATATACCGCAGGGCGCCGGCCCCGAGCAGCCAGCCGGCCAGAGGCATGAGAAACTGGAAAAGACCGAAGGAACCGGCCATACGCAGAACGCCTGCCGTCTCCACCTTGTCGCGGCCCGCGCCGAAGGTTAAAGATACGGCGGCCGCGTCCATGGACAGGGCCACAGCTATGAGCAGGATTGAGCCGGTATCCATTTATCGTCCAGATGGCGGCGGCCCTGAATCTTGTGATTGCGGGGATAGCGCTGTTTGAGGAATTGCACGAGGCTTCAAGGGGCAGCGACAGGCTCAAATTTTCTGCAGATGTCCGCGTACAGTTTTGTCTGACGTAAGGCCCCGGCTGCGGGCAAAGAGGTGGTCGCACCGCTTGGGCTTAACCCGGCGGCGGCGCGCGGGGCCAGGACCGCGTCTGGTCTGCGGTTGCTCGCCGCCTCGGCCGCCGCTGCCCTGGCTTCAGGCAGCACGGCTATCTCGGCATAGGCGTTGCGCAGGGAAAGGAGGATCTTGCAGACTTCATCGAGCATGGCGGGGTCTTTTTTTATGTTCGCCTTGACCAGATGGTTTGTGCAGAAGCAATAAAGACTGCTCAGGTTCAAAGCCAGATCGCCTCCGCGCGTCACATTCAGAGAAGCGCTCAACTCGTTCAGAATGTCCAGGGCTTTGGAGATGGCGATGCCCTTTTTGGCCATGTCGCCTTCGGCAAGACGCTCTTTCGCCTGACCGACGAATTTGAGGGCGGCGTCATAAAGCATGATCACCAAATCGCCCTGGGAGGTTGTGGTAATCTGGGTCCGGGCGTAGGATTTCGCGACTTGTTGCATATTATCTCCGACTTGTTCCGCAACGCGGATTAGAAGTGCAATTACGATGATGATTTTCCCGGCAACTGGGCGATCTGGCTCTCCATGTTCGTCAGGATCTGGTTATAGCGGGCGAGCGTCGACTCCAGGCGCGCGAACTTGAGAACCATGGTCTGTTCCCACTTTTCCAGGCGTTCATCCTCGCGTTTTACCTTGTCGTCGATGCCTTTCATAATCTCTTGATAGTTGTTTTCCAGATTTTTCAGCGTGCCCTTGGCGCCGAGTATGCCCTCATTGCCGTCTAGCAGCCCGAGCAGCTCGGGAATTTTTCCTTCCTTGATGCTGACGCTGCCATTGTATTCACCGGGAGTGGAAAATTCGGTTATGGTGAGGACCATACCTTTGGCCGGTCCACTCAGGGCGGTAATGGTATGCAGCGCAGGGTCAATTGAGGCAGCCTCGCCGTTGATGAAGGCGTCATAAATACTTCCGTCGCCGGCGACCTTATAGGAAACAGCGTGGGTACCGCTCTTGGTGATGCCTGGGATCATGGAATCAAACTGAAAATAGTCGGAGTTGCTCTTGCCTTCGGCCTGGACGGCAAAGAGCCGGGCCACGGCCTCCGGGTCCTCCTGCAAGGCCTGCTCCAGGGTTTTGGAACCTTTCTCGCCGGTAAAATTGACAGCCAGCAGCCCGTAGTCGGCTTCCCCCTGGTTGGGGTTGGTATAAATGCCGATTTGGGAAAGGGCCGAGAAAACGTCGCCCAGCATACTGCCGTCGGCCGTGGCTTCACGCGACACAAAACCTGTTCCGCTCCCGGCTATATGCTGTTTCAGGCTGGAGGCGATCATCTGGATGCCGTAGTTGCCCATCAGCACCCCGCCTTTCTGCATCTCGAACTGCGAAGTGGCGTAGCGCGGGTCCAGAACCTGCTTGTCCTCATTCAGGGCCGTAAATGTATTGATCACGGCGCGGCAGGTGTTGACGGCGTCCACAAAGGCGTAAATATTGTCCGTCATGGCCTGGATGTCGTTGCTGACCCCTATGTTGGCCTCTCCGACATCCAGCAGGGTGAAACTCATGCCGGGGATTACTTCGCCGGTCTGCAGGGTGTTGCTTGCCACTTCCAGCCATTTGCCCGCTTCGTTGGGATAACCGTTGACGCGAATTTGCGCGTTTTGCGCCTGGCGCATGTCCCAGCCAGAACCGGGGGCCGGCGAGGGCGGCTCGTAAGCCAGATCCGCAAGACTGCCGTTGCCGATGGTCAGCCGGTGTTCCTTTTCTTTCATCTCCACCTTGAGATTATACTTGG
The DNA here is from genome assembly GCA_031260965.1 of Desulfovibrio sp. Lineage (GTDB taxonomy): Bacteria > Desulfobacterota > Desulfovibrionia > Desulfovibrionales > Desulfovibrionaceae > Frigididesulfovibrio. Next base: position 12,948 of record JAISKK010000047.1, on the reverse strand, counting down.
TCGGGTCCGTTTCGTCCTGGACAATTTTGACGTCGGCCGTGGACCCGAACTCGCTTTGCAGGGAGGCGCGCAGTTGCGAGAGTGTGGTGGAGTCCGTAACGGTCACAGTATGGCTTTGCGGGCTTCCTCCGTCCGTTGAAGATATCTCGAAGGTATAGTCAACAGGCCCGGCGCCCGGGGCGAGGATGGTGGAATCCGGTCCGGCATAGGCAATGGGCAGCGTGGTCCAGGCTCCGGGACTTCCGTCTCCGAGGATGTCCCGCAAAGTATTCGGCACGCTCCCGGCAGGGTCGCCGGGGGTGGTAAAATCCGCGCTGTAAACGGTATTGGCGCGGCGCAGGGCGAAATTATATTTGCCCGTGCCGGTGTCCAGTTCCAGACCGGCCACACCGGGGGTTACGGCGTTAATCTGGCCCACAAGGTCGCCGATACTCGCCCCGTCTGCAACGGTAATGGTGCGGCTTACGCCGTCAACGGCATAGATGAAGGTCTGATCCGAGCCGGTGGAGTTGACGATGTCGGTCGCATCTGTGAACTGGGCGCCGTTGTATACGGCAGAATTGCCGCTCTCGTCGTAATTGCCGTTCTGCAGGGAGATATCCAGACCCGTCAGCCCGCTGGTGGAGCGGATGACCAGAGTGTTGTCCCGGCCTGTGTCCATGCCCCGCAACTGGAAGATTATCCCGTCGGCGCTTTGCAGGGTCTGGGCGCGCACCCCGAGATTTTTGGAGTCGTTGTTGATTATTTTCAGCAGACCTTCCACGGTTGTGCCCTGGGGCACATTGAGGGTACGATCTTTCCCCTTGTAGGAATAGGTCAGGCTGCCGCCCGTATCGCTGATTACATCGCCGGACTGGGCCAGACCGGTGTCTTTTGTCCAGACGCTGTTCGCGGCCAGGCGGTTCACGGTCACGTTATAGTTGCTGTTCATGGCAGTCGCGTCGGCGCTGGCCACGACTACCCGATCGTCCGTACTGACAGCGTTTTTAATGAAAAACTTGCTCATGGAATTCAGGTTTTTCAGGGAGGTCTGCAAGCTTACAATACTGCTACGCACCTCCTTGAAGGCGTCGAGGCGTGTCTGCCAGTCCGCTTTCCAGCGCAGAAACTGCGTGGCTTGCCGGCTCTCTACCGCGTAGAGCTTGTTGATCATCTCATCGAAGTTGTAATCACTGCCAAGTCCGGTGATGCGTATTGAACCCGAAGCATACTGAGCCATAATCCGTCTCCGTGTGGGAAATAATTTCCCGGCCTGCGAGATTTTGTTTTTATATCTCTCGTAAGCAATATCAGTGCCGAAATTGCATCCGGCGCGCAAAATTTATATCGGCAGTTTCGGGAAAGGCTTTATGGAAGCGCGCGCGGGATTATTGCCCGGAGGGGATCTTTCTGATACTCCAAAGGGGGTATTACAATAAGTAAAAAACGGACCCCCCCATGCAGGAATACCTTGCCGATCTGCACATCCATTCGCGTTTTTCCCTGGCCACAAGCAAAAAGCTCAACCTGCCCCTTCTGGCCGCATGGGCCGGACTCAAGGGTCTTAAAGTTATAGGCAGCGGCGATTTTACCCATCCGAAGTGGAGAGACGAACTGCGCGAGAACCTGCGTTTTGATGAGGCCAGCCGCCTTTACCGCCTGAAGGATGAGGGGGCGGCGAGCCGGGCTTTGCCGGGATTCCCCGCGTCCGGTCCGGGTTTCGGGGAAGGGGAGGGGACGGCTCATGTCATGCTGCAAGGGGAGTTGAGCCTTATTTATAAACGCGGCGGGAAATTGCGCAAGGTCCATGTTCTGGTCTATATGCCGGATTTGGCCGCAGCGGACGCTTTTTGCCTGCGTCTCGGACAACTGGGCAACCTCAAATCCGACGGGCGGCCCATTATCGGACTGGACGCGCATGATGTTCTGGAAATGGTTCTGGAAAGTCACCCGGAAGCCTTTCTCATTCCTGCCCATATCTGGACGCCCTGGTTCTCCCTTTTCGGCTCCAAGTCCGGATTTGACCGCCTGGAGGATTGTTTTGCCGATCTTGCCCCGGAGATCTTCGCCCTGGAGACCGGACTTTCTTCCGATCCGGCCATGAACCGTCTCTGGAGCGCCCTGGATTCCTGCCGGCTCGTCTCCAATTCCGACGCCCATTCCGGGGAAAAACTCGGGCGCGAGGCCAATATCTTTGCCGGTGAAATATCCTACCCCGGAATCCTGCGGGCCTTGAAGACGCCCGAAAAAGAGGGCGGAACCTTTTTTCGCGGAACCCTGGAATTTTTTCCCGAAGAAGGTAAATACCATATGGATGGACACCGCGCCTGTGGGGTCAGGCTTTCTCCGGAAGAAAGCCGGCAATGCGGAGGCCTCTGTCCTGTCTGCGGTAAAGCTTTAAACATCGGCGTGCTGAACCGGGTGCTGGAGCTGGCGGACCGGACGAGTCCCCTGTACCCGTCCCTTGCGCTTTCGTCCGCTCCCAACTTTTGCTCCCTGGTCCCCCTGCCGGAAATTCTCTCCGAAATTACGGGTAGCCCGGCCAAAAGCCGCGGGGTGGATCTTTTGTATGCGGATCTTCTGGGGCGTTTCGGGACGGAACTGCATATCCTGCGCTGTGCGCCGGAAGAGGATCTGGCCCGTTTTTTGCCCCCTCTGGGCGAAGCCGTGCGCCGCATGCGTCGCGGGGAGGTGCGTCTGAGCGGGGGTTATGACGGAGAATACGGGGCCGTGCATATGTTTGACGCTGACGAGTTAAAAGACATCCGTCCGGGCGGCGGCTTTGGCAGGCACAAAAAAGGAGCAGCCCAAACGCTCAGTCTGCCGGGCGCGAAACAGCAGCCCAAAGCGGTCAAAGAAAACGCGCCCTGCCCCAAAGACAAATGGGTCAGGCGGGGGGGATTTTTGTTTCTTGACGGGGAAGACGATGCGACAGACCTGCCCCTTGCAGCCGGGGATACGCTTTCACCAGCGTCGTCCGCGGCCGGGGACGCGTTTTCACAGCCGGCGCCGGACGTAGCCCCGGGGCGGCGGTTGGATGGGTTTTCAGGCGCGCTTGCGGGCTTTCTTCCAGACCCGGCGGACAATGCCGAGCAGGAAAGGGCCGTTACCGCGGGACCCGGTCCGGTTCTTGTCGCAGCGGGACCGGGGGCGGGCAAGACGCATACCCTGATCGCCCGTATCCGTTATCTTTTGAACGAAGGCACAGATCCGGGCAGCATCCTGGCGGCGACCTTTACCCGCAGGGCAGCGGCAGAGATTGACGCGCGGCTTACGGCGGAATTCGGCGCCGCTTTCCCGCTGCCCCGCACCGACACCCTGCACGCCCTGGGTCTTGAACTCTGGCATAAAAGCCAGGTTGCGGCGCCTGTACTTTTGAATGAGGAAAGCGCCTTCCGGGTTTTTGCCGAGGCCAATGTGGGGGAAAAAGCCCAGTTCCTGAAAATGGCTTGGCGCTCAATCGGTCTGGACCGGGAAAAGATCTGCCCGCCCATGCCGGAGTATGAGGAGCAGGCCGTGCGTTATCGGGCCCAGAAAAACGCCTGGAATTTGGCCGACTATACGGATTTGCTGGAGTTTTTCCTGGAGCGCCTGGCAGGAGATCTGTACGTCGCGCCTTATGATCACGTGCTGGTGGATGAAATACAGGATTTGTCTCTGCTCCAGCTCACCCTCGTTGAAGCCCTGGTTAACAGCAAAGGTTTGGCCGGAGAAGGCTTTTTCGGCATCGGCGATCCCAATCAGTCCATATATTCCTTTCGCGGGGCATACAAAGACAGCACTTCTTTTTTCCGCAGGGCCTGGCCGAATCTTGAACTGATCCGCCTTAAACGCAACTACCGTTCCCGTCCGGGTATTGTGCAAAGTGCGGCAGCCCTGCTGCGCGTCTCTGCCTTTGCAGGGATGGAGACGGACCTGGTCCCGCAGCGCAGGGAAGAGGCCATGATCCGTCTTTTTTCCGCCCCCTCCGCGGAGGAGGAAGCGGCCTGGGTTGCCGGGCGGGTCGGAGATCTGATCGGTATGGGTGGACACAGTTTGCTTGACGCCCGCAAAGAAGTGGAGGCCAGCGGCATAAAACGCATGGAGTCGGACCACAGCCCCGGTGACATAGCCGTGCTGGTGCGTACCCATGCCTTGGCCCATGTATACCGCAAGGCCTTGGACGCCAGGGGCATTCCGGTTTCGGAACCGGCTGCGGAGGCTTTCTGGTCGGATGAACGGGTGTCCATGATTTTGCGTGCGGCCGGGAGGAGGATCGGCATTGCCGCAATCGGGGAAGAGGAGAGAGACGAGTTGCCGGAGCTGCCGACCGGGGTTTTTGACAAAGGTCCCCTGGGAGTTGCGGCATACCTGGACAAGATTCCCCCTTTTGATCCCCTGTTCAGGCAATCGGCCGCTTTTCGCGCCCTGGCCAGGGCCTACGAGGAAAACGGCGGCTGGACGGGTCTGCTGACCTTTGCCGCCCTGATGGATGAGCTGGAGATGGTGCGCGCCAAAGGCGAAAAGGTGCAGATTCTGAGCCTGCACGCCGCCAAGGGTCTGGAATTTCGCAGCGTCTTCATGCCCGCCCTGGAAGACGGGATTCTGCCATACGCCGGGTCAATGTTTTTACGCGGCAAGGCTGCGGAGAAGATTGCGGATTCGGACCCGGAGGAAGAACGCCGCCTCTTCTATGTGGGTATGACCAGAGCCAGGGATTACCTTTACCTGAGTCACGCCGGCAAGCGCCTTTTTTATGGACGCGAGATACGGCTTCGGCCCTCGCCTTTCCTGGACAGCCTGCCGCGTGACCTGCTGACCCGCTCTGCACTGGTGACCCACAGTACGCGCAAAGAGACGCATCTGACCCTGCTTCCAGGCAAAAAGGCCTGAATTGCATCCTTCAGCCTTGAAAGAGGACATACCTATAAATCAGTGAAAGGAAAATAATCTCTATCGGAATTAAAATTCTGAATTTTTATCAATATATGTATTTATATAGTCCTCAATATCCTTTTCTGTTATGCCGACAGCTTGTGAAAGTTCAGCTTCCAGACGTTTTTTCGCATTATCACCATACTGTAGTTCTTCTTCAGATATATTAGTTTTATCAACAAAATGCATCTGGACATAGCATGATTTGATAACTTTTATCCATTCTAACGGATCATCTGATTCTGATGACAATCTATATAATTCCAGGCGTAATTTTTTGTTATTTTCAGCAATCGTCGGGATATAAGGCATCCTGTCAATCAATTCCATAGCTTCATCTCGAGTCATGTGGCAGTTCTCCCTGTGATTATTCTTTCCAGCCTCCTCCTATTGCGAGGCAGACGTTGACAAGGCCGTTCAGGAGTCTGTTGCGGGCGGCGACCAGGTCCATTTCGACCGTAAATAGGGAACGTTCGGCGTCCAGCACTTCAAGATAGGTCGAATAGCCATTGTCATAGCGGATTTTTACCAGCTTCACGGACTTTCGTAAATCAGCGGCCATGCTTTCAAGTGAGCGGACAACTTTGGTGTACTGTTTTTCCTCGTTCAAGGCATCGCGTATTTCCCGGAAGGCATTTTCCACGGTCTTTTGATACCCCGCGATGGCTTCGCGTTGCTGGGCTTCCGTACCGCGCAGGTTGGACTGGATACGCCAGAAATCAAGCGGCAGATAGAGGGCGCCGCCAAACTGCCAGGTGCGGGCATCGGTCCTGAACAGATTGTCCAGTTCCGAGCTGGCATAGCCCAGCAGTCCGGTCAGGGAGACAGAGGGGAAAAAGGCAGCCCGCGCCGCGCCGATATTGTAGTTGGCGGCAATGAGGACATCCTCCGCGGCGCGGATATCCGGACGCCGTTCAAGCAGATCCGACGGCAGCCCTGAAGGAAAGATCGGCGCCGTGGGCATTTTTTCCAGGGCCAGACCGCGTTTGATGGCGCCCTCAGTCAGGATCGCTTGCGGCGAACGGCCGAGCAGGACGGCCAAAGCGCTTTCCGATGCATCGCGGCCCACGCGCAGCGTGTACATGGCGCTGCGCGCGACTTCCACTTCCGCCTTGACGCGCAAAAGGTCAAGTTCATCTACCGTGCCCCGTTTGTAGCGGGCCGAATATATCCTGAGGGATTCTTCGCGGGTTTTCAGGGTGTTACGCGCGATAGATTCCTGGAGGTCAAAAGCCCGGAGCAGAAAATAGCCTTTGGTCGTCTGTCCGGCTACGCCGAGCCGGACGGCTTCGCGCGTGGACTCGGCCGCCAGCAGGCGCGCGGCGGCTGCCGCATCAAGGTTGCGGAATCTGCCCCACAGATCAATTTCCCATGCAGCGCCTAAATCGGCTGTGTGATTGCTGTTGGTTTCAGCGCCGGGCTGGCCGGGGGGATAGCTTAAGAGTGAAGCGCGGGAGCGTCCGGCGCTGCCGGTAGCGCCGGGCGTGGGGAAGAGATCGGCGCGGGCCAGACCGAGCTGGGCGCGGGCGAAGTCGATGCGGGCAAGGGCCTGCTGAATGTCCCTGTTGTTCAGCAGGGCTTCTTCAATCAGCCTGTTCAGGATGTCGTCCTGAAAACGCTTCCACCAGCGCACGTTTAACGCCTCGGTCCCTGTATCGGACCAAGCCGGAGGAAGATCCATGGTCGGACGGACATAGTCGGGGGCAAAGGAACAGCCGGTGCCGAAAACACCCAGCAACAGCAATATCCGCAATAATCGTAAATAGCTGTGAGCCATATTGTTTTCCTGTTCTGGAGCGTCGTCTTTTGTGTTATTCCACCCGTTTCAGCAATAGTTGTTCTGGACCTTGCTTCTTTATCCATTTGAAGGAGAAAAAGGCCATGACAACCACGAAAAATACGGGAATATAGAAAAGTCCAAGGAAGGTCGCGAAAATAGTTCCGCCCATGATGCCGGTTCCCAGGGCATTCTGCGCGCCGGATCCGGCGCCTGAACTGAGAACCAAAGGCGTAATGCCCAGGAGGAAGGCCAGGGAGGTCATGAGAATGGGGCGCAAGCGGAGACGCGCGGCAGTAATGGTGGCGCTGGAAAGCGAAACGCCCTGATCATACATTCCCTTGGCAAATTCAACGATCAGGATGGCATTTTTGGCGGAAAGACCAATGGTCGCCAAAATGCCCACCTGAAAATAGACATCATTATAAAACCCGCGCAAGAACACGGCCAGAAGCGCGCCCAAAACGCCGAAGGGGACTGTCAGCATTACGGAGAAGGGGATAGACCAGCTTTCATACAGACCCGCAAGGCACAGAAAAATGACCAGCAGAGAGAGGCTGTACAACAGAAGGCTTTGTGATCCGGACTGCCGCTCCTGATAGGAAAGAGCCGTCCATTCATGGCCGATGCCGGGAGGGAGCTTGAGGATCATCTTTTCCATCTCCAGCATGGCGTCGCCCGTGCTTTTGCCGGGCGCGGGACTGCCGATGATTTCCATTGCGGGCAGACCATTGTAGCGGTTCAACTGTGTGGATGCATATTCCCAGTTACAGGCGGCGAATGCGCTGAACGGAGTCATTTGCCCGCGATTATTGCGGAAGTGCCAGTTATCCATGTCTTCGGGAATCATGCGGAAAGGCGCGTCCCCCTGCACATAGACTTTTTTGACCCGGCCCCGGTCAAGAAAGTCATCCGTGTATGCACTCCCCCAGACAATGCCCAGCGCCGCGTTCACCTCGGCGAGATTCAATCCCAGCGCTCCCGCTTTTTCGCGGTCTATGGTCACGCGCATCTGCGGCTGGTCTTCAAGCCCGTTCGGGCGCACCGCCATGAGATTTGGATTTTGCGCCGCCATGCCGAGGAGCATATTGCGGGCCTCAAGCAATTTCTCATGCCCGATGCCTCCAACATCCTGCAACTGCAAATCAAAGCCCGAGGCGTTGCCCAACTCCAGGATGGGAGGAGGCTGGGTGACATAGAGTCTGGCCAGGGTGATGGAGGCAAAGCGCGCCCGGCAGCGGGCCACAAGCGCGCTGACCGACTGGTGTTTTTTGGTGCGCTCCGGCCAGTCCTTCAGGCCGACGAAGAGGATTGCCCCATTCTGCCCGCGGCCGGCGAAGGAAAAGCCCATAACGGCCATGCAGTCGCGCACGGTATCCTTTTCATCTTCCAGAAGGTAATTTTCCACTTCTTTGGCGACCCGCAGGGTATCTTCCATGGCGGCCCCGGGGGGCAACTGCACCATTATGGACATGATGCCCTGGTCCTCATCGGGCAAAAAACTGGTGGGCAGTGTGTTGCCGAGCAGGAGCATACCGGCTGTGAGCAGCGCGTAGACGGTCATACATCTGCCGGTGCGGTGCAAAAGGCCTGCGACCCTGGCCTTGTAGCCGGACTGAATACGCTCGAAGCTGCGGTTAAACCAGCCGAAAAAACCTGCGGTCGCCCGGGGCGTTACGCCCTGGACGCGTGTCGCCGGCTGCCGTAACAGGGTGGCGCAAAGAGCGGGAGTCAGGATAATGGCAACCGCTACGGAAAGGGTCATGGCCGCCACAATAGTCACCGAGAACTGGCGGTAGATAATGCCGACGGACCCGTCCATGAAGGACATGGGCACGAATACGGCAGACAGCACCATGGCAATGCCGACAAGCGCCCCGGTAATCTGCCGCATGGATTTTTTGGTAGCTTCCCTGGGGGACAGGCCTGTCTCATGCATGACGCGCTCAACATTTTCCACCACGACAATGGCATCGTCGACAAGCAGTCCGATAGCCAGCACCAGCGCGAACATGGTCAGGGCATTGATGGAAAAGCCGAAGGCGGAGAGGGCGGCAAAGGTGCCCAGCAGCACAACGGGCACGGCGATAGCGGGGATAAGCGTGGCGCGTATATTCTGAAGAAACAGAAACATGATGATGACCACAAGGACAATGGCTTCGCAGAGCGTTTTCACCACTTCATGGATAGAGAGCTGGACAAACGGCGTGGTGTCATAGGGGGTCACCGATTGAATCCATTCAGGAAAAAAAGCGGACTGCTTTTCCATGTAGGCGTCGATGCCGTCCACCGTAGCCAGGGCATTGGCGCCTGTCGCCAGTTTTACCGCGATTGTCGCAGCCGCTTTGCGCATGTACCGGGCAAAAATTTGATAGGATTCGCTGCCCATTTCCACACGGGCCACATCCCGGATGCGTACCATGGAACCGTCCGGATTGGTGCGCAGGATGATCGCTCCAAATTCTTCCGGTGTATTCAGCCTCTGCTGCAAGGCTATTGAGAGGCTCATCTTTTGTCCGGGCGCAGCAGGCATGCCGCCGAGTTGTCCTACCGAGATTTGCGCGTTCTGGGTCTGAATGGCGCCAAGGACATCGGACGGCATAAGCGCATAATTGCGCAGTTCGTGCGGATTGAGCCAGATGCGCATGCCGTACTGGCTCGCGTAGAGCATCGCCTCGCCGACTCCGGGCAGACGGCTCACTCCATCAAGCAGGTTTGCCCCCACATAATCGCCGAGATCGGCAATGTCATGCGCATCATCATTGGAAATAAATCCGTATATTTTCATGATGGTGGCGTTGCTCTTTTTGACGGATATTCCCTGGCGCTGCACGTCTTGCGGCAACAGGGGCATGGCCAGTTGGAGCTTGTTTTGCGCCTGCACCTGGGCAATGTCCGGATTCGCCTCCGGGCCGAAGGTCAGTGTCAATTCCATATTGCCCGTGGAGTCGGATACCGATGACATATAAATGAGATGATCCAGGCCGGTCATCTTCTGCTCGATGACCTGCGTGACCGTATCCTCTATGGTCTGCGCGGACGCGCCGGGATAAACCGCCTGAATGACCACGGCGGGCGGCGCTATGTCGGGATACTGCGAAACGGGAAGACGAAAGATGGAAAGGATGCCCGCCAGCATAACGATGATGGCAAGAACCCAGGCCAGAACAGGACGCTCAATAAAAAATTGTGACATTGTTTCAGCCTGTCAAATACGGGGATCTGCGCCGTTCTGAGGTTCACCGGTTGGTGTTTTGACCGTCACCGCCATTCCCGGACGTACAAACTGCAATCCTTCCCGGATCACCCTGTCTCCTTCCCTCAGGCCTTCAAGAACCACCCAATAAGCAGCATGGGTGCGGCCGACCAGGATATTGCGGATTTCCACAATATCCTGATCGTTCACCACATAGACTCTGGAGTTGCCGCGCACATCACGCATGAGCGCCTGCTGCGGCAACAGGATGGCCTTGTCGTCAGTACCCTCGTCAAGAATGACGCGGGCATACATGCCCGGCAGCAACACCAGTCCGGGATTGGGGAAAACGGCGCGCAGCGTCACGGAGCCCGTACTCTTGTCCACGCTTACATCGGTAAATTTGAGCGTGCCTTTTTCGTTGTACTGTGTTCCATCTTCCAGGATCAGGCGCAGGTCGCCCACGCCGTTTTCGGGGCGCTGCATGCGCCCGCTTTCCAGGCTCCGCCGCAGCCGCAAAAGCTGGGTGGCAGACTGGGTTACATCCACATACATGGGGTCAAGCTGCTGTACCGTGACCATCGGATTGGGCTGCCCGACCGCCATAAGCGCTCCCGGCGTCACGGCGGACAGCCCGATGCGTCCGGAAATCGGCGAGATCACGTCCGTATAGTCCAGATTGATGCGCGCATGCTCCAGCGCGGCTCTGGCCACTTCAACATCCGCCAGGGCCTGTTTGTAGGCCGCGTCCGAGGCTTCAAAATTCTGGGGGCTGACGGCGTGTTCTTTTATAAGCTCCCGCTCGCGCCCGACTTTCAGCTTTGTCGGCAGAACATTGGCTTCGGCCCGGACAAGCTGTGCTTTGGCGGCGTCATAGTTGGCCTTATAGACGGCGGGATCAATTTTATAGAGAATAGCGCCGGCTTGCACGTCAGTCCCTTCCTCAAACAGGCGCTTCTGGAGAATGCCGTTTACCTGCGGCCGCACATCGGAAATCTGAAAAGCCGAAATACGCCCGGCAAGCTCTGTTGTAAAAGTCACAGTCCGGGGGTGGATGATCTCCACCGCTACGCTTGCTGCCGCATTCGGCGGGTTCCCCCGGCCGCCGTTGTCACAGCCCGCCGGCAAACAGAGACACAGGGTTATGCCGACGGCCAGCGCAGCCTTGAACGGTAAATTGTGCATATTTTTTTGCATTTCAGGTGCTTCCAAAAAAATAAAAGTGGTTGACCTGAATATACTTTCAGCGATAAGTAGTAAATGATTAATACTGAATATTATATCCCAAAAATGGGATGACAGGGCAGGGTTGTGGATAAATTATTACGGGAAATCCCTGTTTTCATGGAAGTTGCCAGGCAAAAGGGTTTTACCAGAGCGGCCGATATTCTGGATATGCCCTTATCGACGGTTTCAAGGAGGATAGCGGAATTGGAAAAAGAATTGGGCATTCCGCTCTTTTTCCGTAATTCACGCAAAGTTGAACTCACAGAAAGCGGCAGATTGTTCTTTAAACATTGCGAGACTATTGTCACGGAAGCGAATGCCGCAATTGGCGCCTTGGAAAATAATCTGAAAAGACCGCACGGCAGTATTCGTCTGGTTTTACCTTCAGAAGTGTACTATGAATTTTTGAATGGAAAATTGGGATGTTTTGCTGCAAAATGGCCAAGCATAGACTTGCATATTTATATCAGCAATCGTTGGGTTGATTTGCATTTTGATGATTATGATCTGAATATACGTTCTGGTCATTTGCCGGATTCAGACTTAAAAATACGCAAGTTGTTTACCTTGCAGCCGGCGCTTTACGCTTCTAAAAAATTATTTACCGCATATCGTATTCCATATACTCCGGATGACATAGCGACGCTTCCCTGTATTGTACGCTTTCAGGACGGCAATGAGTGGATTTTGCATAAAGATTTATATAGAGAAGCTGTTACCATACAGTCCAGGTATTTTGTGGACAGCAACAGCGTGGCTCTGGATCTTGCCCTGTCCGGAGTGGGGGTGGCCTGTCTTATCCCGGCACAAGTTCATCAATACGAAATATCAGGAGAACTCATACGCCTGCTGCCGGAATGGAGGCATGCGAGCGTGGACTTGAGTGTTGTCATGGCAAACACCCTGTTGCCGCAACGTATTCGTCTTTTTGTCGACTATCTGGTGGATTGTTTTTCGTCTCTTCCGCAGTGACAATCTCAGGTGTAATCTGTTCCGGCGCAGAGTGTTGCAAGGCGGATGCACTGCGCCGTCAAGCAACAATCTCAAGCGTAAAATTTTACGCTCTATTATACAAATAAGTATACAGACCAAAGTTTTTTAATCAAATAATTTCAATATATTACAAAACTATAATTATTTCAAATAGTTATAATACAAATCCAGAATGTTTGTATATTGCTAAATAACCATTACCACCAGCAACAGAACTAGATCCTCCTGTAGTACCCACAGTACCTCCAGCAACACTTATTGTCCCATTATTGATATATTCTTTCTGATAGAAAATATTCACCACACCACCTCCCGAAGCACCACCAGCAGCACTATAATTTGTTCCTGCTTTTCCTGCTGTACCTTCAGAAACAATAGAACCATTATTTATTATCGACTTAGCAATAATAATCAGTAATCCTCCTGTTCCAGAATTTCCTAAAGCACCATTACCAAACCCTTTATTTTGACCTCCAGCACCACCTATATTTCCAGTCCCACCAGCAGAATAAGAACTACCACTATTTCCACCATATGCTGTTCCTAAACCACCAGAACCACCATTTGAACTTCTTCTAACATCTTGATTATATCCTGCTTCATTAGCTTCATACATTATTCCACCAGTTCCAGCACCACCTGAAAAACTTGTACCATTTCCAGCAATTCTTTGAGCATAAGTTCTTCCAGAAGCACTACGAGTTAAACCACCTAGTCCACCAGAACCACCACACCTATAATTTGCTACATTTACTACTGTATTTGCTGCTAATGCTCCAGTTGTATTTCCTATTCATTCAAGAATATATTTGAATTTATTTTCAATATCATACCGTATATTAGCATTATTAAAATTATCGAC
>JAISKK010000052.1 GCA_031260965.1 Desulfovibrio sp. | reverse complement strand
TGCTGTTCATCGACGAAACTTTCCGCGTAAACCTTGTACATGTCCTCGGTCCCGGAGGGTCTGGCCGCAAACCAGCCTCGGGCGGTTTCAACCTTGATCCCGCCTATGGCGGCCTTGTTGCCGGGCGCTTTGCTGAGAACGCGGCTTATGGGGTCGCCGGCCAGTTCCTTGCGGGTTACGGCTTCCGGGCTCAAATCCTTGAGGGCCTGTTTCTCCGCCTTGGAGGCGGCGGCGTCCTGCCGGGCAAAAAAGGTTTTTCCGAACCGGCCCGTGATCCCGGCATAGATCCCGGCCGGATTCTTTTTATGTCTGGCAGTCATCTCTGCCGCCAGAAGATTGAGGATTATGCCGTCCTTGTCTGTACTCCAGACTTTTCCGTTTTTGCGCAGAAAAGAGGCCCCGGCGCTTTCTTCTCCCCCGAAAAGCAGGGTGGAGTTCAAAAGTCCTTCCACAAACCACTTGAAGCCAACGGGCGTTTCATAAAGCGGGGCTTTGAAATGGGCGCAGAGGCGGTCAATGATACTGGTGCTGACGCAGGTTTTGCCGATGCCCGCCCCCTGCGGACGTCCCCCCTCTTTGCTGAGCAGATGCCAGATGGCCGCGCAGAGATAATGGTTGGAATTCATAAGCCCCTCGGGAGTGACAATGCCGTGGCGGTCCGCGTCCGGATCATTGCCGAAAGCCAGATCAAAGTTGGGGGCGAGGCGGATCAGTCCTGCCATGGCAAAGGGGGAAGAACAGTCCATACGCGTTTTCCCGTCGTGATCCGGGGGCATAAAAGCGAAGAGCGGGTCAAGAGCTGTGTTTACCACTTTCAGATTGAGACCATAAGTTTTGGCTATGGGTTCCCAAAAAGGCAGAGAGGAGCCGCCCAGGGGATCGACCCCCAGACGCAGCCCGGAGGCGGCCACGGACTTGAGATCAATGATGTTTTCCAAATCCCGGACATAGGGGAGGATATAGTCAATTTCTTTAACGCAGGCCTTCGCGCGCGCTTTGCCTTCCTTGAGCCGGACGACATCCCGGTTGCTTTTGCCCAGATATTCGTTGGCGCGTTTTTCAATCCAGCCCGTCACCTCCGTGCCGGCCGGGCCGCCGTGCGCTTCGTTGTATTTGAAGCCCCCATCTTCCGGGGGATTGTGGGAGGGAGTAATGACAATTCCGTCCGCGCGCGGACCGCTTCTGGCGTTGTGTACCAGGACGGCGTGGGATATCACCGGAGTGGGCGTGGGCAGATCCCCCGCCTGGACGCGCGTCTCGATGCCGTGCGCGGCCAGCACGGACAGGGCCGTTTCCATGGCCGGGACGGAGAGGGCGTGGGTATCTTTGCCTATGAAAAGGGGACCGTCGATACCCCGGCTTCTGCGGTAATCGCACAGGGCCTGGGTGATGGCCAGGACATGCTGTTCGGTGAAACTTCCGGACAAAGACGATCCCCGATGTCCGGAGGTTCCGAAGCTTACGCGCTGGGCCGGGTTTTCCGCGTCAGGTTTGGCATCGTAATAAGCGCTTATGATGTCGTCCAGATTAAGGGCATTATCCATAAATGGCATCCTCAGGCGTGGTGTCGTTCAGAGTCAGTGGGTCATACGGCGCACAAAGTCCAGCGCGTCCGCGTGGCAGGTCACTTCGCCCGCTATCTGGGCGGTCAGCAGGGCGTTGCGGATCTGGCCTACCTCAGGTCCTGGCTTTAATCCCGTATATTCCATGATTTCGTTGCCGTTGAGCAAGGGCTCCAGCATCTGTTCCGGCTGTTCCGCCCGTTCAAGATATTTGTTGTTATGGTTAAAGGCCGTGTAATTGTCGTCTCTGGCCTTGATATCGGCCCTGGACATTTCAATGAGCCGCCGGCTCTCGCCCTGGGCTTTGAAACGGCGGATGCCCTTGTCGGTCATCATGAATTTGAAGCGCATATGGTTGCGCACCAGATGACAGATCAGATCGATGTCTTCGGGCAACATGCTCAGGCGGCGCAGGAGCTTGCGCGTTACTTCCGCCCCTATGCGGTGGTGTTCATAAAAAGTCCAGCGGCCGCTATAGAATTCAGCGGTATAGAGTTTGCCCACATCGTGGAAGAGCATGGCGAAGGTTCCGTCCCAGTCGTCGTAAAAATCCCCTTCCGGATACCTGCGCACACAATCTATGGAGTGATCCAGGACGCTTTCCTCCGCGCCGCTGTCGTTTCTGGTCTGGCGCACACGGGAGAGAGCGGCTATTTCCGGCAGAAAACCGCTCATGAGCTGGCTGTCAAAAAGCATCCGCAGGAATTTCCACATATTCGGCGCTTCCACCTTACGCCATTCTTCCATGATGCTGCGGGCCGGGACATAATTGAGAATGCGCTGCGTGGAGCGCACAATGCTCATCCAGGTGTTGGGGTCTATGGGCAGATCCAGGTTCGCGGCGAAACGAAAGGCGCGGATGCCGAGAAGGTAATCCGTGTCCAGGGTCTTGTCCGGAAGACCTTTGAAGCGGATGCGGCCGCAGGCGAAGTCCTCGAAGGAGCTGTCGCTGTTATCTGTCGAAGAGAGTGTAGACATGCCGCTGACCAGAGAGCGCGGGATATTGCCCAGACGCTGCATGCCCAGGATCATGGTTGGGGTCATGCGGGTCAGCGAACTCTCCGGGCGCGTGGCTTCGGCTATGTTCATGAGATAAAAGCGGTAGAGGCAGCCGTTTTCCTCCAGCAGACCGAGCAGGGCGGCGGAGGGGGATTCGGAACCGCGGCTGAAGGAGGGGAAGATTTTTTTCAGTTCGTCCACCGGGGCGTCCGTGGCGATGTCCACGGCGTTTTCGCCGAGTCTTTCAATAAGTTCATGCTGTAAGGGGGTGTTGACTATATGGGCGTCAAATCCGTTGCGCATCACGGATTTGCAGATGGTAACGGCGTCTTTGAACGCAGATGGCAGCATGGTTTCCTCGTAGATATTTCGATTTGGGATCAGACGACCCTTTGCCCCGAGAGCCAGTGCGCTTTTACCTTTCCCCGCAGCCTTACGCCCAGAAAAGGCGTATTCAGGCTTTTGGAATGGATGCTCGCGCGCGTGACTTCCCACTCGTAGTCCGGATCAAAAAGAAAAAAATCGGCCGCATCTCCGGGCGCGAAATTGTTCACCGGAATGGAGAAAATAGCGGCTGGAGCGCTGTGCCACATACGGATAAAGGAGATCTCCGTAAGCAACCCCTCCCTGACCAGATCGTAGGTCAGAGGCAGGGCCGTCTCCAGGCCGATGCAACCGTTGGGAGCCTGATCCAGGGGTTCTTCCTTTTCATGCCCGGCGTGCGGAGCATGGTCCGTCACCAGAATGTCGATGATCCCCTCACTCACGGCCCGGCGCAGGGACTTCACATCTTCTTTGCTGCGCAGGGGCGGGTTTACCTTGGCTGCCGGATCGTAATTTTCCAGACGGCTATCGTCCAGGCAGAGATAATGGGGACAGGTTTCAGCCGTAATTTTCAGGCCGCGATCCTTTGCAAAACGGATCAGATCCAGAGACTGGCGGCAGCTTATATGGGCAAGATGCACGGGCAAATCCAGGTATTCGGAGAGCAGGATGTCTCTGGCCACATGCAGGGCCTCGGCCACCGTGGGCTGTCCCGCCACGCCGATACGCCCGGAGACCTCGCCCTCGTTCATATGTGTTCCCCGGGCCAGAAATTCGTCCTCGCAGTGGTCAATGACCATGCGCCCCCACTGCGCGGCATATTCCATACCCCGGCGGAAAATTTCCGTGTTCGTGACGGGTCTGCCGTCATTGGAAAAGGCTGC
>JAISKK010000024.1 GCA_031260965.1 Desulfovibrio sp. | reverse complement strand
TGCGCAGCCGGTCTCGGCCAGCTCACCCATGCGGGCCAGTTCTTTCCCCTCCAGACCGACGGTCAGCGCGCCTACCGGATAAAGCCTGGGTCCATATGGATGATGCAGATGCGCCTTCTCCAGCATAAAAGCCGTGACCGCAGCCCGGTCATTGACCGGATGGGTGTTGGGCATGGCCATAACCGCGCCGAAGCCCCCATGGGCAGCTGCGCGCAGGCCGGATTCTATGTCTTCCTTGTATTCATAGCCCGGCTCACGCAGATGGACGTGGGCGTCAATAAAACTCGGGAAAAGACGCAAACCCTCTCCCTGTATGTGTTCAGCTTCAGCCGGGGCCTCAAATTCCCCTACCGGGGCGCAGGCGGCTATCTTGCCGTCTTTGACCAGGACGTTACAGGGACGGGTGTGACCCAGGCTTGGAACCAGAACCTGTTCCACAAAAATAATATTTTGTTTATCAATGCCTTGCATCAGCAAATACCTTATTCCACCTCATTACGCATTGCAAGGGTAAAGAGCACGGCCATGCGCAAGGCAACGCCGGCGGCCACCTGATCCAGAATGCGGCTTTTCGCGGAATCCGCCGCCTCGGCTGATATTTCCAGTCCCCGGTTTATGGGACCGGGGTGCAAAATGACGGCCTCCGGGGCGGCCAGACTTAAATGCTTGAGACCTATGCAGAAACGCTGCGCGTATTCGGAAAGGTCCGGGAGTAGTCCCGCCTGCTGGCGTTCAAGTTGCAGACGCAGACCCATGATGGCGTCCACTCCCTTTACCGCCTCCTCCAGATTGTCGTAAAGTTTTGCCGGCCAGGTGGATATTCCGGGAGGCAGAAGGGTACGGGGACCAAATACGCGTACGGATACGCCCAGCTTATTCCAGAGCAGCACGTTGGAGCGGGCCACGCGGCTGTGCGCGATATCCCCGGCTATAAGCAGGGTTTTGCCGCTCATGTCCGCGCCCCAGTGTTCCCGCAAGGTAAACGCGTCCAGCAGGGCCTGGGTGGGGTGGGCGTGGCGTCCGTCCCCGGCGTTGACCACGGAACAGTCCAGACGCTCGGCCAGAAAGGCCGCCGCGCCGCTTGAGGAATGCCGGATGACGATGATGTCCGGGGACATGGCCTGTAGGGTCAGGGCCGTGTCCTTCAGGGATTCCCCCTTGGTGATGCTGCTGCCGCTTACGGCCAGGGAGAAGGTGTCGGCGGAAAGGCGTTTGCCCGCGACGTCAAAGGAGGTTTTGGTGCGGGTGCTGGGTTCCGCGAAAAAAAGGATAATGCCCCGGCCACGCAAGGTCGGGACTTTTTTTACGGGCCGCTCGTTTATTTCTTTGAAACGGGCCGCCATATCCAGCAGACGGATTATTTCGGAAAGGGAGAGATCTTCTACATCCAGAAGATCTTTATGTGGCCAATGGGTTTCGCTCATGAAACTTCCCTGCATGGAGGACGAGCAAGGCCGCCAAGCGCCGTACTGGTCCATTTTTCGCAGTATATCCGCTTTACACAGCAATTCAAGGGGAAAATGACAGACCCGGCGCAACGCAAATTTTTGCTCTTGATTGCAGCCACATATTGTATATACAGGAATGGGACGAAGACAAACGCGCAACCAACCCTGGCAGGCACGGTTTTGATTTTCCGTTTGTTAGAGTTTTGTCAATCTCGAAACTACACTATCTAAAAACTTAATCTTTCTTTTCCCGGCAGGCGGCAAAACGGCTGATCAGTATAGCGGCCGCCTGGGCGACATTCAGGGAATCAAAGGGACGCGGCATGGGAATATGCAGCAGGTAGTTGCAGCGTTTTTCCAGACCGGCGCGCAAGCCGGCGTCTTCGCTCCCCATTACGAGAACAGCCGGGAAACGCAGTTCCGCCCGCATGGCGTTTAAAACCTGCGGCGCGGGCGCATCCCCGGCCGGGACGGAACTCGCCCCGTAAATGTTAAAGCCCAGGTCCAGCGCCCTGTCCAGGTACTGCCCCAGGTTGCGGACCTTGGTCACCGGCAGTTTCTCAAGTGCTCCGGAGGCGGCCTTGGCCGCTTCCGATCCCAGATAGACCCCGTTGTGCCGGGGCAGAATCAGCCCGGCCCCGCCCAGGGCATAGAGAGTGCGGGCCATGGTCCCGGCATTGCCGGGGGTCTTGACCTGATCCAGCATCAGGGCCAGGGGCAGGGGGGCATCCATGACCGAGTCCAGAAATTCCTCCAAAGGGACGAACCCGGCGGCAAAAAGCCGGGCCACAACCCCGCCGCAGGGACCGGCGTAAAGGCGCGCAAAAGCCGGGGCTTCCAGGAGAGAAAATCGCTGCCCCGCCGCGCGGCAAAGATCCGCTATTTCGTCTTTTTCCTTAGTCCTGCGCCCCTTGCGCAGATAAACCTCATCCATCCGTTCCGGGTGGCCGCGTAAAAGCTCCAGCACGGCTTTGGCCCCCGGCAGGAGCGTAGTCGCTGTTTCTTCCTTTCCAAATTGAGCCATGCCCGACCCTCTCATGCCTTGTTTTTGCCCTTTCCTTGCTGTATGTTAGCCGAAAATAACCCGCTTACAAAGCTGAAAAATCAGGAAAAGGCATGAAAAAAGCCTCGGAGATGTATAAGACCCTTGTCCCGGATGCCTTTCCCGAAAGCATAAGTCTGCATTTCGGGGAGCAGCGTATGGAATTTTGCCGCCGCTTCTGGGATATAGGCGGAGAAAAAAAAGGCCTGCGCTACGGCGAAAATCCGGATCAGCCGGCCGCTCTCTATGAAGCCGTCGAGGGCCGGCTGAACGTGGACGGCGTCCTCTACAAGGGCGCGGGCCAGGGCCTGGTCTCGGCCCTGCGCGAGGAGCATATGCTCCAGGCCGGAAAACACCCCGGCAAGATCAATCTCACAGATGTCGATAACGGCATCAACATCTTGCAATACCTGCATAAAAAAGCCGCCGCCCTGATCCTCAAACACAATAATCCCTGCGGCGCGGCCTGGTCTGACCACGGTCCCGGCGCGGCCCTTGCCGCCGCCTACTGGTCCGACCGCATCGCCGCCTTCGGCGGGACCGTGGTCTTGAACCGCCCCCTGGACCGCGAGGCCGCCGAACTTATAGCCTCCGCCTATTTTGAGGTCACGGCAGCCCCGGATTATGAGGAAGGGACCCTGAAAATCATCAAAAAACATAAAAATCTCCGTATCTTGAAAATGCCCGGTCTGGCGGACTTGGGTAAATTCGCGGACATCCCCTTTCTGGACATCAAATCCTTGAGCGACGGTGGTCTGGTCATTCAGCAAAGTTTCATAAACCGCATCCGCTCGGCCTCGGATTTCCTGCCCGCCGAGGCGGAGGTGGACGGCAAACGCCTGGTCGCCCGTCTGCCTGGTCCGGAAGAGGCCGAGGACCTGCTCTTTGCCTGGGCCGTTGAAGCCGGTGTCAGCTCCAATTCCGTCATCTTCGCCAAAAATGGAGTAACCACGGGCATCGGCACGGGCGAACAGGACCGGGTGGGTTGCGTGGAACTGACCATTCACAAGGCCTGTACCAAATATAAAGACGTTCTGGCTTTCAAGGCGCGCGGCTTGTCCCTCTATGAACTGGAGCAGCAGGCGCGAAAGGATCAAAAGACCCGGACCCTGCTGCAAGACATTGCGGAACGGTGTCTGGAATCCAGGGGCGGACTTAAGGATTCGGTGCTCGTCTCCGACGGCTTCTTTCCCTTCCGGGATGGCGTGGACCTGGCTCTCTCGCAGGGTGTGACGGCCATTGCTCAGCCCGGCGGCTCATTGCGGGACGCGGAATCCATCCAGGCTGTGAACGAAGCCGCTCCCCCCGCAGCCATGGTTTTCACCGGCCGGCGTTCTTTCCGTCACTGATGCCGATTTTGTCCAATTCATGAGCAGTGATAAAGTCCAGTTCCCTTCTCCCGGCTGTCTGGTAGAGTTTCTGCAAGGCAACGGTCCCGTGCAGGCGCTGGTGCTGGAAGCGCAAAACGGACGCCTGCGCCTCTATTCCATCGGCAAAAGGGAAGTCAGTCTGCCCCAGAGCCGTATTCTGCCCTGGACAGGCCCCCATGCCGGGGCCAATCTGTCCCGGCAGCGCATGGATGAGACCCTGGAGGACTGCCGCGCCAAACGCGCTGCTCTGGCTGCCGAAATCTCCGCCCGGGAGATCTGGGAACTCGCCCAGGGCGAGGTGCGTCAGGCGTCTGCGGAGTGGCTGGCCGGACTGCTTTGGGACAATCCGGGCATAGACCGGGAGGCGGCCCTTGGACATAGCCTGCTGGCCGCGAAAACGCATTTTCGCTTTTCCCCCCCGGATTTTGAAATCTTTACCGACGAAACCGTGCAAAAACGTCTGGAAGAGGCGGAAAGCGTCCGGCGGCGTGAATCCTTCGCCGCCACAGGCGCGCAATTTTTTCACAAACTCTGGGATATCCACACCAAAAAACGCCCGCCCCTGGACGGGGAAGAGTTAGGGGAGATCGCGCGGGAAGATCTGTACGGGCGGCTCAAGGACATTCTCCTGAAACGGATAGCCGACCCGGAACAGAGCGACGAGGGCGGGGCCTGGAAACTGTTGTGCAAGGGACTGCCGGATATCCCGCACCTGCCCCTGCTTCTGGCCGAAGCCTGGGGGATTGTCCCCGCGCACTATAATTTTCATCTGGAACGCATAGGCTATGAACGCGGCGAAGGCTGGGCCCGGGAATTTGCCGGGGATTGCGCGGTCCTGGCGGAAGCTGCGCAACGCGACCTTGAGCTTCTTGAGCCGGATGAAAAGCCCTATATCAGCATTGACGGATTGAACACCCTGGACCGCGACGACGCCTTTTATCTGGAAAGCGATCCGCTTGGCTTCAACCTGCGCGTGGCTCTGGCCTGCCCCGCCCTGGTCTGGCCCTTCCGCTCCCCCCTGGATAGGGCCGTGCAAAGACGCGCCTCCAGCCTCTACCTGCCCGAAGGTGACGAGCATATGTTGCCCGGGAGCATAGGCCGAAATCTTTTCAGTCTGGACGAAGGGATGCTCCGGCCCGCCCTTGTTTTTTGCATCCATTTGAGCAATCAGGGCGAGATCCTGTCCGCCGGACCCAGGCTTTGCGCCCTGCGCGCGGCCTTGAACCTTGACTTGGCGAACTGCGAAAGTCTGCTCGCAGCGCCCCCGGTCACGCCTGTTGCCGCCATGCTCCACAAGACTCTGGGACTGGCCGGGCTGCTCCAGAAACAGCGCCTCAATTCCGGGGCGGTGATCATAGAGCGTCCAGAGCCGGAGCTTGAGTTGCGTGAAGAAAAAGGGGAACTGCAGGTCAATATCCTCTCCGGACCCGAGGCCCCGTTCTCCCACATGCTGGTAGAGGAACTTATGGTGCTCTGCAACAGCATCGTCGCCGCCTGGGCCCAGGAACGCGACCTGCCCCTGCTCTACCGCACTCAGAATGTGGCCCTGCCGCGCGAGGCCTGCGGGGTCTGGAGCGATCCCCAGGACATAGCCCGTATCGTCCGGCTCCTGCCCGCGGCCATCCTTGAATGCCGCCCCCGCCGCCACGCCGGTCTCGGTCTTGAGGCCTATGCGACCGTCACTTCGCCGATCCGCCGTTATGTAGATCTGCTGAACCAGGGACAGGTGGCGGGGTATCTGCGTTCCGGCTCCGGCGTATTCAGCGCAGAGGAACTGAACCGGCTTCTGCCCCAAATCGCGTCTGCCGGCGAAGTTGTGGGGCAGGTGCAGCGTTTGCGGCCGCGTTACTGGAAATACATCTTTTTCCGCCAGCAGGGCGACAAACGCTGGTGGGAAGCCGTGGTGGCAGAGGAAAACGAGAATTTTATCTCGGTGGCCCTGCCCTGGGCGCAGATCACGGCGCGCGGGAAACGCCGCAACTTTGACGAGAAAATTTATCCGGGCATGCGCGTTCAGGTCCGCCTGGGCAAGATAGACCCTCTGCCCGGCGATATGCAGATCCTGGAACTGATGGAAGGATAAATTCGGCAGTGATTCAGTTTAGAAAATATGGGAGTGGTTCAGTAAAATTTCAGATTGACCAAAAGAGGGCATTATGACTTTTCTCCTGACGGCGGCCGTCTCCTATCTGCTCGGGGCAGTGCCTTTCGGCCTGCTCCTGTCCAAAACCTTCTGCGGCATCGACCCGCGTGATGAGGGCAGCCGCAACGTGGGGGCGACTAATGTCGCTCGTCTCTGCGGCTTCAAATGGGGATTTCTGACCCTGATCTGCGACCTGCTCAAAGGCGCCTTGCCCGCCCTTGTCTTTTCCGGATCTTCTCTGGCTTATGTGGCCGGACTCTCCGCCATCCTCGGGCATATGTTTACCTGTTTCCTGAATTTCAAGGGCGGCAAGGGAGTGGCCACGACAGTGGGCGTTTTTCTGGCTCTGGCCCCGATTCAGCTCGTCATCTCCGGACTGGCCTGCCTGGCAGTCATCTGGCGTAGCGGCTTCGTCTCCGCAGGCTCCCTGACCCTGGTTTCACTCTTGCCCGTTCTGCTGCTTTTCTCCGGACGTTTCACGGATTTCTGTCTGGCCCTGCCGGTCTCTGTCCTGGTTATATACGCGCACCGTGAAAATATTCGCCGCCTGTGGCGCGGTGAGGAAAAACCCTGGCTAAAAAAATCGGGAGATAAAATATGAAAAATAAAAAATTTCCATCCTACCGCGCGGACATGCGTTACCACTGCCTGGGGTGCGGGCGCGAGCGCGGCATCGGGGAACTGCTGTACACCTGCCCGGACTGCGGAGAGGTACTACTGCTTGAGGACAAAAATTTCACCGCTCTCAAAGAGTATGGCCAAGGTTACTGGCGCGATCTTTTCGACAGCCGGGCGGGCAGCAAAAACCCGGCCCTGTGCGGCATCTTCCGCTTTTATGAACTTATCGCCCCGGTGCTGGAGCCTGAAGACATAGTTTATCTGGGCGAAGGTGATACCCCTCTTATTGAGGCCGCGCCGGCCCTGCGCGCGCGTCTTGGTTTACCCTTCTTTTTCAAGAATGACGGGCAGAACCCCAGCGCCTCTTTCAAGGATCGCGGCATGGCCTGTGCCTTCAGCTATCTCAAGGCTCTGGTCCGGCAACAGGGTTGGGACGAAGTTCTGACCATCTGCGCCTCCACCGGCGACACTTCGGCAGCCGCCGCCCTATACGCGGCCTATGTGGGCGCGCCCCTCAAATCCATTGTCCTTCTCCCCCAGGGGAAAGTGACTCCGCAGCAGTTGTCGCAGCCTTTGGGCAGCGGGGCTCTGGTCCTGGAAGTGCCGGGGGTCTTTGACGACTGCATGAAAGTTGTGGAATATCTGGCTGCGCGCTATCGCGTCGCCCTGCTCAATTCCAAAAACAGCTGGCGCATCCTGGGCCAGGAAAGCTACGCCTTCGAAGTCGCCCAGGCTTTGGACTGGAATGTGGACAAGGCCTGCATCTTTGTGCCCATAGGCAACGCCGGGAACATGACCGCCGTTCTGCACGCTTTCTTGAAGCTGTATTCCCTGGGGATCATTGACTCCCTGCCCCGTCTTTTCGGGGTGCAGTCGGAGCACGCCGATCCGGTTTACCGCTATTACGCCGCCCCTGCCAAAGAGCGGATCTTCGCGCCGGTTGAGGTCAAACCTTCAGCCGCCCAGGCGGCGATGATCGGCAATCCCGTGTCTTTTCCGCGCATCAAGGCTCTGGCCGCCGAATATCAGAAACTTGGCGGGGAAAGATCTTTCCAGGTCCTGCGCGTGACGGAACAGGCGATCATGGACAGTATGCTCCTGGCCAACAAGCACGGACATATCGCCTGTACCCAGGGCGGCGAATGCCTAGCCGGGCTGATCGCAGCCAAAGACAAGGGACTTATGGGCGCGGACGAATACGCCGTTCTGGACTCCACGGCCCATGCCCTGAAATTCATGGATTTCCAGAATCTGTACTTCAACAACTCCTTCCCGGCGAACTACAGGATCAGCGCCGATGTCGCCCTGGTCAACACCCCCTATCTAATTCTTACCGCCCGGGAAAAAGCTGAACTCGGGCCGCAAAAATTTGTCCCCGAAGTCGCGGAGCGCATTGCCAGCCGCCTTGGTTTGCAGGTAATAACAAAGGACTGAAAACCGTGGTTCTTTCCAAACTTGTCGCGATACTGCGCGCGCACTGGGGTAAAATTCTGATCGGACTGCTCCTACTGGGTCTGATCGGGCATCTTGTCTATCATTCCGGTCAGGACCCGGCCCGGCTGCTCGGCGAATGGGGTTATCTGGTCATTCTTGTCTGGACCTTTGTGGAAGGTGAGACCATTGTGGTCCTGGCCGGCTGGCTTTCGGAGTCCGTGAACTTGAAGCCCCATCTGATCGCGCTCTGCGCTTTCTGCGGCAGCTTCGCTTCGGACCAGGTGATGTTCAGTCTGGGCAAACACAAGGGAGAAGACGTTCTGGCCTATTTCCCCCGCGTGGCCCGCAATCTGGACAAGGCCAAAGGCCTTTTCCAGAAATACGACACGGCTTTGATCCTGGGCTTTCGCTTTGTTTACGGGGTGCGCAACATCACCCCGATCATGCTGGGCCTCAGCGGGGTCAGCCACAAGAAATTCTTTTTCCTCAACGCCATCGGAGCCGGGGTTTGGGCGGTGAGCTTCACCTATGGGGGGTTATACGCGGGCAAGGCCTTCATGCACGTCATGGACAGGCTCGGATACGGCATTTTCTTTCTGCTGCTTGCCGTTCTGGCCGCAGCTTTCCTGATTTGGCGTCTGCGCCGCAAGAAAAGCGGGTAAGCAACCTTGGCAAATGAAAAGAAAGTATTTTTCGACATAAGCGGGATGACCTGCGCAGCCTGCTCCGGTCGCGTGCACAAAGCTGTGGCCGCGCTTGCGGGAGTGGCCGATGTAAATGTAAACCTGCTTAAAAATACCCTGACGGCAGGCTTTGACCCTTCCGCCACCTCGACGGACAAAATCGTCGCCGCTGTAGCAAAGGCAGGTTACGGCGCAACCCTTAGAGGCGCGCAAGGAACTGATGGGGCAGGCAAAGAGCGCCCGGACGCGGTACTGCTGGAAATTGGGGAAACAAAATTGCGTCTGATCGTCTCCTTTCTTTTTACCCTCCCGCTTTTCTACCTGTCCATGGGTCACATGCTGAAGCTCCCCCTGCCAGATTTTCTGCTCGGACCGAAAAATATGGCCGCCGCCGCCTTTTCCCAGTTCCTCCTGACCGTCCCCGTGCTCTTCGTGAATTTCCGCTACTACCGAACAGGCTTCAAAACCCTGTTTGCCGGCGCTCCGAACATGGATTCCCTAATCGCCATCGGCTCCGGGGCAGCTACGGTCTTCGGCGTTTATTCCCTCTATAAAATGTTTTTCGCCCTTGGCCGCGCAGATATGGCGACAGCACACCATTTCGCCGCCAACCTCTATTTTGAATCCGCAGCCATGATCCTGACCCTGATCACCCTGGGCAAGTTTTTTGAAGCCAGGGCCAAGGGACGAACTACGGACGCCATCGCCAAACTTGTGGATCTGGTGCCCGCGACTGCGACCGTGTTGCGCGACGGGCTTGAGGAAGTCGTGGCCCGTGAAGATGTGCGGGTCGGTGACATCCTGGTGGTCAAGGCGGGCGAAAACGTGCCCGTAGACGGCGCAATCATCGAGGGAAACGGTTTTCTTGACGAATCGGCGATCAGCGGGGAGAGTCTGCCCCTGGAAAAGGGGGAGGGAGATCCGGTAACGGGTGCTACGATCAACGCCTCCGGGCATTTTTTGATGCGTGCCGACCGCATCGGCGACGACACGACCCTGGCGCGAATCATCAGACTGGTGGATGAAGCCACCTCCTCCAAAGCCCCCATTGCCAGACTGGCGGACAAAATCAGTGGCATTTTCGTGCCGGTGGTCATGGGGATCGCCCTCCTCGCCACGGCGGTCTGGCTCCTGCTCGGCTATGACCCGGAATTCGCTTTGTCCATCGGCATATCGGTTCTGGTCATTTCCTGCCCCTGCGCCCTGGGTCTGGCCACGCCCACCGCCATCATGGTTGGCGCGGGCCGGGGAGCGGCGGACGGCATCCTCTTCAAATCCGCGCAGGCCATCGAAATCGCCCAGTCTGTGGACACCATGGTCCTGGACAAGACCGGCACCGTCACCGAGGGCAAACCCGTGCTCACAGACCTTATCGCCGCCGTTTCAGGCGCAGAGGGTGAACTGCTGGCCCTCGCCGCTTCTCTGGAAAAACTTTCCGAACATCCCCTCGGTGCGGCCATTCTGCGAGAGGCTGAAAAGCAGGGCGTGCAGATCAGAAAGGTCACGGATTTTACCCAAAACCCCGGTCTGGGCATAGCCGGAACCCTGGACGGAATACCCTGTCTGGCCGGAAACGCAAAGCTGCTTAAGAGCAAAAACGTGTCTGCGGACGAGGAACTGCTGCTGCAAGGCGAAGCTCTGGCCGCCGCGGGCAAGACGCCTCTTTATTTCGCGCGCGGGAATAAAGCCCTCGGACTGATCGCCGTGGCTGACGTTATCAAGACAAGCAGCCGGCAGGCCGTGGCCGAACTGCGGGCCATGGGCATTGAAGTAGTCATGTTGACGGGCGACAACGCCGGAACAGCGGCTGCAATCCAGAGGCAGGCGGGCATTCCGCAGGTAATCGCGGAAGCTTTGCCCGAGGACAAGGCGCATGCGATACACGACCTGCGGACACAGGGTAAAAAGGTCGCCATGGTGGGCGACGGCATCAACGACGCCCCGGCCCTGGTCCAGGCGGATGTTGGCATAGCCATCGGCGCGGGAGCGGACATCGCCATTGAGGCGGCGGACATCGTGCTTATGAAAAGCGACCTCCTGGATGCCGTAAAGGCCATTCAACTGAGCAGGGCGGTGATGCGCACCATCCGCCAGAATCTTTTCTGGGCTTTCTTTTACAACAGTGTGGGTATCCCCGTTGCGGCAGGAGTTTTTTACGGTCTTTGGGGTCTGACCTTAAATCCGATGATCGCGGCCGCGGCCATGAGTCTCAGCTCGGTAAGCGTGGTTGCGAACGCGCTGCGGCTGAGAATGTTTGTGCCCAAGCTCAGGCAAAGTTCAAAAGACAAGGGCGGGGGCGCTGAAGATGTTTTATGCGCCGCAGCGTATTCAGGCGCAGCGGCTACAATGTCAACCGGCAAAAGGAGTTGTGATATGCAAAAACGTATTCGTATTGAAGGCATGAACTGCGGTCATTGCACCGCTTCCGTTGAAAAAGCCCTGCGCGCCCTCCCCGGTGTCACGGACGCCAATGTTGATCTGGCCTCCAAAACAGCTGTGGTACGGACCAATGAAAAGGCTTCGGATGAGGATTTGCAAAAGGCCGTGATCGGAGCCGGATTCGCCGTGGTAGGCATAGATCCGGCCTGACCGCCTGTTGAAAAGTCTTGAAAACCATTCGAAGTTAACGCCCCGCGATGGTCTGCGTCTCGTACAATGGAAGAATCTGACATATGACAACAGATTTTGCATAAGGATTTGAAATGCTTCAATTATTTGAAACCCCAATAAAAAAAGATGACCTGAAGGTGAAACCTGCGGGCAAGTCGGCTCTTGGGCAATATATGACGCCGCCAAATATTGCGGCATTTATGGCTTCCCTTTTTCCCAGAATTTCCGGCGAGTTTCATTTGCTTGATGCCGGGGCGGGAGAAGGCGGTCTTTCTTGTGCGTTTTTTGACGCTTTGCGGAATGGCGACAGTCCGTTCCCTTGCGGTGAAATGTCATTATTTGAGTTTGACGCCTCAATGGTGCAAAAGCTGGAAGAGAATATCGCCCGTACACTTGGCCAGTTGCCTGTCAGGCGGCATATTCACCATGCTGATTTCATTGAACACGCCACGATGCTCATTTTGCGGAAGCAGCGTCCTTTCACACATGCGATACTCAATCCCCCCTATAAAAAGATCAGCAGTCGTTCGCTGCATCGGGCGTTTTTGCGTGATGTTGGGATTGAAACGGTCAATCTGTATACGGCTTTTGTCGCTCTTGCCGTTGGTCTGTTACAGCATGAGGGAACACTGGTCGCTATTATACCGCGCAGCTTTTGCAACGGCCCATACTACAAGCCGTTTCGGGAATTCCTTTTACGTCATACAGCAATCCGGCATATTCATCTCTTTACGTCCAGAACCGAGGCATTCAAGTCCGACAAGGTACTGCAAGAAAATGTCATCATCAAACTTGAACGCGATGCGAAGCAAACGGACATTCTTGTTTCCACCTCGACAGATGGCGATATGAATGATTACAGCGTGGAGCAGCATTCTTTCGCGGATATCGTCAGGTCCGACGACCCTGAAAAATTTATACACATTCCAAACGCACAGGGCTATGCCGGATCGCTTTCCCAGGCGAACTCATCTTTGGCTGCTTTGGGGATAGAGGTTTCCACCGGGCCTGTTGTTGATTTTCGCCTCAAGGAATATTTGCGCGAGATGCCGCAAGGCGATGATACTCCACTATTGTATTCAGGGCACTTTAACGGCAAAACCGAATGGCCCAAGGCAGGATTCAAGAAGCCCAACGCCATAGCCTGTTGCTCGGAAACGATGAAGTGGCTCTTTCCGAACAGTCACTATGTTATAGTTCGCCGTTTGTCCTCCAAGGAAGAAAAGCGTCGGATTGTGGCCTATTTTGTGGACCCCGCTCTTTTCCCCGACAAGCCGTTTTTGGGATTTGAAAACCATCTGAACGTCTTCCATTGCCGCAAAAAAGGCTTGGATAAAAATTTGGCTTACGGCCTTGTGATTTATTTGAACTCCAGTTTTATAGACTCCCTTTTTCGACGTTTCAACGGGCATACTCAAGTCAATGCCACGGACTTACGCGCTCTCCCGTACCCGTCCACGAAAACCCTCATGGAACTTGGCGTGTGGGCGAGAGATCAAAAAGAACTGACGCAAGAAGCGATTGAACAACACTTAGAGGTCGTATTGGCGTGAGCGCAAAGAAAAAACTTGAAGATGCCTTGGCTATTGTCAAAGCGTTGGGGCTGCCCAAGGCGCAACATAACGAACGCTCTGCTCTTTGCCTTCTTGCTTTGTGTAATATGACGCCAGACAAGAAGTGGAATCAGGCGGAAGCGCTCTACATTGGCATCACTCCCATAATGGACTGGGCGCGTGACCACTACGGAACAAACTACGCTCCCAATACCCGTGAAACATTTCGCCGCCAAAGCATACACCAATTCATGGCGGCTGGAATTTCTCTCTACAACCCCGATGACCCCACCCGCGCCGTGAACAGCCCGAAAGCTGTCTATCAAATCGCTCCAGAAGCTCTTGTTTTGGTTCGCCTTTATGGAACAAAAAAATGGAAAGCCGGCCTGCAGGACTTTTTAGAACAGCAGGAGAGTTTGACAAAAAGGTATGCCCGCGAACGCGATATGGTGAAAGTTCCCGTTTCATTGCCAGAAGGCAAGCATATAGAGCTTAGCCCCGGCGCGCACAGCGAACTCATAAAAGCCATCATTGAAGTGTTTGCCCCCTGCTTTGCGCCGGGGAGCATGCCTGTTTATGTCGGTGATACCAGTGATAAATGGGGTTACTTTGATGAAGAATTGCTTTCCAGCCTATGCGTTGCCATAGACTCCCACGGCAAAATGCCTGATGTCGTCCTTTACTATAAGGAGAAAGATTGGCTGCTCCTAGTGGAGTCCGTGACCAGCCACGGCCCTGTTGACGGAAAACGCCATGACGAGTTGGCAACGATCTTCTCCGGTGCAAAGCCGGGGGTCGTATATGTGACGGCCTTTCCCAATCGCGCGATAATGAGCCGCTATTTAGGGAAAATCGCTTGGGAAACGGAGGTGTGGGTGGCAGATGCGTCCACGCACCTCATTCATTTCAATGGTGAACGCTTCCTGGGGCCATATGAAAAATAATTTTTGCTCCGCTTGCTCCAAATTTGCTCTTTTCGCAAAAAAAGCGTTGCCAGCTCAGGCTGTATAAATCAACCTGATTACGTACTAAAATAAGCTCTTGTATTGTGATTCAGTATGATGTAAGATTATGTAAACACAAGAGGTTAATGATGGCTCGTAATTTTGTTCAGTTTCAAA
>JAISKK010000135.1 GCA_031260965.1 Desulfovibrio sp. | reverse complement strand
TCGCGACTTTCCACCAGATTGGCCACAGTCTTAAGAATAGCATTCTGCAGTTCCAACACCTTGCCGGTTTTTTCATTGACCATATTTTGCAGATTATTGTTGAAATTCTGCAATTCAAGGCGTTTTTCCTCCAATATCCTGGTCTGATCTTCCAATTTATGTTTTTGCGCCTCCATTGTAAGATGCAGATCAACGCGTTGACATAGTAATCGAGGCATAAAAGGCTTTGATATATAATCCACAGCGCCGAGACTCAGTCCCACAAGCTCACTTTCTTCATCCTCTTTGCCGGTAAGGAAGATAACGGGTATATCTCTTGTTTCAGTATCTTGCTTCAAAATCTTGATCGCGGCATACCCGTCCATTATCGGCATTTCAATATCAAGCAGGATCAAAGCAGGTTTATTCCGCTTCAAAAGATCGAACATTTTCTCAGCCGAGGGCAACGTAAAAATTTCGTATGTCCCTTCCAATGCGTTTTTTGCAAGACGCAAGTTCGCGATATTATCGTCAACAATCACGATCACCGGCTGTTCTGCATACATTATAATCCGCTCCGTCCTTTTACCGGGTCTTATAATTCGAGTCTGCGACGTTTGACGTGGAATTTAACCCTTGCATGTCATTTCTGCCTTTAGAGCATGGGACTTTGGCGTTCAGCCAGAAAATCCGCCGTCGACTGCTGTATAAAAGTCCATACCTCACCTCATGGCGACAGTTAACTGGGATGAAAACGATTTGTCAACGAATTATGTACTTTTAATGAAATTTCAGGTCGTGTTGAAACTGCTTGCCGCTCTACGCGTGTCTATCCGATTTTTCCGTGAGAGACTTGACTTAAAGTTGGTTTTTCCATTATTTGACGCAAAGTATTATATCAACATAATGCTATGGGCTTTCGGGATGGAGATGACAGGAGCAAAAAGTTTAGCCTTGTACCCTGATTTGCCGGCTGAAACCCTTAGGTTTGGCCCGCTTCTTGCTTCTCTCTCTCTCTCTCTCTCTCTCTCTCTTAACACCGCTATAAAACACCCGTTTTCCCATATCTGTCCTGGTTTTATCCATATCCAGACAAATGGAAGAACGGATTTTGTCGTTTATAGTTTGTCTCTGCCCCCAACCGGTGGCAGCATGACAGACAATGCTAACCCCAAAATGGGCTATCGCTCTGACATTGATGGTTTGCGCGCTTTAGCTGTTCTGGCTGTTGTCGGCTACCATGCCTTTCCTGATATATTAAAAGGAGGGTTTGTCGGAGTAGACATCTTTTTTGTTATATCGGGTTTCTTGATATCCGGTATTATTTTAGATGACCTCGCCAAGGAGAAATTCAGTTTTTTAACCTTCTATGCGCGGCGCATCCGGCGTATTTTCCCTGCCTTATTTCTGGTCTTGTGCACAGTACTTGTTTCAGGTTGGTTTTCTTTATACCCTGATGAGTATCAGTTACTAGGTAAACATGTCTTTGGCGGCGCGGCTTTTTTATCTAACATTTTTTTCTGGCGAGAAGTTGGATATTTTGATGTTGCATCCAGCGTAAAGCCTCTACTTCATCTTTGGAGTCTTGGCATAGAAGAGCAGTTTTACATAATTTTTCCTTGTCTGCTGGTTTTCACTTGGAAAAAACGATTCCGCCCACTCACAGTTATTGTGCTAATTCTGGGAGTATCTTTCTTTTTTAATGCGCACCTTTATCGTCGCAACCCTATTGCAGATTTCTACTCTCCATATACACGTTTTTGGGAGCTACTGGCCGGGGTTGTCGTAGCAACGTTAGATAGACAGCCTGTTTATTTTATATCAAAAATAAAAACAACGATTGATGCTTTTTGTGAAAAACTTTTGTTTCTTGATTCTGTTGATAATAACGGACGCACTTTTTCATCACTGGTTTCTATATTTGGCATTATTTTGTTGCTTTTTGCTATTTTTACTACAAGAATTACGCAGCATTTCCCAGGTTTTCGCGCCTTATTGCCAACACTTGGTACGGTATGCCTGATTGCATCAAGTTCACAAGCATGGGGGAATCGAGTATTTTTCTCAAATAAAGCCATGGTGACCATTGGTCTAATAAGCTATCCTTTATATTTATGGCACTGGCCGTTCCTTTCCTATGCACATATTATGGACGGTGGACTGAGCGGTACATGGTCATGGTTTTTTGTCCGTATTATATGCGTCATATTCGCAACTATGCTCGCCATCTTGACCTATAGATATGTGGAACGCCCTATCCGTTTCGGCCAACGAGCAAAAAACCTCAAAGTGTTCTCCCTATTATGTTTGGTTTTCTGTATTGGGGCATCCGGCTTAACTGTCTATCTAAAAAAAGGTTTACCTCAGAGATCATTTTCTGCTACGGACTTCGTTGAGCGAGCGGCTGTTCGCAAAAAAATACAAACCACATTCGCCTTTATTTCCTACATCCTGCCGCAAGACTTTCATAAAGCTTTTATTGGCAATGATGGATGGCTTTTTTTAGGTAATGATTACGATTCGTGCCTTGATAAACTAACAGGTGAAATTTCGCCCGCTATTACAGCACATTCTGAATCTTCATCATCTTCTATTATTGCTTTATTAAAGCAATATGACGGCATCAAAAAAATTATTTTTATCGGACCTAACAAAAGCACAATATATCCTGAGCATCTACCAACAGATATTCGTCCATCTTCTCACAGGTATATCAGCCCAATACTTCAAAAGTTTCAAGAATCCGGTATTGATGTTTTCGATCCAACAGAAGTTTTACTTAAGGCTAAAAATGATAAACTTCTGTATTATCGCACAGATACACACTGGAATAATTTTGGGGCGTATCTTGCAGTGCAAGGATTGTTGATGCATTTAGACTTTACACCAGAAATGATTGATAAGGCTTTTGGAAATCTTGATTTTACAAGCGGTCCACCTCATAATGGCGATCTTATAAATATTGGTAAGTTTGAACTGAAAGCTGTAGCTGGTGATAATTTTGTTCCGGTCTGGAGGCTGCCTCATGGTGATCTCACCTTAATTGAATCTAACGGAGCTCAAAAATCGTTACCTTCCCTTGCTTCCGTGGGACCAGGGTTGGATACGCCCATACGAATTATGAATCCAAATGCTGCCGGCAATTTGAAAGTTTGGATTTTTGGTGATTCCTTTTCAGTTGCAGCCTCACCTTTTTTTAATGCTATGTTCGCTGAAACTCTTTATCTTCATAGAGGTTCCAAATCACTTCTTTTAGAGGGTTCCCCACCTGACCTGATTATTTATGAAGGCGTTGAGCGGGATTTTTAGGATACAGGGGGGCAAACGCGAAGGCGTGACAGGTTCTTTACAGGCCAAGTTAGAGTTTTGACACAAGTCCTTCGCCCCGATCCTTTTCCGGGATGCGACAGCCGCAGGCTACAGTCCTCTGCCCAAAGCCCAGACGGCTCCGTTAGGCGCTCCGGGAAAAATCCTGCTCCCATAGCTGATTACGGTACGCTCAACGATCATCTCCGGCCAGGGGCCGAAATCCGCGCCCAAAGCCTTGAGCAGGGAAAGGGCCGTGGGCGTCACGGTTTCGCCGCTCCCGGCGAAAGAACATACCGCCACCCCTTCCAGAAGACGCAACACGGCGGGCGCGGGCGCGGGCAGAATCCCGTGCGCGCAGTTGATCATCCCGTCCGCCAGGGGCAGGGGGCTGCATACAAAGCGCTCCGGCTTGAGTATTTCGAAAATACGGCAGCACAGACAGACATCCAGGATGCTGTCCAGCGCGCCCACTTCATGAAAGGCCACTTTACCCTTCTCAATCCCATGCACCGCCGCCTCGGCTTCAGCCAGCAGGGAAAAAGCGCTCAGGGCCAGGTCCTTTGCCCGATCAGGCAGGGCGGAGGACTGAATCAGTCCTGCGATGTCCGTAAAGGTGCGGTGCTCGTGCGCGCTGCCGGCAGAATCGAGTTCGGCGCGCCTCTGCTCCGGATAGCCCTGAGTGCCGTGCGCCGCACGTTCAGGCGCGCCATCCCCTGTATGCTCACCCTGTTCATGCCTGTGTCCATGCACATGCGAACTGTAATCCTCATTCCCCCCCGCAAGATTGATGCGGCAGCCTACGCCCCCCACCCCGTTCAGGCTGCGCTTTTCAAGATGCAGGCAATTTTTCAGGTCCGGGACTGCAAGCTCCGCGATCAGGGCATCAAGCTCCTGGTTCTCGAGTCCGGCCAAAGAAGCCAGTCCGCCAAGCAGCATGTCCCCGGACAGGCCGGAGACAGCGCGCACGGTAAGTATCCTTTTTGCCCCGATCTTCATAGCGTTTCCCGTTTGGGGTTCAAGGCGCGACAAGGTTGATGACCCTGGCCGCCGCGCAGGCCGCGCCATAGCCGTTGTCTATATTCAGAACGGCAATTCCCGGAGCGCAGCTTACCAACATGCTGGAGAGGGCCGCTTCCCCCCCCCTGGCCATACCGTAACCCACGGAAGTCGGCACAGCGAAAATCGGCCGCCCGCTCAATCCGCCCACCACTGAAGCCAGAGCCGCGTCCAGACCGGCTACGACGATAATCACGTCAAAAGCATTCAAATCCTCCAGATTGGAAGCCAGACGCCAAAGCCCCGCCACCCCGTTGTCCTCGTAAACCGCGTTACTGATGCCGAGGTATTCAAGGGTTCGGGCCGCCTCCCAGGTCGTGCGCCCGTCCGCCGTGCCCGCAGAGACGATCGCGACACTGCCCTTCTCCCTTTTGGGCATAAGCCCCGACCAGGCTACCCGCGCAAGCTCGTCGTACTGATAGCGCTCTTGAAGCGCAACGGGCAGATCCTTGAAAATCTCCGGGGCGAGACGGGTAAAAAGAACAGGTTTGTCCGGGGTTCTGCCCAAATCCTCAAACAGTGTCAGCAGAGCCTCGCGGCTCTTGTGTTCACAGAACACGGCCTCGGGCAGACCGATGCGCGATTTGCGGGCGTGGTCAAACAAAATTCCATGCATGGAAAAGAATCTAAATCATAAAGTCCCAGACGGCAAGCAGCAAGGCGGTCAGACAGCAGACGCGAAAAGCGCCGGAGCAGGCATTTGCGTCAGTGCGGCATTCGGTTCCGCTTTGGGGGAAGGAGGGGAAAGCACCGGCAAAACCACGCAGGAGCATAGCCTGTTCCACGCGCCGCGCCCGTTGCCAGGAACGCAAAAGAAGCAGGCCGATCAGCCGGGCGTATATCCGCCAGGAAGCCGGGGAACTACGCGGGACAAAGCCTCTGAGGCGCGCTGCTTGAAAGACCTGCGCGCTTTCTCTGGACATAAGTTCCAGGTTGGTCTGAATAATAATGAGCAGAGCGATCATTTTGTCCGGGACATGCAGACTGCGCAGGGCGCGGTTATTTTCAGCCGGGCTTGAACTTCCGGTCAGAGCCAGAAGAGCGGCCGCAATTGCGTTGCCTTTAAGGGTAATCAGCAAAGCCGTCGCAAAGCGGGAGGGCAGGATAAACAAAGGCCCGAGGGGCAGGATCGTCTCGTCCGGAACCGGGGGAGAGAGAGGGGAAAAAGACAGGGGGAGCAGGAGCCAGAGGGGGAGCAGAAAAAGATTGATCGCGCGGAGCCGTCTGCGGATGAAACGTGCTTCAAGACCGGAGAAGGGGAGCAGCAAAAAGGCAAAAAACGCGGCCGCGCAGGCAGGATAAGGATGGGCAAGGGAGGCTGCGCACAGAGAAAAAAGCAGGGCCGCAAGCAGTTTACGCTGCGCCGGCATGATGCGCGGAAAGGCCAGAACAGCGCTTGCGGCTTCAAAATTCACGGCGACCCCGGCTGTATTCCAGGATGTCCGGCATGGTCCGGGCCAGATAGGCAACTATGAGCATGGTCAAAAAGCCTTCCAGAAACATGATCGGGATGTGATAGAGTAAAATACTCAGGGCCGGGGCGAAAAAGGCCTCACCGGAGAGGGCCAGGGCCAGAGCGGCGAGCAGGGCGCTCAGGCAGACCCCGCCCGCTCCGCAGACAAAGGCGGCGCAAGCGCGTTTGCTGTTTGCCGCCTGAAAATATGGTCGGGCCAAATATCCGCAGATCAGGGCCGGGTAGCCCATAATACAAATGTTCACGCCCAGTGTGGTCAGGCCCCCGAATTGCAGAAGCAGAGCCTGCAACACAAGGGCGGCGCTTATGGCGGGGAAGACGGCAACACCCAGCACCGCGCCGAGCAGTCCGTTCAGAATCAGATGGACGCTGCCCGGACCCAGGGGGATATGCAGCAAAGAGGCGGCAAAAAAGGCCGCGCCAAGGATTCCCGCGCTCATAAGACGGTCCGGGGGCAGACGGCGCAGGGAGACGGCCAGAGCGGGCGCGGCCAGAACAGCGCCGCCCGCCAGCACGGGAATGGAAAGCGCGCCTTCGGAGATGTGCATCAGCCCTTCTTCCTTCTGGAGACGGCGTAAGCGCCCAACCCGGCCAGTCCGACCAGCCAGCCCATCCCGCCCACGATATCGCGTAAGGAGGGTTCCCGGAAGGGATCGGCCTCGACGGGAGCGCCGGACCGGGAGCTTACGCCGGGCCGGGAGGCGGGTTCGGACCGGGAAGTCGGGCCGCTTTGCACTCCGGGCAGCAGAAATTCAGCCCGGTGTCCCTGCCCGGCATTGACGATAAAACGCAGATCGCCTGTCTCCGGCTGGGCCGCAAAACAGCAGAGGCCGTCCGGACCACTGACGCCCCTGTCCAGGACTTGCCCTTCCGGGCTTTCCATACGCACTTCCGCGCCCCGTACCTTGTTTTTTTTGCTGAAATAGCTGTTCGTGCATATGCGCCCGCCCTCTTCCTGCCAGGCGTAGATAAAAACGGAATGCGCAGCGGCCGGGGCGGCGCCGAGGATAATCCAGAGCAGGAGACAGACCGGCAGCAGAATAGCGCGCGATTCGCTGCCGACCGGCCGGGGCAATTCGCAAAGGGAAGGGGCGGCGCGTAGCCGTCTCGTATCGCAGCGCGGCAGCGTCATTATTTTCCGGCCAGAGGCAGGGCGGGCAAAAGTTCATGGAAAAAGACCCAGAGCACGCCTCCGATCTCCACGGGCTTTTCTTTTCCGTCCAGAGGCAGGGTTTTACCATCATGGCTCAGGGCGGCAAAACCCCACCAGCCGGAGCGCGGGGCGACAAAGGAGAAAGTTCCCGAGGCATCCGCGCGTACTGTCTGGGTGATCAGGGAGGCGAAAGGCGCCTGACCCTTCTTGTCCCGGCCGGGATACCACTC
Source organism: Desulfovibrio sp. (assembly GCA_031260965.1). Taxonomy (GTDB): domain Bacteria; phylum Desulfobacterota; class Desulfovibrionia; order Desulfovibrionales; family Desulfovibrionaceae; genus Frigididesulfovibrio. The sequence continues at coordinate 11,082 of JAISKK010000135.1, read as the reverse complement.
GATTTCCACCTCGGCCTCCGGCACAGTCTTACCGTCTATCAGCACACGGCCCTGAAAAATATTTCCCGCATAGAGATCGCCCGGAGGCGTAAGCGGGACTATCTCGGCCTTGATCCCCAAGGGTTCGAACCAGTCGGCGTCATCCCCGAAGGCCTGGGCGTAAACTTTTGTGTAATGGAGAATCCATCTGTCTTCCTCTTTTTCAAAATAGGGTCGCGGCTCCATGACAAAGGCATAGAGTCCGGGCTCCTTCACGGCATAGTTCCCCTGCCAGACCCGCTTGCCCTGCTCGCTGCCTTCCTTGAGACCGGGGAGCAGATTTTTCGTCTTGCCGTTATGATAAACCGTAAAAGCCGCGGGTTTTTCCAGGTCCATGCCCTCGTTGACAAAGGGATGCCAGAATTTCAGGTCCAGCGTCAGATTAGCTGTGCCGACATCCATGATCAAACTCTGCGAGGGAAGGACCATGCCGAAATGCGCCAGAGCCTGCCCGGCCGGACAAAGCAAAGAACTGAGTAAGACGAAACTAAAAAATAAGCGCATATCGTACCACCTTTTTTATTTTTGTGTTACCATATGCCCGCTTCACAAGCCGGTCAAGAAATTTTTTTAATCAGGTCGATGCGCCTGTACCGGAAACGGCAGGGGCATTCTCCCGGTGACAGACAAAGTCCTCGCGCAAAAAAACATCCAGACTCAAGGCTTCCATTTCTTCTTCCATCTGCCGGGAAATCCTGTCCCAGGCCCTGCGCGTCGCACAGGCCTCGTCGCGCGGGCACTCGTTGGCTTTATCGCCGCAGCATACGGCCATGGTGACGCCGTCTTCCATAAGACGCACGATCTCGCCCAGAGAAATACCCCGCAGGGGTCTGTCCAGCAGGTAGCCGCCGCCGGCGCCGCGCACGCCGCGCGTCACTCCTGCATTGCGCAGGGGTTTTAAAATCTGTTCCACAAACTGGGTGGAAACCCCAACGCTCCGGGCCAGAAGGGCCACCGGCAGAGGTCCGGTTTCCCCGGCGCGGGCCAGCTCGCGTAAAACGCGCAATGCAAAACGTGAAGGCGCAGATAACTGCATATATTATCCTCTCAAGAGATCAAAAGTCCCGCCCCGGCTGCCCAGATAAGTTCCGGCGTCAATAATTCCGGGGTGTTCTTGACAAGCCCGTCCAATTCGTCCCTGTCCACTTCCAGCACCCGGTCGGGACTGTGGGCGGGGTATAGACCGGGCGGCAAATCCGCCCTGAAAAGGCTGAATTGTGCGCCGGGCGCGCCTGACGCGGAATCTGCGATTTTCTCCACCTTAAGACCCAAAAGGCCGCCTTCCGAGGCCAGCAGACGCAAAGCTGCGTCTTCGCCCGCTTCTCCGACCAGCACATGGCCGCAATAAAGGCCCCAGAGACCGCGCCGGTCAGATCCGCCGCGCACCCTGCGGCGCAGGATCAGTCTGGCGTTCCCGGAGCGCAGAGCCAGTACACAGACCTTAAGGCGCAGGGCTTTGTGCCTGGCCGCATCTGCCGGCATGCACATGAGCAGGCGGCCCGCATTATCCGTCACTTCACAGAGCAGGGCGGTATCTTCCGCGCCGAGTTCCCGCCCAAGGGTCTCCTGCAAATCCCGGCACGCTTCAGCGCGTTTATTTTGGGTGAAAGACTCGGCGGACAGGATATAAGTGCCCGCGGCCCGGATCCGGTTCCCGACCTGTCCTATGCGCGAGCCAACTTCCTCTTTTTCCCCGCCCGCCTTCTTTTTCTGAAAAAATTGCTTGCCCATTGTTTTCCCGGTTTGCAAACAGACATCAAAACGCTATACTGAAAAACCATGCGCCCGGATGAGAACTATAGCATTGTTCGGCTTGTTAGGAAAGACGCGCAGGATCTGGCAGCCCTTGAAGCCGGGTGCTTCTCCTCCGGCTTCAGCGCCGGGCAGTATGCAAGCATCCTGGAGGCCGGAGAAAAGGCTCCTTTCCTGGTTCTGGGTCTTTTTTGCCCGCAAGGCGCAAGGGGCCCGGCCCTCAAGGCCTATGTAAGCTTTGTCCTGCATCGGGCCGGCGGCGAAGGCGAGATTTACAATATCGCGGCGCGCCCGGACTGCCGACGGCGCGGTTATGCCCGCGCTCTGTTGAGCAAAGTTCTGGACCGGGCGCGGACCGAGGGACTGGAGAAAATTTTTCTGGAAACGCGCGCCGGCAACGCTCCGGCTTTGGGCTTATACCGTTCACTGGGCTTTACGCTGTGCGGAAAAAGAAAGGCTTATTATGCAGACAACGGCGAGGACGCTCTCATTCTGACTTGGGACAATTTTGCCGTTAACCCGAAGGGGAGAGACACATGAAATTATTGATGGCCGCCAACTGGAAGATGTTCAAGAAACTTGACGAGGCCGCGCGCAGTGCGCGGGATCTGGCCGCTCTTGTCAAAAATCTGCCCCCGGACCGGGAAGTTGTTCTTTTCACACCCTTTACCACCCTGCGCGCCTGCTTCGAGGCCCTGAGCAGCGCGGGCGCGCAATCTCTCGTCCAACTCGGCGGACAGAACTGCTACCCGGCCCGGGAAGGGGCCTTTACGGGCGAAATATCCCCGGACATGCTCCTGGATTGCGGCTGCGCCCATGTACTCGTGGGACATTCGGAACGCCGCGCCCTTTTTGCCGAGAGTGACGATTTTATAGGAAAAAAATGCGCTTTTGCCCTCTCCTCCGGGCTCAAAGTGATGCTTTGCATTGGCGAGACCCTCGGGGAAAGAGACGGGGCCATGCTGCGCCCCGTGCTTGAACGCCAGCTTGCGGAAGGACTGGCAGGGGTCCCGGACGCCGTGCCGGCGGAGAATCTCGCTATCGCCTATGAGCCGGTCTGGGCCATAGGCACGGGACGGGTGGCGACGCCACCGGATATTCTGGGCGCCCACGCCCTGATCCGCTCTTTTCTTAAGCGCCGTTTTCCCACTCAGGGTGACGAACTGCGTATTTTATACGGCGGCAGCGTAAAACCGGAAAACGCCCCGGAAATTATAAGTCTTGACAATGTTAACGGAGTCTTGGTAGGCGGAGCTTCTCTACAGGCTGATTCTTTCAGCCGCATAGTTTTTGCCGGGCATCGATCCTAGAGCATTTTACGCCTGAGATTAAGGAGAGCATCCCTTGGAAAATACAGTTTTGACCATACACATTGTTATCTGCCTGCTTCTGATTCTGCTGGTCCTCTTGCAGTCCGGGAAGGAAGGCATGGGCGTCATTTTTGGCGGCGGCTCCTCCTCCCTCTTCGGCAGCACAGGCGCCGGAGGCATCCTGGTCAAGCTCACCACCGTAGCGGCTGTGATTTTTCTGGTCACCTCCCTGGGCTACAATATGCTGACCTCCTCAAAAATGAGCAAGGAATCCTCCATCGTCGAGATTGAGGTCAATGACCCCTCGGCAACGCCCAAAGCAGACCCGGCGCCGACCGGCGATGCCGCGACTCCCGTGCCTGCGCTTCCCCGTCTGGGCGGCAGCGCGGACAAATAGACTTTGCCCGCAAACTCTTGCAGAGCAGATGTACATTTTAATGTTCATCTGTTTTAGGGGAATATCTGCGTTGCCAGACCGAAGTATTGCGCTCCCAAAAAACGCCGTCCGCATAGCCCTGGATGCCGGGGTCGGCGGTGGCCAGTTCCAGCCTCTTCTGCGCCAGCGCGCAATACAGCAGTTCACGTTCCACACCGGCATATTGCCGCCCGAGCTTGCGCGCCGCGACCAGACTTGCCCCTGAACCCGCAAAGGGATCAAAAACCACATCTCCGGCCTTTGAACTGGCCAGGATAATCCTGGCCATGAGCTTTTCCGGTTTTTGCGCCGGATGCTCGGTATTCTCGGACATCGACCAGTAGGGAACGGAGAGGTCGTCCCAGAAATTTGAGGGTCTGGTATCCCGGAAATTTCCCGCCGGGCTTTCCGTCCAGTCCTTGGGTCTGCCTTGCGCGCGGTAAGGCGCGATGACGCGCCGCCGTATCTTCACGCTCTCCAGATTAAAGACATAATCATCCGAGACGGTTGCGAACCAGATATCCTCAAGGCCGTTTTTCCAGTTCTTCACGGCCCCTCTGCCTTTTTCCCGCTGCCAGGTGATCCTGTTCCGAACCTTGAAATGCCGGTTCAAGACGCTGCCCAGGATCAGGCTCCCCGGCCAGTCACAGCAGACATAAAGCGAGGCGCTTTTTTTCAGGGCGGGTTTTAATCCGATCAGCCATTTTTCCGTAAAGGCGGCATAGTCGGCCTCGGACATTTTCCGAAATCTGGACTTGGCGTAATTCTTGTTCAGATTGTAAGGCGGATCGGCTATGAGCAAATCGACAAAATTGTCGGGCAGACAGGGAGATACAGCGAAGATGTCGCCGTGGACGATATTGTTCAAAAAGCCGTCTTTAATCCCGGCTTTTTCGTCAAAAACGGCACAGCGCGCCGCATAAGCGGCGCTTTCACTTGCGGAAAGGCTCAAGGTGCGGTTTCTGGGGGCGCGCTGCGGCATGATCAAAAAGGGCTACTTGTCAGCTTTTCTTTGCATCCGGTCCAGGGCGATAAGCAGAGACTCGGCCAACAGGCGTATTCCCTGGTAAAAAGCGAATATCTGCAAAAGTTTGTGCAGACTGAAACGCTCCAGCGCGCCCTCCTCCCGCTTGATTTTGTTCAGTTTTTCCTCCACCTGACCCACGCCGTTGGTGAGGCCGCGCACCAAATCCGGGGCGGGCGCGGCCGGGTTCGCCCCTCCCATGTGGCGTAGCGTGGCCATGATGGAGTCTCCGAGATCGCGCAGCTCGTTTCCAATCAGGGGATCAACTGTTTCCTCCTGATAGTCGTTCAAGACCTCCAGCATACTGCGCAGGGATTCCGCCGTGCGGTCCAGGGTCATGACCTGCTGGTTCATCACCCTGTGCTCATACCGGTAGAGAAAAGACTCATGGCGGCGCGCCTTGGAGAGCCGTTCATGGTTGTTCCATATTTTTCCTTCAATGCTGTTGAGCATGTCATAAGGCAGCTCAGTGCCCTTGAGAAAACCCCGCAGAATGGCGTCAAACTGACGCGAGCTTTCAAGGAATTGCATGCCGAGGTCGGCGCGCAGGGTGTCCACAAGACGGACGGGCCAAAAAACCAGAGAAACAAAAAAAGCACAGCCCACCCCGATGACGATTTCCGTAACGCGCATCAGACCGAAGCCGATGGCGTTGGCGCTGCCCTCGCTCAAGGCCTGGGAGCCCACAATCAGAACCACTACCGCGGCTATGGCCGTAGCGGCGGACATCAGGGTGTAACGGGCCAGATAACCACAGACGGCGGTGATGCCGAAGACCTGTATAAGCATCATGAACCAGGAGACCGGAGGCAGGAAATAGAGGAGCAAAGCGCCGAGCAACGCTCCGATGGCGGTGCCGCCGATGCGCAGAAAGCCGGCGTGCATGGATTCCGCAACATTGATCTGCATGGCTATTATCGACGCCACCGAGGCCCACACGGCATAATCGGAACCGATGAAAAAAGAAATCACATAGGCGGCCACGCAGGCCAGACCCATTTTGATGCCGTAGCGAAAATAGAGGGGGAAAAACATATCCAGGGCGATTTTCATAGCTGACTTATCCTGAACAAGCGCGGCCTGCGCGGAAAAGGAATTTTTCGGCAGCACAACGCGCCTTGCAAAAGGCTGGGTCGTTTATACCCTCACTTTGCTGTGCCCGCAACAAAAAGACAAGCCCTCAATTGGGGCGTCTGCCTAATCAGCCCGGCCCGCCCGCTTCTGATCCAGCTTGCGGTTGCGGAAGTACAGCACAACAGCGCCGCTGACCATAACGAAATTGAGAATATAAAAGGCGAGCACATAATTCAGCGTGTCTGCCGCCACTTTGGCGCCTATCCCGCATATGTATCCCGCCAGCACAATGATGAGAAAGGGAAGGCTCGTGCCCTTGGCGGTCCTGCTGCGCAAAAGGTTCAGCAGGGCTGCCGGCCAGGCCGCTCCAAAGGCAAGCAGCATTGCGCTTTCCAAAATTTCTGTCAGCATACAGCCATTCTCCGAGAATGAGATTGCCCCGGCAGGAGAACTTCCGTACCGGGGCTTGAAACTTGTAACCGTTTCGTTACAAGGCAAAACCTACTTAAGCTGTCTGGCCAGAAGCTCGGCGATATGCTCGACCTTCAGTTTGTTGCCGCGTTTTTCCTCACCGCCGCGCAACTGCATTACGCAGCCCGGGCAGTCGGCTACCAGAGTGGATGCCCCGGTGGCTTCCAGATTGGTCAGCTTCATATCCAGAAGCTGCCCGGATATTTCCGGGAACTTCATGGAATAGCTGCCGCCGAAGCCGCAGCACACGTCTTCTTCCGGCGCGGGCTTGTATTCGGCTGCCGCGTTGATCAGGTATCTGGGCTGTTTGACCACGCCGAGACCGCGACAAAGGTGGCAGGCGGAATGGTAGCAGACGGTTTCCCCGGATTTGGTAAAGTTCTCTTCCGTAAGCCCGAGCACATCCGTCACAAAGGAGCTGAAATCCCGGACCCGGGTGGCGTACTGCTGCGCTTCGGTGCGCATGTTGTGATGCTCCAGCACCTCCGTATAGGTATTTTTCATATAGGAGGCGCAGGAAGCGCAGAGCGTGACTATATAATCAAAACGGGCCGGGTCAAAGGCGCGGATATTGCGGATGGCTGTGCTTTCGGCAGCCTTGCGCTCGCCCATCATCCGTACCGGCAGACCGCAACAGCTCTGCTCCAGGGGGAAATCAAGGATACAGCCATTGGCGCTTAACACTTTAACCGCCGCCTCAAGCTGCTCCGGATAGATGAAGTCCTGGGCGCAGCCGGCAAAAATCCCGACGCGCAGTTTGCCTTCCGTCGGCAGAATGCGTTTTATCTCCGCCCAGCGGTCCCGGAAGGGTTTGGCGGTAATGGCGGGCAGGGCGCGGAAACCCTGGCCCTTCATGAATACTTCCGGCAGATGGCGGATAAACTTGGTCCCTCCGGTGGCGGGACGCTGCGCGAATTTGCCGAACCGCAACAGACTGTGGAAGAGCTTGCGGTTCTCGAGAACTGTGGAAAGCAGAGTGGAGCTTAAAGGCGCGCCTTCTTCTTCAACGAGACGGGCGCGAATTTCATGGATTATGGCGGGGAGATCAATACCGGCCGAACAGGCGTCCTTGCAGGCCTCGCAGTTAATACAGTTCTGCACCAGATTGCGGGCATTCTCCCGGCCATGGAAGAAATAGGTCAGGATAAGACCGATGGCCCCGATATAGACATAGCCCATCTTGTGTCCGCCTACCAGACGATAGACCGGACAGACGTTGGCGCAGGCACCGCAGCGCACGCAGCGCAAAGCGCTGCGACACAGTTCGTCCTTGAGCATGGCGGTGCGGCCGTTGTCCACAAGCACGACATGCATAATCTTGCGCTTGTCGGGGTTCAGGCTGTGTTCGGCCGAACCCGTCATCCAGGACACGTAAGTGGTGATGGCCTGGGCGGTGGCGCTGCGCGGCAGGACCTTTATGACGCGCAGGGCGTCGTGGATATTCGGGGTCAGCTTATCGATGCCGGCCACAGCCACATGCACGCGCGGCAGGGTGCTGGTCAGACGGCCGTTGCCTTCGTTGGTGCAGATGCCGACGGTTCCGGTGTCGGCGATAAGGAAGTTGGCTCCGGAAATGCCCATGTCCGCGTTGGCGAACTTGGCGCGCAGTTCACGCCGGGCCACCTTGACCAGCAGGGAGATATCGCTCTCCTGTTTCTTGCCGGTTTCATCGGAAAAGGTATCCGCCACCTGTCCCTTGGAAAGATGGATGGCGGGCATGACCATGTGGGTCGGACCTTCATGGCGCAACTGGATGATCCATTCGCCAAGGTCCGTTTCCGCCACCTCAAGGCCTTCACCTTCCAGGGCATGGTTGAGGTGAATTTCCTCGGCGGTCATGGACTTGGATTTGATGATCCTCTTACAGTTGTTTTCGGCGGCGATTTTACAGATTATCTCGTTGGCCTGGGCAGCGGTGTCCGCCCGGTGGACCTGCACGCCGCGTTTTTCCGCTTCGGCCTTGAACTGCACGTAAAGATCTTCCAGCTTGTCCAGGGATTCGTCCTTGGCGTCCGCGATCTCTTTGATCAGCTCCTTTTCATTGATGTCCGCGAAGATGGTCAGGCGGTTGGCTTTATAGGCCACGGCAAACTTGTCGAGAGCTTGACGCAGAAAGGAATTATCGAGCGATTCCTGGATCTCTCCGTGATATTCATTCATGCTTTTGGCGCTTTGCATTTCAACCCTCCACCAGCGCGATGTGCAATTCCAGGGGACCATGCACACCAATAGTCAGTACACGTTCAATATCAGCCGTGCGGCTTGGGCCGGAGATAAAGGCCGTGTAGGCGGGGCCTTTTTCCATAATTTTTTGCAGATAATCTTCCACGTCATAGGATGATTTTTTGATCTGGGATTTTTTCAGGGCGATGACATGGATTTCGGCAAGCATGGTCGCCAGACGCACTTCTTCGCTTATACTTTCGATAATGGTCGTGGCCGTATCGGCAATAGCCGCTCCGGCGGTGGTGAAGGCCACATCTATGCCGGACAGATAGGAACGCATACCCTTGCGCAGTATGGTGAAACCCTTGGGCTGACCCAGATCCGCAAAAGTTTTATACTCTTTGTCGGAAAGGTTGGGGACGCACACGACACGGGCATCTCCCCCATCGCCCGCCGAGAACTTGCCTTCGGCAACGGGAATGAGTTCGCAGGGCTGTTTTTTCTCACACACTTCGAGCGCATAGGCCATGGCCTCATCCAGGCCTGGGACTTCAACAATTTTGATGGAAACAGGGGCGGCCTTTTGTTGGAAGAGGTCAACCGCCTCTTTGTCGATATTTGCCATAAAACCTCCCTCGCATCCCCGGCAATCGCCAACAGATTGCAGGGCGAACGCGTTATATGTTAACGCAGAGTAATGAAACCCGCGTTTGCTCTCTTGACAGCGTTGCCCGCGGGTGGCCTCAGTTTGTCATTATCTTATCAAGTATACAACGAAAATCAAGGCTGTTTTCCAACAATTGAACCCCGGCCCTGACCTGTTTCAAATCCCGGATTTTTTTTGATTTCATAAGCGCTGCAAGCTTACGCGCCACCCGGAAACAATCTTCGCGCGCGCAGATGAGGGTAATATTTTTTTCCTCCGCCCTGGCCCGGATCATTTCGAGGGGGGGAATGTCGTTGCTCAGAATCACGCAAGGGGCGTTGGAGTACAGGGCCAGAAGCTGCATATCCGGGCGGTCTCCGTCCACAATGACCGCGCAGTCCGTCTGCCGTTTGAGGGAGAGCATAAAATTTTCCGGTTGCATGGCCCCGACAAAAAAACTGGTCACCTGACTGTCCGCCCCCTCGTTGCCGGCCACAATTCTGGCTTTCAGACCGTAAGCCAGGTCGATGACCCGGATGGATTCCAGCTCCGGCTCATGCCCGATCACCCCGAAAACGGGGATGCCGCGCGCCAGCAGCCAGGGCCGCAGATCGCCGGAGACAAGACGCATTTCCTCGTCCGGCACGTCATTCAGCACGATGCCGAGCAAATTCGGGCCCAGGCACTCCTTAAGCCAGAGCAGACGGTCCGGATTTATTTTCCGCCGGAAACGCTCCACCAGAAGGACTTTGAGCTTGAGCGCGCCGAGCACGGCCAGTCCGTCCGCGCCCACGCCGTAGCCGGACCAGGGGAAAACGCCGGTTCCGGAGACAAGACAGAGGTCCTTGCCTTTGGAGATAAGTTCATAGGCTTCTTTTATGCGCCCCAAGGACTGGGACTGGTCTCTGTTCGGGTTCAGGGACTGAAATTTTTCCGGCAGCATGACCGGGCTCAGAATATCCGGGGCCGTGTCCTGACCGAGAAGCTCCTGCACCACCAAAGCGTCGGCGTCCCCAATGAGGTCGTCCTTTTTCTGGGGAAGCCCGCCCACCGGCTTCATGTAAGCCACGGAAAATCCGGCCTTCTGCAAAAGAAGGCCCAGGGACAGGGTCAAAAGGCTCTTGCCCGCCCGGTTCGTGGTCGAGCCGATATAAATGCCGTTGCTCATGCCAGGCGCTCCTGTTCGCAAATATGGCGTTAAAGCAAAACAACAGGGAAATCCGGGCGGCCCGCAAGGACCGCGACCTAACGCCCCGCCGCCTCGCCGAACATCTCCACAGCCTTTTTCCGCAGTATGAATTTCTGTATTTTCTTGCTGCCGGTCATGGGATAGGCATCGACAAAGGCGATGTAGCGCGGCACCTTGTGCCAGGCTATCTTGCCCTTGCAGTACGCGCGCACGTCTTGGTTGTTCAGTTTTGCGCCCTCTCTGGGAATGATGAAGGCAACCACATCCTCGCCGTAACGGCGACTGGGCACGCCAACCACCTGGACATCAAGAATCCTGTCCATGGCCAGGAGGAAATTTTCTATTTCTCTGGGGTAGATGTTTTCTCCGCCCTTGATGATCATATCCTTGACGCGGCCGTTGATGACTATGTAATCCTCTTCGTCCATGCTGCCCAGGTCTCCGGAACGCAACCAGCCCTCGGAGTTGATGACCTCGGCCGTGGCTTCGGGCATCTTGTAATAGCCCTTCATGATATTGTAGCCCCGGCAGACCAGCTCGCCCTGTTCACCGCGCGGAACCTCCACAACCTGCCCCGGAAGCAGATCCGGGTCCGCGACCAGCACTTCCATGCCCGGCATGGGCCGGCCCACGGTTTCTGTCTTGTGCCGGAAGTCGTCGTCGGCCGTGGTCTGGCTCATCACCGGACTGGCTTCGGTAAGACCGTAGCAGTTAGTCAGATCCCTGAGATACATATCTTCCATGGCCCGGCGCATCAGGGGCACGGGGCAGACGGAGCCGGCCATGATCCCGGTGCGCAGGGAGGACAGGTCGTAGCGCGAAAAATGGCGGTGTTCCAGTATGGACAAGAACATGGAAGGGACGCCGTAAAGGGCGGTGCAACGCTCATCCTGCACGGCGGACAGCACTTTCAGGGGATTGAATACCTCAATGATCACCATGCTTGTGCAGTGGTTGACGGCAGCCATAACCCCAAGCACCACCCCGAAACAGTGG